>NZ_LMCU01000001.1:1327279-1653303 GCF_001424905.1 Leifsonia sp. Root112D2
ATGCTGTTGTTGCCGAAGACCGCGGATGCCACCTGGGCTATCACGCTGCGCTGCGGCGAGGTGGCGCACTGCGCCCACCCTTGAAGATCACACGGATTCTCGGCGTAATGCACGTGGGTGATCAGCGCGATGGCGGTGAGGCCCACGAACAGGCCGACGGCGATGGATGCCATCAGCAGCAGCGTCGTGCGCGCGTTTCTGATCTTGGGGGTGCGGAACGCGGGAACCCCGTTGGCTACCGCTTCGACGCCGGTCAGGGCGGAACATCCGCTTGCGAAGGAGCGCAGCAGCAGCAGGATCACCGCGGCCTGCGTGATGTTCTGCGCGTGCACGCTGTATCCGGCGGATTCGGCGATCGGTGCGCTGCCGAACAGTGTCTGCACCAGACCAGTGACCACCATGAGCACGATGCTTGCGATGAACACGTAGGTGGGAATCGCGAACGCCTTGCTCGACTCGCGTACTCCGCGCAGGTTTACTGCCGCGATGAGCACCACAAAGGCGACGGCGAGTTCGACACGCCATCCGCTCAGCCAGGGCAGGGCCGAGATGATGTTGTCGACACCACTGGCCACCGACACCGCAACCGTGAGCACATAGTCGACGAGCAGAGCGGATGCGACGATCAGACCTGCCTTCTCGCCCAGGTTCTTGTGGGCCACTTCGTAGTCGCCGCCGCCGGAGGGGTACGCCTTGATGAGCTGGCGGTAGGAAGCGGCGACGGTGATGAGCAGCACCACGACGCAGGCCGCGACCCATGGGGCGAAGCTCAGAAAAGCAAGCCCGCCGATCGTGAGGATCATGAGCATTTCCTGCGGACCATATGCCACGGAGGAGAGCGCGTCGCTGGCGAAAATGGGTAGCGCAAGGCGCTTGGAGAGCAGCTGCCCCTCGAGCTTCTCGCTCGGTAGCGGCTCGCCAATCAGCCAGCGCTTCGGGGATCGCCCCTCGTTTGTCACGAGGGATGACACTACACCTCGCGGGGCCGCTGTCAAATCGGATCGGGAATACTGTTGTCAGTCGGCGCGTTGGGAGTGGGCCGCCACCTCTTGATAGCGAGATCGATGTGCTGTTTTCCGGAGCCTTTTGCGACCGGCACGCCTACACTTGAGGCATGGCACACACACGCCATACCGGCACACGGCACTCCCCAGCGGGCTTCGCCGAATGGCTGGACGACCGGCTTCTTCCGATACTCGGACCGCCGCCGCTCGGACCATACGACGTCGAGACGCCGCCCACGCCCGATCACCTTCTCTGCCCCCTCTGCGGCACGCCGATGGCGGGGCACACGATGGAACGGGATGGCGCGCACGCCTTCATCCACTGCCCGGGTGCGCACGACACCGGTGTGGCAGAAACGGGCCGCGCGGCCTGAATCGCGCGCAGCAGCCGCGCCCACGCCGAAATCCGTGGGTGCGCGAGTTTGGCCGTGCTATCGGCCGAGCGCGGACAGGACGTTCTTTCGCAACTGCGTGAGTTCGTCGCGCAGCTGGGCGACCACGGCATCCGTCAGCGTGCCGCGTGCGGCGGCGGTGCGCAGATCGGTGCGCAGATGCTGGCGGAACTCGGTGAGCACCACATCGGAGTCGCGCAGGGCGGCCCGCGAGTCGGCGCGGCGATCCATCGGTTCTGTTGAATCCCTCGGCTGGCGCTCGGGTTCGGGCCCAGCCTCGCGCCTGGCGTCGCGTGCGGCCGAGGCAAGGTCGGCACGCAGGCTCTTCATGGCCGCGTTGACGCCGGCGCGCACCTCGTCGGCCAGACGGCGCACCGAGTCTGTCACCTCGTTCTCGATGGCGTCGAGCTCGTCTTCGCGGTCGGCGAGCTCGGCCCGGCCCGCATCGGTGATCTCGTAGACGGACTTGCGGCCGTTCGTGGCCTTGGTGACGAGGCCTTCCTCCTCGAGCTTGGCCAGTCGCGGGTAGATCGTGCCGGCGCTGGGGCTGTATGTACCGCCGAAGCGGTCGCTGAGCGCCTGGATGAGTTCGTAGCCGTGCCGGGGGGCCTCGGCCAGCAGGCTCAGCAGGTAAAGGCGCAGGCTGCCATGCGCGAACACCGGCGTCATGCTGTTGCCCCCGCTTCGGACCCTGTGCCTGCCGAGGCACCCGGCGCTGCCGCAGATCGCAGCATCGAGACGTTGCCCGACACCGAATTCACCCGGATGTCGCTCCACGACCCGTCGAGGCTGCCCAGCGTTCCGGTGTAGGCCTTGCCGCGCGCGCCGACGATGCGGGTGTTGTCGACCAGCAGCTTGCCGGTGATCGTGTTGAGCACGTAGCGGCATCCGCCCGCATTGGCCAGGCGCAGCGTGAGATCGCCCGAGACCGAGTTCGCGGTGATCTCGTCGGGCGTGTCGTTCAGGTCGAGGAACACATCGGCGGAGACGCCGTCCACACTGAAGCGGGTGATGTCGCCGGTGGCCGTGATATCGCCCGAGACCGTGTGCGCGTTGATGCGCCCGGTGTGATTGCGCACAGAGAGCTCGCCGCTCACGCTGTTGAGTTCGAGGCTTCCGCTGAGTTCGTCCACCACCACCTCGCCCGAGACGGTGCTCAGCCGGGAGTCACCGGCGAGGCCGGAGACGAGGGCGCTCGCCGAAACCACGCCGAACTTGAGGGCGACGTCGCGCGGAACCAGCACGCTGACATCCGCCTTCGCGTTGTCGCGCCAGCCACGGAACACCTCGATGAAGTTGTCCCAGCGCAGCTGCGGGTGGTCGATCTCGAGGGTGTCGCCGTCAATGGAGATCTTGAGGTCTTTACCGCTGACCGAGTGCACCTCGATGCGGGCGCTCTGCTCGTCGTGGCCGATGATGTCGACCTGGCCGCCGATGAGGCCCACCTTGAGCGCGCGCACCAGCTCGATGTCGAGCACCTTCGTCTCGCCGGGCTGTATCAGCCACTTCTCCTGTGCCATCGTTCTGTCCTTTTCTCCGGTACCGTCACGTCTGATAACGCGATATATCGCGTTGTGTTCAAAACACGATATATCGCGTTTGCCGGATGCGCAAGCGCCGCACGCAATTCGTGGTTGACATTGACGTAACGTCAAGCTCTAGCGTGGGTTGCATGCCGAATGAAGGAGACGGAGATGACGGCGAATGACCGCGACTGGTCGATTCAAGAGATAGCGCGGCTGGCCGGCACCACGAGCCGCACCTTGCGCCACTACGGCGAGGTCGGGCTGCTCGAGCCGAGTCGAATCGGCTCGAACGGCTATCGTCACTACGACCAGAATGCCCTCGTGCGGCTGCAGCGCATTTTGCTGCTGCGAGACCTCGGGCTCGGCCTTCCGGCCGTCGCTGAGGTGCTGAATAACGAGACGGATGCGCCGCGCGCCCTCCAGAACCACCTCACGTGGTTACAGCGGGAACAACAGAGGCTGGCGCGACAGATCGCATCCGTCGAGACGACGCTCACGGCAATGGAAGGAGGTGAACAGCTCATGGCAGAAGAGATATTGGACGGCTTCGACCACACCCAGTACAAGGAGGAGGTCGAACAGCGCTGGGGCGCCGATGCGTACGCGAAGAGCGATGCGTGGTGGCGTTCGAAGAGCGAGGCTGAGAAGAAGGAGTACCACGAGCAGCATGCCCAGATCGCGCGTGACTATGCGGCCGCACACAGTGCGGGGGCGGATGCCGCAAGCGAGACGGTGCAGGCGATAGTCGCCCGCCACGTCGACTGGCTCAATCTGAGCGCGTCGGTGACGGGAGGGCCCATCACGGCCCAGCGTCTCAACGGCTACGGCGATATGTACGTGGCCGATCCGCGCTTCGCCGCGAACTACGGTGGGCAGGCCGGTGCCGAGTATGTGCGCGATGCGTTTCGCGTGTACGCAAGCGGACTCCCGTTGGTCGAGTAGCGCGCTGGAGCTGAAGCGATTGCGCCAGCAATCGCCTCAGCTCCAGCGCCGAGCGAGCGTGCGAGCTACTCGACCAGCGCGGCGCCGATCGTGTTCAGTTCGGCGAGAGCGTCGGCCGGCAGCTCGAGCGCGGCGCCGGCGACGTTCTCGTGCAGGTGCGCGACAGACGACGTGCCGGGGATGAGCAGGATGTTGGGCGAGCGCTGCAGCAGCCAGGCCAGGGCAACAGACATCCGGGTCGCGCCGAGGCGCTCGGCGACACGGCTCAGCGTCTCGGACTGCAGCGGCGAGAACCCGCCCAGAGGAAAGTACGGCACGTAAGCGATGCCCTGCGCGGCGAGCGAATCCACGAGGTCATCGTCCTGGCGATTGGCAATGTTGTAGAGGTTCTGAACCTCCACGATCGGTGCGATGGCCTGCGCCTCGGCCACCTGTTCGCCCGTGACATTGCTCACTCCGAGGTGCGCGATCAGGCCTTCATCGCGGAGTTCCACCAGTGCCGAGAACGGCTCTGCTATCGAGCCGGCCTCCGGGCTGTCTATACCGCCCACCCGCAGATTCACCACATCGAGTCGTTCAAGGCCGAGCCGCGTGAGGTTGTCGTGAACCGCCTGGCGCAGCTGGTCTCGTGAACGGGCCCGCGGCCATCCGCCGTCGGCGTCGCGCAGTGAGCCGACCTTGGTGACCAGGTGGAGGGCATCCGGGTAGGGGTGCAGTGCCTCCTTGATGATCTCGTTCGTGACGAACGGCCCATAGAAGTCTGACGTGTCGATGTGGGTGATGCCGAGCTCCACGACCGCGCGCAGCACGGCGAGTGCGGCCTCGCGGTCGGCGGGCGGCCCGAAAACATGCGGCCCGGCGAGTTGCATTGCGCCGTAGCCCGTGCGGGTCACTGTGAGGTTGTCGGCGAGGCTGAAGGTGCCTCCGGCAAGTGTTGTGCGTGTGGATGTCATGGCTCAACTCTGCGCCGGTGACCGCGGCACAGCGAGAGTCCTCGTGTTCCTAGGGGCGACAGGGACAGTCATGCGTCCGCGCGCGGGTCTACCGTTGTGACATGGACGACAACGCGCTCGGGGAGTATCTCAAGGCACGGCGCGGACTTGTGCAGCCGCAGGATGTGGGAATCCGGGCCGGGGGCATCCGCCGTGTTGAGGGCCTGCGGCGCGAGGAAGTGGCGATGCTTGCGGGCATCAGCTCCGACTATTACCTGCGACTGGAACAGGGGCGGGATCGACGGCCCTCTGTTCAGGTTCTCGAGGCTCTCGCGCAGGTACTGCAACTGGATGAACTGGCCACCCGCTACCTCATCAACCTTTCCCAGGAAAAGCCGCGCAGGACCGCGCGCCGCGCGCGCGAAATCGTGCCGAGCGGCATTCGGCAACTGCTCGGCGTGCTGCAGCAGCCCGCCTTCGTGGAGGGCCGCTACCTGGACGTGCTCGCCTCCAATTCGCTCGCCGCGGCGCTCTCGCCGACGTTCGACGTCGGCGGCAACCGCATCCGCGACTTCTTTCTCGATGAGCGCGAGCGCAGCCTCTTCGTCGACTGGGAGGCAATCGCTCCCAGTATCGTCGCGGGCTTCCGCGCCCTGGTGGGCGCCGACACGAGCGATCCGCGATTCGTGCAGCTCGTCGGCGAGCTTTCTCTCGGCAGCGAGCCGTTTCGGCGGCTTTGGGCCCGGCATGACGTCAAGCTGCAGGGCAGCGGACCCTCGCTCCTGCGCCACCCCGAACTCGGCGATCTGAAGTTGCGCCGCGAGAAGCTAAGCGTCGGTGGAACGGATGGGCAGCTGCTCGTCGTCTTTCACGCCGAAGCCGGATCGGAAACGGCCGACTTGCTCTCGGTGCTGGGCTCCCTCGAGGCATCCCGCCCCCGCCAGACCATCCCGCTCCCGTGAGGTGCGAAGTGCTCGGTGTATTTGCAGAGACTGCAATGAGATAATCTCTGCGACTGGCGATGTCGCCGTTCGCCATCGCGCACCCGCCGCACCCGCGGCATCCGTCTGCCGCACTCGAGGGGAACCCCGTGCACTTTCTTGCCGTTCTGAGCATGAAGAACCGCGCGCTCATCGCTCTCATCACGATTGTGGTTGCCGTGTTCGGCGGGCTCGCGCTCACCAACCTCAAGCAGGAACTGGCGCCGTCGATCCAGTTTCCGCAGCTGGCGATAGTGACGAACTACCCAGGCGCCTCCCCCGAGGTCGTCAACAACGACGTCTCCACGCCGGTCGAGGCCGCCATCCAGGGCGTGCCCGACCTCGACAGCAGCTCGGCGGTGAGCAGCACCAACCAGTCGCTCATCACGGTGAAGTTCACGTACGGCACCAATCTGGCCACGGCCGAGCAGAAGCTCGACCAGGCCATCAACCGCATCAAATCCACGCTGCCCGACGGCGTTGAACCGCAGGTGCTCAGCGGCAGCATCGACGACCTGCCTGTGATTCAGCTCGCCGTCACCAGCACCGAAGACACCAAGGCGCTCGGCGCGGACCTCACCCGGCTCGCCCTGCCCGACATCAAGAAGATCACGGGCGTCAACGACGCACAGCTCGTGGGCCAGGTCGGCCAGCGCATCACCATCACGCCGGATGCCGCGAAGCTCGCGGCAGCGCACCTCACCACCCAGGACATCAAGACCGCCCTGACGCAGAACGGCGTTCTCGTGCCCGGCGGCTCGATCACGGAGGGCGACAAGACGCTCTCGGTGCAGTCGGGGGCACAGCTGAGTTCAGTGAAGGATATTGCAGCGCTGCCGATGTTGGCTGGAGCGGGCGTTTCGGCGGGTTCAGGGATCGCGGCAGGTGCGAGGGTCGCGACGACTGTGACGATCGGCAGCGTCGCATCCGTCGCCGAGACCGACGACCCCACGACCTCGCTCTCGCGCGTCGACGGTAAGCCGGCGCTCACCATCGCCGTCACCAAGTTGCCCTCGGCCAACACCGTCGAGGTGTCGAAGGGCGTGCGCGCCATTGTCTCCGATCTCACCGCCAAGGTGGGTCACGACGCGAAGATCACCATCGTCTTCGACCAGGCGCCGTTCATCGAGCAGTCCATCAACTCCCTCACCGAGGAGGGTCTGCTCGGTCTCGGTTTCGCCGTGGTGGTCATCCTCATCTTCCTGCTGTCGATCCGCTCGACGCTCGTGACCGCGATCTCCATCCCCACCAGCGTGCTCATCACCTTCATCGGCATGCAGTCCACCGGTTACACGCTCAACATCATCACCCTCGGCGCCCTTACCATCGCGATCGGTCGGGTTGTCGACGACTCCATCGTGGTGATCGAGAACATCAAGAGGCATCTGGTGCCCGGCGCAGATCGCGCGAGCACGATCATCCGCGCGGTCAGGGAGGTTGCCGGTGCCATCACCGCCTCGACCATCACGACCGTCGCGGTGTTCCTGCCGCTCGCCTTCGTGGGCGACATGACGGGCGAGCTGTTCCGTCCGTTCGCGCTCACCGTGACGATGGCGCTGCTCTCGTCGCTGCTCGTGGCGCTCACCATCGTGCCGGTGCTCGCGTACTGGTTCCTGCGGCCGCACAAGCAGAAGAAGCACGCGCCGCAGGCCGTGCTGGGCGACGCCGCGTTCGTCGATGAGGTCGACGCGGCAGGCCACGCCACCACGAGCGGCACCGGCACGAGCGCGCCCGACGAGCTCGAGCATCCGTCGCGCCTGCAGAAGGCCTACCTGCCGATCATCCACTGGACGCTCAAGCACTCGGCCATCACCGTGATCATCGCGATTGTGGTGCTCGGCGGCACCATCGCGCTCGTGCCGAGCATGAAAACCAACTTCCTGGGCGCCACGGGGCAGAACACGCTCACCGTCACGCAGAAGATGGCGCCAGGCACGAGCCTTGCGGCGTTGGATGCCGCCGCGAAACCCGTCGAGAAGAAGCTGCTGGCCACGAAGGGCATTCAGACGGTGCAGCTCTCGATCGGCTCGAGCGGCAGCGCGCTGCGCGACGCGTTCACCGGCGGCGGTGGCGGCGCCGTCACCTACTCCATCACGACGGATGCCAGCGTGGACCAGACCGCGCTGCAGAACACCATCGAGCGCGAGCTGAAGAGCATCACGAGCTCGGGCGAGACCACGGTCTCCTCCTCGAGCGGATTCGGCGGCTCGAGCGACATCGAGATCGACGTGACGGCATCCACCGGCAAGGCGCTGACGGATGCGACGGATTCGATCACGAAGGCGGTCGGCGGGCTCGACTCCATCAAGCAGGCATCGAGCAACCTCAGCTCCTCGCTGCCGTACATTGCGGTGACCGTCGACCGCGCGAAGGCCGCGGCGGCCGGGCTCAGCGAGGTGGCCGTGGGCGGCATCGTCTCGCAGGCCATGCAGCCGACAACGGTCGGCTCGGTGGCCATCAACGAGACGACGCTGAAGATCTACATTCAGAACGCGAGCGCACCGACGAGTGTCGCCGAGCTGGCCGCGCTGAAGGTTCCGACCGCGCGCGGGGTGGTGGCGCTCGACACGCTGGCGACGGTGAAGCAGACCACGGGGCCAGCATCCATCACCACACAGAAGGGGTTGCGCAGCTCGGCCATCACCGCCACGCCGGCGACGGACAACCTCTCGGTGGCCAATGCGGATGTGCAGAAGGCGCTCAAGGACGTCTCGCTGCCTACCGGCGCGACCGCGACGATTGGCGGCGTGACCGCCAGCCAGGGGGATGCCTTCTCGCAGTTGGGCATCGCGCTGCTCGCGGCCATCCTGATCGTCTACATCGTCATGGTGGCGACGTTCCGTTCGCTTCGCCAGCCGCTGTTGCTGCTCGTCTCCATCCCGTTCTCGGCGACGGGGGCCATCGTGCTGCAGATCGTCTCGGGCATCCCGCTCGGAGTGGCCTCGCTCATCGGTGTGCTCATGCTCATCGGCATCGTGGTGACGAATGCGATCGTGCTCGTCGACCTCGTGAACCAGTACCGGCGTCGAGGCATGAGTGTTCCGGATGCCGTCACTCACGGCTCGTCACGCCGGTTGCGCCCGATTCTCATGACGGCGCTCGCGACGATCTTCGCGCTGCTGCCGATGGCGATCGGGGTCACCGGGCATGGCGGCTTCATCTCGCAGCCGCTCGCGATTGTGGTGATCGGCGGGCTGGTCTCCTCGACGCTGCTCACCCTCGTGGTGCTGCCGACGCTCTACAACCTGGTGGAGGGCGCCAGGGCGCGCCGCGCCGCGAAGCGGGAGGCTGCAGCCTAGCGTGGCCGACTTGGTTTCGAGACGCTCGTTCCTCGCTCCTCAACCGGCGAACCGCTGGTTTCGAGACGCTCGTTCCTCGCTCCTCAACCGGCGAACCGCTGGTTGAGGAGCCGCTGAGGGACGAAGCGGCGTCTCGAAACCACCCGCACGGCCCCGGATGCCACGAGCGCCCCACCCAGCAGCGCCACACTCACGAGCGCGGTTCCCGGTGTGAAGCCCACCACGAGCAGCATGCCGATGCCGACGACACCGAGCACCGCTGCAACGCCTACGCTCACCGCCTGCACGCGCCGCGTCTGACCGAACCCCGCGGCGCGCGGCGCCGAAAATGTCTCGAAGCGGGCCATCGCGGCCGTCACCGCTGCAACGGCCAGCACCACGAGCAGCAGCCAGGCCGGCCGCGTCGCCCACCATTCGGCGCTCAGGGGGGTCGGCAGCGGCATCCGGGTCATCAGCAGCACGCCGGCGAGGGCCACGAGCACGCTCATGTGCCAGAGGTAGATGGTCATCGCGCGGGAACCGATGGCGGTCACCGCGGCGAGGCGTGCCGGCGCGGCGGCGACCCACGAGCGGATGCGCGGCTGCAGCACCGAGAACAGCATCAGCTGCACGACGCCCAGCAGAACGAGGCAGAGCGTGGGCGGGTTGAGGTTGACGAGCATATCCCCCGAGTACACGCCGGCGGCGGTGAGGGTGACGAGAGCGGCGAACGCGGCACCGGCTGCGGCGAGGCGCACGCGCACCGAGAGGCGGTCGAGCGCGCCGTCGGCGAGCCAAAACCCGAGCTGCTGCACGAGCAGCCACACGAGGGCCAGGTTGAGGTAGCCGATGGGCTCCACGCCGGTGGCGATACGCACGGCATCCACGCCGATCACGCCGGCGAGCATGAGCGCGCCGGTGGCGAGAGGCGAGCGTTCGTGGGCGCGCACCAGCAGCGGCACCAGCGCGGAGCATCCGATGTACACGGCGAGAAACCAGAGCGGCTGGCTGATGCGGAATCCGGCCGTGGCGACGATGTCGGCGGGCACGCCGACGGCGCTGAGCATCGCCAGCCCCACCCCGACGGATGCGACGAGCACCACCGCGGGTCGCAGCAACCGGGCCAGCCGGGCGCGCACGTAATCGCTGCCGGATGCGCCGCGCTGCTCCATGCGCCGCCACTGTGTGATGCTCGAGAAGCCACCCGCGATGAAGAACAGTGGCATGATCTGCACGATCCAGCTCACCGGCGCGAACCAGGCCTGGCCTTCGAGAGCGTTCTGCAGAACGGGGCCGTTCGCGCCCATGCTGACGCCCACCATCATGGCGTGCAGCATGACCACGACGACGAGGCAGGCGGCGCGAGCAACGTCGATGCTGAGGTCGTGATGGGTGGGGGCGGGGGTGCTGGTGCGGTGTGGCGAGCCGATAAGTGCGGTCATCGTCGGTCTCCTTCGTCGGCGGAGTTTCCGCCGGTGACGACACCGTACGAAGCGGATGCGTGCGCTCACCTCCCCCCGAAGAGCGGTCTTGGTGCCCCTACCGCGGTAGGGCATCCGCTGGTTGAGGAGGACTCGACGAAGGAGGGTCCGTCTCGAAACCAGAGCCGTACGTGCGGGTTTCGAGACGCTCGTTCCTCGCTCCTCAACCCGCGTATGGGAACAGGCAATTTTAGGCGGAAGCGCGCACCAGGCCGAGTTCGTAGGCGAGCACGACGGCCTGCACGCGGTCGCGCAGCGAAAGCTTGCCGAGAATCTTGCTCACGTGGGTCTTCACGGTCTGCTCGGCGATGAAAAGCGAGCCGGCGATCTCCGTGTTGGAGAGCCCGCGCGCCACCAGCAGCAGCACCTCGCGCTCGCGTTCGGTGAGCTCGCTCAGGCGTGCCGAATTCGGCGGCGTCACCGGGGCTGTGCGGGCGAACTGCTCGATCAGCCGGCGCGTCACGCTCGGCGCCAGCAGCGCGTCGCCCGCGGCGACGATACGCACGGCGGCCACGAGTTCCTCGGGCAAGGCATCCTTGAGCAGAAAGCCGCTCGCGCCCGCCCGCAGCGCCTCGTACACGTAGTCGTCGATGTCGAAGGTCGTGAGCACGAGAATGCGCGGCACATGCACGACGCCGCGGGCCGGCTGCGTGAGTTCGCGGGTGGCCTCGAGCCCGTTCTTCACGGGCATCCGCACGTCCATGAGCACGACGTCGGGGTGCAGCCGGTGGGATAACTCCACCGCCTCTGCGCCGTCCTTCGCCTGGCCGATGACGCTGATGCCGTCCTGCGCGTCGAGCAGGGCGCCGAAGCCGGCGCGCACCATGGCCTGATCGTCGGCGATGAGAACGGTGATGCTCATGAAGGCTCCGATTCTGCGTCAGAGGCGGTGTCGGCCGGGTGGGTGGCAGCCGTTTGGATGCCGGCCGCGTCCAGCGGCAGCCACGCCTCAACCGTATAGCCACCGGCATCCGTCGACCCGAAGCGGATGTGGCCGCCGAGCAGCGCCGCCCGCTCGCGCATGCCGAGCAGCCCGTGTCCGCCGCTATCGGTAGCGGCGAGCGGTGGAGTGTCGCTGCCGACCCCTGGGGCGACCGTGCTGCGGGAGGCCGCATCATTCGCGATCGTGAGATGCAGCGCGGCGCCGAGCGTCGCATCCGCTGCCCGCTCGATGCGCACGGCCGTCGGTGCCTGCGGTGCGTGCCGAATCACGTTACTCAGCGCCTCCTGAACGATGCGGTACGCGGCGACGGCGGTGGTCTCGGGCACCTGGGCGGTGCCGTCGGTGAGGCCGTTCTCGATCTCGAGCGACACCGGTACGCCGGCACGTCGAGCGGATGTCGCGAGCTCGGGCACCGCAGAAAGCTGCGGCTGGGGTGCGAGCTCGCCGCTCGTGTCGTCCTCGCGCAGCACGCCGAGCAGACGGCGCATCTCGCGCATGGCGGCACGGGCCGATGCGGCGATGTCGGTGAACTCGGCGGTGGTCGCGGCATCCATGCCCGGCAGACGGTACGGCGCCGTCGTGGCCTGCACCTGAATGACCGACATGCTGTGCGCCACAACGTCATGCAGCTCGCGGGCGATGCGATTGCGTTCCTCCACGAGCTCGCGGCGACCCTGCTCGGCGGCGGTGAGCTGACGTTCGTGGTGCAACTGCTCGCGCGCGTTCTCCCGCTGGGCGAGCAGAACGGCGAGGGCGAGAAGGGGAGCGGAGATGCTCGCGAACAGGATGATGCTGGTGATGGCGCCGCCGAGGTGGTCGACGTGCGCGACGGATACGACGACGGATGCCGCGACGCTGAGTGCCCACGCCACAGCCGACAGTCGCCACGGGTTGCGCAGCCCGATTACGACCAGCACGGCGCACTGCGCGATGAGGCCGGCAACCGGCCAGGGCCAGGGGGCGTCGACGGCCTGCGCGAGCAGGGGAACGGCCACGACCGGAATGAGCGACGTGACTATCGCGGCCTTGGGCAGCTGCACCGCGAGCAGGATCGAGCCGCACTGGAGCACGCCGAGCAGGAAGGCGGCGGCGACGGGGACGCCGTAAATGCCCGCGTTGAGCGGCACGCTCACGGCGAAGAGGGCGGCGGCGAGCACGGAGAGAATGCTCCAGGCGACGACGCCGGGGCGTGGGACGTAGATGCTCCTGGGGGCGCGCGGTGCGGTGGGCGCGGTAGGTCGCGTGACCGGGGGCAGCGGTGCGGTGGGCTGGAGGCCGGATGCGTGGGTTGCGCGGGGTGCGTCACCTGGTGCCGTGCCGGGCACGTCGGATACCGGCGGCACGCCTGGGGGGTACGGTGCGGGACGCGCGGCGGGCGTGCCGGGCTCGCCGGGCGCGCCGGACGCTCGAGGTGCGCTGGGCTCGCCGGGTGCGCCGGACGCTCGAGGTGCGCTGGGTACGGTCGAGTCAGACATGCGTGCAGCCTAACGAGCGGGGGCCGCGCGGCGCATCCGTCTGGGGAGCTGGTTCACGACCGTACGCGGGTAGGGGGCGGCGGGTGCCACCGTGACACTGTCGGCGCACCGTCACCCGAGGTAGCGGTGCAGGAAGGCGACGATGTTTCTGCGCATGGGTGGGTCGAGCAGTGCCACAGAGTGTCGCTTGCCCGGCATGGTCACGAGGGTGTGCGGAACGTGCGCGCGACTCAGCGCGGCGGCGAACGCGTCGCCCTGCTCGCGGGGGATCAGCTCGTCGGAGGACTGCGCGATGAAGACCGGCGGGTCGCTGCGGTCGATCGCGTAGAGCGGTGAGGCATCCATCGCCTGGGGGCAGTCGCTGAACGTGCGGCAGCCCAGATAGGCGCGCTCGATCTGTGCGACGTACGGTACCGGATGCCCGAGACGCTGCCCCGCTTCGGTCAGGTCGATGGGGCCGGAGAGTTCGGCGACCGCTGCAACGCGCGTACCCGTGTCGGTGGGGCCGCTGCCGCGCATGCCCAGCAGGGCGGCCAGATTGGCACCGGCTGAGCCGCCGAGCACACCGAGTCGGGCCGGGTCGATGCCGAAGCGGGCCGCGTTCGCCGGACGGCGAATCCAGGCGACCGCGGTGTTCACGTCGTCGATTGCGGCGGGAAAGGTGACGGCGGGAACGAGCCGATAGTCGAGCGAGTATGCGACGAAGCCCGCGCTCGCGAGCCACCGGCACACGGCCCGCCAGTCGGTGTTGGCCTTGTCGCCCATCGACCAGCTGCCGCCATGGATGGCAACGACGCCGGGCAGAGCCGCCGCGCCGGGCACGCGTGCCGGCGAACAGACGTCGAGGCGCAGCACGGTGCCGTCCGCCGCCGTGCCGTAGACGAGATCGGATGTCACGCTGACGCTGCGCGGGATGCGCGCGGTGCGCACGCCATCCGTGGGCTTGTCGGTCGAGACGGCCGCGAGCACATCGTTGGACCCGGCGGCGGCCACCGACGTCGGGGTCGCGGCGCGGCATCCGGCGAGGGCACCGGCGAGAACGGTCGCAGCGACGACGGCGACGGCTGCCGTGCGCACGAAGCGGGCAGCAGTGCCCGAGTGCCGGGACCGGCGTGCTGCGGCGAGGCCGACGGTGGCGGATATGCGGGGGGTGGTGCGGGTGGTGCGATCGTCGTCGATCACACGGGTAAGGCGGGTCACGGTTTCTCCAGGCGAGCGGGTGGGCGTTTCTTGCACCGAAATTCGCGTAAGAGAACGTGAGACGAGAATAGATCACTCGGGCCACGTAATTCCACGTGTGGAGTACGCCCCGTTCGGGCCACTTGTGGCGGGCGCCTCCTGCCCGACGCGTGCGCACAACCCAGGCAGAATGCGCACGAGCCGGGCTGCAACCCCGCGATCACGGGCGGGCGCGGATGCCTGCTGCAATTCTGCATGAGTTGTGCGCAGGGGGCGGAGGAAGCAGTCTGGGGCGGAGCAGCGAGTCCGGTATCCCGGACGGAATCGCGCGGGGGTACGCGGAGCGTTCCCAGGAGCGCGACTAGCGTCGGTCTCGTGACAGCACGCGCGCTTTCCGTCGACCCGCTCTGGCCCCGGGCCGGAGGTTGGCCTGCCGTGGGCGACGTCGAAGAGCCCCTCGACCTCGCGCTCGTCGGGATCCCGACCTGGCGCACCTCGCTCTCGGCCACGGGCGCCGGCGAAACGCCCGCTGCCGTGCGCGCTGCGCTGCGTTACTACAGCGCCTTCCTCGCGCCTGATCGCTCGGCTCCCGCGGAGCCGTCGGGGGCGACGCCGGCGCGCGTCGGCTCGCTCGATGCCCTGCGCATTGCCGACTTCGGCGACGCATCCGAACCCGATGGCGCCGAGGGCGAGGCGCGCGCTGCCGCGCTGGTGGCGGATGCCGCGGCGCGAGCATCCGTCGTGGTCGCGCTGGGCGGCGACAACGCGCTCACGGTGCCGGTCGCACTCGGTACCTGGGGTGCCGACATCGCGCGCGCCGGCCTCATCACGCTCGACGCGCACTACGACCTGCGCGACGGCATCAGCAACGGCTCGCCGGTGCGACGCCTCGTCGAGGCGGGTCTCGACGGCCGGCGCATCGTGCAGATCGGCATCGCCGACTTCGCGAACTCGCGAGCCTACGCCGAGCGTGCAGCCGAACTCGGAATCACCGTCGTGCACCGCGACGAACTGTACCGGCGGCCGATCGCGGATGTCATGGCCGAGGCGCTGCAGATCGCCGGCTCCGCGGGCGGCCCGATCCACCTCGACATCGACGTGGACGTATGCGATCGCTCCGTCGCACCGGCCTGCCCCGCCGCGGTGCCCGGTGGGATCTCCGCTTACGAGCTGCGGTCGGCGGTGCGAGCCGCGGCGCGGCATCCGCAGCTTCGCTCGGTCGACATCGCCGAGGTGGATGCGACGGCGGATGCGCCAGACGGCCGCACCGTGCGCCTCGCCGCCCTCTGCGTGCTCGAGGTGGTCGCCGGCCTGGCCCACCGCACGCCTTCTCGGGCCAGCTGAGCGAGCCAGGCGGAGCAACCGCCATCAGGCTGGCTCGCGCAGCGAGGCTACCGAGAGAACGACGGCGTCGGCCTCGGCCGAGGCGAGGCTCTGGCATCCACAGGACTGTCGCAGAACGAGGTGCACGTCGAGCTCGTGTCGCCGCCAGCCGCCATCGTTGCCCGCCATGAGTTCGAAGAGGCGTTCGGTGGCCACGCGTGCGAGCTGCTGGGCTGGCACCCGCACGGTCGTGAGGCTCGGCGTGGTGACGCGGGCAACGCCGAAGTCGTCGAAGCCCACGATCGAAAGGTCTCCGGGTACATCGATCGAGGCCGCTCTGAGCGTGGTCAACGCCCCGAGCGCCATGTCGTCGTTGGCGGCGACGATGCTGTCGAAGCCGGCGATGCGCCCTCCGAGTCCGCGCACGGCCTCGGCTCCGGATGCTTCGCTAAGGTCGCCCTCCACGATGAACGCGTCGTTCTCGAGCCCGTGGGCGCGCACGGCATCGAGGAATCCGTCACGACGGTCGACACCGGTCTGGTGATCGAGCGGTCCTGAGAAATGAAGCAGCCGGGTGCGGCCGTGCGCCGTGATGAGATGTTCGGTGATCGCCCGGGAGGCCCGACGGTCGTCGATGCCCACGGTGATGGCCGTCGGCAGATACGGGAAGCTCCCGATCATCACGACCGGGAGCCCGCTGTCGATGAGCCGCTCGACCGTGGGGTCATCTATCGCGGCGCTGGTGAGAATCGCGCCGTCGGCGCTGTGCGAGCGCATGACCCGCTCGTAGGCGGCGAGTCCGTGTTCATTGTCAGGGTTCGTGGAGACCAGCAGTTGCACGTCGTGCTCGTTGGCAACGGAGGACGTGCCGTCGAGAACGAGCATGAAGTAGCTGTGCCCGAAGACGTGAGTCGCGGTCGTGGGAACGATCAGCGCGATGGTGCCCGCGCGCTGGTTTCGCAGCGCTCGTGCCGCCGAACTGGGAACATAACCGAGCTCCTTCGCGGCGGCCTGCACCGCCTTTTTCGTGTCGACGCCGATACGCGAGTTGTCGGCGAGAGCCATGGAAACCGCAGACGGAGTGATGCCGACCCGCTCGGCGATATCGCGGAGGGTGACACGGGAAACCTTCATCCGTTCGGCCATGTCCGGCTCCTTCCGCGGCGGGCACGAGCCCTGAAATCATTACCGTAGCCCATGGTGTTAATTCGTCCCGGTGACGATGGCTCTGATCACCGCCAGCGGCAGCTTCGGCTTCCGATCCTCGGTGAGCAGGCCGTTCGCCTCCTGCATCGTGTCGGTGAGCTGGGTGTAGCACGTGCCGACGAGTACCGTGCTGCTTCGCAGCGCGTCGTACAGGTCACGCAACTGCTTCTCGAATTGTTCGACGGTGTTCGCGCTCGAATATCCCCAGCTGTCGCCAGCGCCGTTCCCCCGCCCAGCCCGCAGCTCGATGCCGCCGAACTCCGTGAGCATGAACGGCGCATCCTCGCGCAGCGAGTCGGTGAGTACCATCGTGCGACCGGCGGGGCCGATGCCGTTGCGCAATGCGGCGAGGCCTTCGGGCCCGCGGTACCGGGCGCGAACGGTCGCCGGGTCGTGGTCGTAGTCGTGCACCGAGAAGATGTCCGACTCCAGGTGCTCCCAGCCATCGTTCGAGATGACGGGCCGCGACGGGTCGATTGCTCGCGTCAGCTGAACGAGCGCTCGCGCGAACGCGCGTTGTGCGGGGTCGTGCGCGACGTCCTGGATGCCCCAACTCTCGTTCAGCGGAACCCACGTGACGATCGACGGATGCGACCGGTCGCGGTCGAGCGCGGCCAGCCATTCGTGGGTGAGCCGCTCCACGGCGGTCGAGGAGAATCGATAGGCGGCGGGGGCCTCGGCCCACAGCAGGAGCCCTTGGCGGTCGGCCCAGTAGAGAAATGCGGGATCCTCGATCTTCTGGTGCACGCGGGCGGAGTTGAAGCCCAGCGCGAGAATCAACTCGACCTCTTCTCGCAGCGCATCCGGGTGTGGAGCTGCAAGGTGCGATTGCGGCCAGAACCCCTGGCTGAGCACCGATCTGAGGTAGCAGGGGAGGTCATTGAGCAGGAGCTGCCCGTCGCGGATCGAAACCGTTCTGAGACCGAGGTAGCTGTATACGGTGTCGATCGGGTGGCCGTCGTTCTCAACGATGACTGCCGCGTCAACCAGCTGCGGCGAGGCGGGTGACCAGAGGATGCCCTCTCGGTCCTGTCCGTTCTGCAATCGCGGCACCGTGATGGTTCCGGTGTGCCTCTGCGACACAAGCTGCGTGGAGAGCTCGGCGATCGTCTCTTCTCCGTGCACCAGCTCGATCCGGCAACTGGTGCCCGGAGCCGGCGGACGGTTCAGGCGCAGTTCGTATTCCACCGTGCCGCGAGAGAGCTGCGGCGTGAAGTGCACCTGCTCCACGAAAACTTCCGGAGTGGCTTCGAGCCATACGGTCTGCCAGATGCCGGTGGTGCGGTGGTACCAGATCACGTGGGGTTCTTCGAGCCAGTCCTGTTTGCCGCGCGGCTGCTCGACGTCGTCGGCCCGATCCTCCGCCCGCACGGTGATGTGCTGGGCGATGCCCTCGACGATGGCGTCGGTGATGTCGAACGAGAACGGGGTGTGGCCACCCTCATGGCTTCCGACGAGTTTTCCATTGACCCAGACCCTGCTGCGGTAGTCGACGGCTCCGAAATGCAGGTGGATGCGTGGTCGGCTCGGGTGAAATCCTGCCTCGAGCACGGCCTGCCAGGGCACGTCTCGCTGGTACCACACAACGTCGTGGAATCCGCCGTCTCCCACACCCGAGGCGGGGCTCTCGGGCGGGTAGGGAACGGTGATCGACCCATCGAGACGATGGGCGGAACCGTACCAGCCCTCCCGCTCTCCAACCTCGGCATCGTCGTGCGCGAAGCGCCACGTTCCGTCGAGCGTCGACCAGCGCTCGCGCAGCAGCTGAGGGCGCGGGCGGGCAACGGAGAGCCGACTGGCCCGGAGCGCGGAGGAGTCGTTCATTTACTCGGCGTCCTTTGGAGAGAGACTCGCGGCTTTCTTCGGAAACGAGGCGGCGGCCTCTGTCGGTGTTCGTCGCATAGTGCCATCGTGCTCCTCGGTGAGGTCGATGAGCCCCATCCGCCGCAGAAAAGGTGTGAGACCGCGCCCGGTTTCGGCGAACACCTCCGATGTCGCGTCACGGGAGGTCTCCGGCTGCAGCACGAACTCTTCGACATTGTGCCCGCCCGAGGCGTACGACCAATCAACGAAGTCGAGCAGCGGCCACCAGGTCAGGCCGCGCACATCCACTCCCTCGCGGTGCAATTGGCGCACGGTCGTGGTGGCGGCTTCGAGCCAATCCCGACGCAGGCGTTCCGGGCCCTCGATGCTGGTCTCGGTGACCAGCATCGGCATCCCGTATCGTTCCTGCCACTCCATCAGAACCGCACGAAGGCCGTCGCTCCATCGGTTGGCGGTGACCTGGCGCACGGTGCCATCGAACCGCTCGAGTATGCGAGGGGTCAGGTCGGGGTAGTAGTTGACACCCAGCAGGTCGATGACCGGCGCACTGCTCTGCAGCTCGTCGAGGTGCTCGCGTGGTGTTCCGTGCTCGACAAGCCAGCTGTGCAGCGGATGCGTCTGGTCGACCCGACCGAGGATCAGATCCGTGGGCAGCGGCGCGAGTGAGCGAAGAAGCTCGACCTCGTCGACCAGCCCGTCGTCTTCGGTCTCGTAGAGGGCCGAGGCCTCGACGTGCACGATGACCGCGTCGGGGTTGGCGTGCCGCACGGCGGCGATGGAATTTTGCACCCCTCGGGCGATGGCCACCGTGACGGTGCTCCAGCCATCCCATCCGGTCAGGGCGGGCGGCCACACGCCGCGAAGTCCGCAGAAGGATGCTGTGGTCAGCGGCTCGTTCACCGGCGTGATGTGGTCGACCACCCCGCGATAGCGCGCGGCGAATGCCCCGGCGAATTCGGCGAGTGCCTCGGGGAATCCGGGATCGGCGAACGACCCCTCCAACCAAGTGGGTGTTCCATAGTGCACCAGGTCGGCAATCACCGTGAGTCCATGTTCGTGCACGGCCAGGTGGATCCGCTCGTCGAGTCGGCTCCAGTCGAACCGGCCGGGGGCGATGTGCACGAGCGGCCAGCTGACGCCGTATCGCAGACCTGTGGCGCCGAGCTCGGATGCGGTGGCGATGTCGGAACGCCAGTTTCGGTCGTGGGCAGTGAGTTCGAACTCGTTCAGCGGCCCCATGGTCGAACCCGGCGCCGGGTAGACGCAGGTGTCCTCGATTCCGATCAGCCAGCGCAGCCGGTCGTGGGGGAAGCCTTCGATGAATGTGGTCACTTGAGTCCTGTCGTTGCGACACCCGCGACAAAGTATCGCTGGGCGAGGAAAAAGGCGATAGCGATGGGAAGCAGCGAGAGCACGGCTCCGGCCATCAGCACGGCGTGATCTGTCACGTGCTGCCCGCCGAAGAGCGCGAGTCCGGCCGGGAGCGTGCGCATATTCGGTGTGCTGGTCACGACCAGCGGCCAGAGAAGGTCGTTCCACAGGGCGGTGAAGTTGAGAACGGCCACGGTGGCGATGGCCGGCTTCGCGAGCGGCAGGATGATCTGCCAATAGATGCGGAAGTGTCCGGCACCATCGATGCGGGCGGCCTCATCGAGCTCGCGCGGGATCGAGACGAAGAATTGGCGAAAGAGGAAGATTCCGAATGCGCTGGTGGCGCGCGGGATGATGAGTCCCTGGTAGCTGTTCAGCCAGTCGAGATGGAACAGCTCGATGAACACCGGGATCAACGTCACCTGGAACGGCACCATCAGGGTGACGAGTACCAGCCAGAAGGCGAGATTCCTCCCCCGAAAGTTGAGTCGTGCCAGCGCGTATGCGCACATCGAGTCGAACAACAGTGTCAACACGGTGGTGATGCCGGCGAAGACGATGGTGTTGAACACGAGCAGCAGGAAGGGGATCTGCTCCCAGACGCCCTGGTAGCCGTGCAACGTCCACTCGGTGGGGAACAGGCTCGCGGGGTTGCCGAAGAGATCGCGTTCGGTGCGGAACGAGGTGGAGAGCATCCAGATAAAGGGAACCAGGGCCAGCACGAGGCCTACACCGACGAAGATCCACTTCGAGGCGGCCGAGAGACGCGAGGAAGGCCGGAGGCTTCTGCGGCGAAGCGTGTCAGTCGACATCGTTGTACCTGAAGATTCTGAGTTGAAGGGCGGAGATGATCACTATCACCAGGAACAGGGCCCAGGAGATGGCGGCCGCATAACCGGTGTGGAAGTTCACGAACCCCTCCCGGAACAGCAGGGTGACGAGCGTCTCTGTGGAGAACAGCGGGCCGCCCCCGGTCATCACATAGACCAGGTCGAAGAGCTGGAACGACTGGATCGTCATGATGAGCGTTCCGAAGAGCATCGTCGGGCGCAATGCCGGGAGGGTGATGTAGCGCAGCAGTTGCATCGAGCCCGCCCCATCCAGGCGAGCCGCTTCGTAGCGCTCGGACGGCACGCCCTTGAGGCCGGCGATGAGGATGATCATCACGAATCCGGCGTTCTTCCAGATGTTCACGAAGATGATCGTGGAAAGCGCCAGTTCGGGGGATTGCAGAAAGCCGATCTTGCCCAGGCCGAGTGCAGAGGTGATGCCGCCGATCAGCCCGAGTTCGGGGTCGAGCAGAAAGCGCCAGACCAGGCCGATCGAGGTCAGGGAGACGACCGTCGGAAAGAAGAACGCCGACCGGATCATGCGGGTGCCGAGCCCCTCGCCGGCGAGGGCCAGGGCGAGCGCGAGCCCGATGGCCACGATTCCGACGACAGAAACGACGGTGATAGTCGTGGTCTGAAGCAGCGCGCCCCAGAATTTCGAGTCCTGCGTGAGAGCAATGTAATTGCCGAGCCCGACCCACGGTTGCTCGGTGGCGCCGATGGTCCAGTCGTGCAGGCTGTACCAGAACGAGACCAGGATCGGCCAGAGTACGAATACGCCCAGGATGAGAAAGCTGGGGGCAAGAAAGAGGAGGGCCGGAGAGAGGCGCAACCGGCGTGACCGGGAGCCGCGGCCCGACCCGGTCCGGGAGCCGTGCTTCGGCTCCCGGACCTGTGTCAGAACAGTCATTTCGTTGTGCAGCCCGAGAGTTCGTTGAGCTTCTTGGATGCGGTGGAGGTGCCCTCGTCGATGGAGGTTCCCCGGGTCAGGCTTCCAATCAGCGGAACGTAGGCGTCCGTGTCGATCTGGGTGGCGTTCGGCACCTGCGGCAGGTACAACCGGGAGTCGGGCACCTGTGAGGCGAAGACCGACACCACGGGGTTGGCCTTGAGGTCGGCGTCGTCTGCCAGGTCGGTGCGCAGGGACGGGAAGCCCGTCGAGAGCGAGAACTTCTTCTGCGCCGTCGCGCCGGTCCAGTAGGCCAGGAACTCCTGCGCCTCCTGGGGGTGCTTGGACTTCGCGGAGATGGCCAACGGCGCGGTGGATCCGAGGGTGACCGGCTTGCCCGAGGTAGACACGGGCACCGGGACGATGCCCAGGTCGATGCCGGCGGATTTGAAGCCGGGCGCGGCCCACGGGCCATTGATCTCCATCGCGGCCTTTCCGGCGGAGAACAGCGCGTCAGCCTCCGCGCCGGTCAGTCCCACCGGGGAGATCTTGTCTTTGACGACGAGATCGACCCACGGCTTCAGGCTGTCCCTGCCCGCGGTGCTGTCGAGCACGCTGCAGTTCTTCTGGTTGACGATGTCGCCGCCCTCCAGCCACTGCAGCACCGGCCACATCTGAATGGTGTTGTTGTCGGCGAGCACGAGACCGTAGGTTCCGTTCTTCGTCAGCTTCTTCGCGGCATCCTTCAGCTCTGCCACCGTGGTCGGGGGAGTCACCCCTGCGGCGGTGAAGAGCGCCTTGTTGTAGTACAGGCTCAACGTGGCGTAGTTGGCCGGCACGGCGTAGAGCTTCTTGTCATAGGTGAACTCGTTGACGAGCGCGGGCGCGAAGTCCTTGACGTTGATCTTCGAGGCGCCCTCGCCCGTCAGGGTGAGCGGAAGTACCGAGTTGGTCTTCACGTATTGCGCTATGACGTTCGGATCGGACGCGGGAGCGGCAATGTCGGGGCCTTGTCCGGTCATCCACGCCGAGGGCAGCTTCTGCTGGATGGTGTCCCAGGGCTCCGCCGACATGGTGACCTTGACCTTCGTCTGGGACGCGTTGAAGTCCTTGACGATCTGTTCGTAGCCCGGTGCATCGCCACCTGTGAAACCGGTCCAGACGGAGAGTTCGACGGGTCCATCGGATGTCGAACCGCTGCCGCCGGAGCATCCGGTGACGATCAGGCCGAGCGCCGCAGCGACGGCCACCGCGGCAAGCTGTTTCTTGTAGTGCATGGGACTCTCCTTCGAGCATTCGGATTGACGACGGAATCTGCTTCATCGTTAAAGCAGCATGATATGCGAGGAGCGTCGCGAAGCGCAAGCTCGAGAAACAGCTCGGGTGTGCGGTGCGCGATACTTCTTCGGCGGTTCGGCCGTGCACTCTCTAGAATCGCGAGAGTCGACGTACTTTCGTTCGGCGCCGATCGCAGGAGGGCACATGAGCGCTCGAGCCAATCAGGCGCGGCTCATCGTTGCCCAGTTGCTGGGCGGCGTGGGAATCGCATCCGGTGTCGCCGTCGGCGGGCTGCTCGCCGAGCGCGTCGCGGGCAACACGCAGAGCGCCGGCTTCGCGCAGACCGCGGCGGTGATCGGGGCGGGAGTGCTCGCGATTCCGCTGGCGCGTCTTGCCGCCAGGCGGGGGCGACGCGCCTCGCTGACGCTCGGGTTCGGACTCGGTGCCGTTGGAGCCGTCGTAGTTCTCGCGGCGGTCATCGGCCAGCAGTTCTGGCTGCTGCTCGCCGGCATGATGCTGTTCGGATCCGGCACCGCCACCAACCTGCAGTCGCGCTATGCCGCGACCGAGCTGGTCGAGCCGAGGCATCAGGCGCGGGCCATGTCGATCGTGCTCTGGGCCACGACGGTCGGCTCCGTCGCCGGACCGAATCTCTCCGAGCCCGGCAACAACCTCGGCTCCGCGATCGGGCTCGAGCCCTTCGCCGGGCCCTACCTGTTCTCCGTGGTCGCCTTCCTCCTGGCCGCGCTCGTCGTTGCGACGCTGCGCATGGGGTTGCCGCCGGGCAGCAGACCGCGTCGCGCTCGCGGCGCTTCCGTCACTGCTGGGGTGGATGCGACGGCTGTTGTCGCGGATGCCGGCGCGGTTTCTGGCGCGGATGCCGGCGCGGAGCATCCGAAACCGGTGACGGTGCTCGCGGCGCTGCGTATCGCTGCGCGCGATCGCCACGCGCTCTTCGCTCTTGTGGCGATTGTCGCAGGGCAAATGATGATGGTCTCTGTGATGGTGATGACGCCGGTGAGCATGAGCCATGACGGCATGTCGCTCGAGCTCGTCGGGCTGGTCATCAGCGTGCACATTCTCGGCATGTACGCCGCCAGCCCGCTCTTCGGCGCGCTCTCCGACAGGATCGGCCCGAAAGCCGTCGTGCTGCTTGGCGCGCTGCTGTTCGTGACGGCCTTCACGCTCGGGGCGATGGATGCGACGGCGCCGCACTCCGACATGGGCCGCATCATGGTGTCTCTCGGCCTGCTCGGGCTCGGCTGGTCGGCGTCGATCATCGGCGGATCGACGCTGCTCACGCAATCCGTCTCGCCGTCAGCGCGCGTGCCGCTGCAGGGGGCGGTGGACGCCATGATGAACCTCGGCGCCGCCGCGCTCGCGGCCGTCGCTGGCCCGGTTCTGGCCTGGGGCGGCTTTCTGGCCGTCAACGTCATGGCGGCGTGCATTCTGGCGCCGCTGATCGTGCTCGGCGTGCGCTCGCTTGCCGCAGGCGTGCGCCCCGGTGGTCAGCGGGACGCGGTTTCGGCCTCGACTTCCGGGGATGGTGTCGAGGGCGACTGAACCCCGTTCTTCCACACCCGTCTCACGAGCGGCACCCCCGGGCGGTAGGCGAGGTGCACGTACGATGGCGCGGCGAGCTCAACCAGGTCTGCTCGACCGCCGACTGCGATGCGCCCAATGTCGGTGCGCCGCAACGCCGCGGCGCCGCCCGCGGTGGCGGCCCACAGCGCCTCGGCCGGGGTCATGCGCAGCTCCCGCACCGCGAGCGCGATGCAGAACGGCATCGACGAGGTGAACGACGAGCCCGGGTTGCAGTCGCTCGCGAGGGCGACGGTGACGCCCGCGTCGATCAGGCGGCGGGCATCCGGGTATGGATGCCGCGTGGAGAATTCGACGCCGGGAAGCAGGGTGGCGACGGTGCCGGGCTGGCCGCCTGCCCCGCTCGCGGCCAATGCGGCAATGTCGTCGTCGGTGAGATAGGTGCAATGGTCGACGCTGGCGGCGCCCAGCTCGACGGCGAGGCGCACACCCGGGCCGGTGCCCAGCTGGCTGGCGTGCACGCGCAGGCCGAGCCCGCGGGCGGCCCCGGCCTCGAGGATGCGCCGCGACTGCGCGGGCGTGAAGGCGCCGGTCTCGCAGAACACATCGATCCACCGCGCGTGCGGCGCACAGGCATCGAGCATCTCGCCGACCACGAGGTCGACGTATCCCTCGGCGTCGTCGTCGAACTCGGGCGGCACGACATGCGCCCCGAGGAATGTCGTCTCCTCGGTGACGGCCGTGGCCGCCTCGAGAATGCGCCGCTCGTCGTTCACCGTCAGCCCGTAACCGCTCTTCACTTCGACGGTGGTTGTGCCCTGTGCGAGCATTTCCGCGACAAAATCGCGCGCACGGTCGATTAAGTCCGTCGTTTTCGACTCGCGCGTTGCGGCGACGGTGGCGCGTATTCCTCCAGCGGAATATGTGTCACCCGCCATGCGGGCCTCGAACTCGTCGGCGCGGTCGCCGCCGAAGACGATGTGGCTGTGGCTGTCGACGAAGCCCGGAATGACGGCGTGACCGCCCAGATCGATCACCGCATTGACGGATGCCTCGCTCGGCGCGGCAGGCGCCGCGCCCACCCACGCGACCCGTCCGCTCTCGACCAGCACCGCGGCATCCGCCACGATGCCCAGCGGTCCGTGCGTGCGCCCCGCGCCGGGCTCGTTTGTCACGAGCTGGCCTATGTTCGTGAGCAGCGTGGTCATGCCGACCTAGCCTTCCCACATCGGCACGCGCAGGCCGCGCTCGCGCGCCACCTCGGCGGCGCGCTCGTAGCCGGCATCCACGTGGCGCATCACGCCGGTGCCCGGATCGTTGGTGAGCACGCGCTCGATCTTCTGCGCGGCCAGCGCCGTGCCGTCGGCCACCGTCACCTGCCCGGCGTGGATCGAGCGGCCGATGCCCACGCCGCCGCCGTGGTGGATCGACACCCAGGTGGCACCGGATGCCGTGTTCAGCAGAGCGTTCAGCAGCGGCCAGTCGGCGATTGCGTCGGACCCGTCGGCCATGCCCTCGGTCTCGCGATACGGCGAGGCGACCGAGCCGGAGTCGAGGTGATCGCGCCCGATCACTATCGGGGCGCTGATCTCCCCCGACGCCACCATCTCGTTGAACTTCAGCCCGGCCAGGTGTCGCTCCTTGTAGCCGAGCCAGCAGATGCGCGCGGGCAGACCCTCGAAGTGCACCTTCTCCTGCGCCTGGGTGATCCAGCGCCGCAGGTGTTCGTCGTGCGGGAACAACTCGAGAATCGCGCGGTCCGTCGCGGCGATGTCAGCGGGCTCGCCCGAGAGCGCCGCCCAGCGGAACGGCCCCTTGCCCTCGGCGAACAGCGGTCGGATGTACGCGGGCACGAAGCCCGGAAACTCGAAGGCGCGCTCATAGCCGCCGTTGCGAGCCTCCGCCCGAATGGAGTTGCCGTAGTCGAAGACCTCGGCACCGGCATCCTGAAACTCCACCATCGCCCGCACCTGTTTCGCCATGGATGCCTGCGCGCGCCTCGTGAAGTCCTCCGGGTCGGCCTCGGCCAGGGCGTGCCATTCCTGCACGCTGACGCCCTCGGGCAGGTAGCTGAGCGGGTCGTGTGCACTGGTCTGGTCGGTGACGATGTCGACGCCGACCCCACGCCGCAACAACTCGGGGAAGATCGTGGCCGCATTACCGACGAGCCCCACCGAGAGCGGATGCTTCGCCTCCTTCGCGACGATCACCCGCGTGAGCGCGTCATCGATGTCATCCGTCAGCTCGTCCAGGTAGCCGTGGTCGACGCGACGCTGCAGCCGCGCGCGGTCGACATCCACGATGAGCACGACGCCCTCGTTCATGGTGACGGCGAGGGGCTGCGCCCCGCCCATGCCGCCGCATCCGCCGGTGAGGGTGAGGGTGCCGGCCAGCGTCCCCTTGAACCGTTTGTCGGCGATTGCGGCGAAGGTTTCATAGGTGCCCTGCAGGATGCCCTGGGTGCCGATGTAGATCCACGAACCGGCGGTCATCTGGCCATACATGGTGAGCCCGAGGGCCTCGAGCCGGCGGAACTCGGGCCACGTCGCCCAATCGCCCACGAGATTCGAGTTGGCGATGAGCACGCGCGGCGCCCACTCGTGCGTGCGGAACACGCCGACCGGTTTGCCCGATTGCACGAGCAACGTCTCGTCATCCTCGAGCGTGGTGAGGGTGCGCACAATCGCGTCGTACGCCTCCCAGCTGCGCGCGGCCTTGCCGGTGCCGCCGTAGACGACGAGGTCGTCGGGGCGCTCGGCCACCTCGGGGTCGAGGTTGTTCATGAGCATGCGCAGCGGAGCCTCGGTCTGCCAGCTCTTCGCGGTCAGCGTCGTTCCGTGCGCGGCGCGCACGGTGCGTGGTTCGGTCATGCTTCGATCAGACACCAGCGGATGCCCCGCGACAACGCCCCCGAGCGCCGCGCCGTCTGGCATCCCAGACAGCAGCTCAGCGCGTTGGTTGAGGAGAGCGAGGAACGAGCGTCTCGAAACCAACCCGCGCGGGTCGGTTTCGAGACGAGGCCTCCTCCGTCGACCTCTCCTCAACCAGCCGTTCCTCAGCGCAGGCTGGCGTCGGCCGCAGCGCCAATCTCCTCGGCGAGCGCCGCGAGCACGCGCGAGTGCAGTCGCCACTGCTGCCAGTAGAGCGGCACGTCGATCGGGTCGTCTCCGATCGCCACGAGCTCCCCGGATGCCTCCAGAGAACCGATCTGCGCCTCGGGCAGCATTCCCCAGCCGAGGCCGAGCTGCACCGCGCTCGCATACTCCGCCGAGGCCGGAACGAAGTGTCGCGGCGGGTTGGCCCGGCGCCCCGCATGCCGCCGCAGATAGCGATCCTGCAGATCATCGCTGCGGTCGTAGATGACCACCGGCGCCACCCGAAGCTCGGCCGCCGTTGCGGCGACCGAACCCGTCGCATCCGCACCCCCGAACCACCGAATCGCGAACTCCGGGCTTGCCATCGCCCGGTACCGCATGCGCCCGAGCGCGCGCACCTCGCAGCCCTGCACCGGCGTGGCCACCGAGGTGATGGCGGCCATCACGCTACCGTCGCGCAGCCGAGCCGTCGAGTGATCCTGGTCCTCCCGAAACACGTCGAACACGACACGGTGAGCGGATGCGACGCGAGCGAGCGCGGGCAGCGCCCACGTCGCGAGGGAGTCCGAGTTGATGACAATCGGAATGGCGATCGGCGCGTCTGTTGGCACCGTGGCGTCCGGCGCAGCTGCCGCGTTCTCGGCGCCGAGCGCGCGTGCCGTCTCGGCCTCGAGCAGTGTGATCTGCCGGGCGAGCCGCAGCACGGTCTCGCCGGATTCGGTCGTGCGCACGGGTTTGCTGCGCTGCAGCAGCACACGGCCGACCGCGCCCTCGAGCGCCTTGATGCGCTGGCTGATCGCGGAGGGCGTCACCTGCAGAGCGCGCGCGGCCGCCTCGAAGGTGCCGTGATCGATCACGGCCACGAAGGCACGCAACTGGTCCAGGGGAAGCTCCATCATGAGAAATTCTAATGCAGCATCAGAAACATTAGCTGGAGCGGTGGCTGGAGCATCCGTAATGTGGTCAGCTATGGAGAGCTTTGCGCAGCTGATCGGTGCGGCGGCCGCCGGGCTCGGGGTCGGCCTGTCGCTCATCGTCGCGATAGGCGCGCAGAACGCTTTCGTGCTGCGCCAGGGCATCCGCCGCGAGCATGTGCTGCCCATCGTCGTGATCTGCACGCTGTCGGATGCCGTGCTCATTCTGGCCGGCATCAGCGGCATCGGCTTCGTTGTCGCGAAGGCGCCGGTCGTGCTCACGATCATCCGCTTCGGCGGGGCGGCGTTCCTGATTGCGTACGCTGCGCTGGCGGCGAGGCGCGCGTTCCGCCGAGAAGCGTTGCGAGCGGATGCCAACGGTGGCGTACCGCGCCCGTCGTTGCGTGCCGCGGCGCTCACCGTGCTCGCCCTAACCTGGCTGAACCCGCACGTCTATCTGGACACCGTTCTGCTGCTCGGTTCCGTCGCGAACACGCATGGCGAGTCGGGCCGCTGGGCGTTCGGCGCCGGCGCCGTCGTGGCCAGCGCGCTCTGGTTCTGCGCCCTCGGATTCGGCGCCAGGTTTCTCGGGCCGCTGTTCGCCCGGCCGCTCCCATGGCGCGTGCTCGACGCCGCCATCGCTGTCACGATGCTCGCGCTCGGCATCCGCCTGCTCGTCGTGCCGTGACGCGAATGGTTCGTTAGCTTGTCTGCGCCCGTGACTCGACGAGTTCGGCGAGCTGTCTGGTGACGGTGCCCCAGCCATCGTGGAAGCCGAGTTGTTCGTGCCGGTCTCGATCGGCGACATTGCGGTGCATAGCGGTAGCGGTGTATTCGGTGCCGTCCGGATGCTCCTTCATGGTGATAACGGCGCTCACGAATGATGCCTCCGAGGGGCGCCAGCCGGCTATGAGCGCGTCGGTGAAGACGATGCGCTCGAGTTCGTCGACCGCGAGGAAGCAGCCGGTGATGTGAGGGCCGAAAACGATGCCGTCCTGGCTTATCTCGGTGCGGAAGGACCCGCCGGGGCGCAGGTCCATCTCGCGCACGCGGCAGACCTCCGGCGCCGGAACCCACCATTGCTCAAAACGTGAAGGATCGGTCCAGGCCTGCCACACCGTCGAGCGCGGGGCTTTGATGATGCGCGAGACGGCGAGGTCGAGCTCGGGGTGAGGAGGAGTGATCATGCGGACGGTTCCTTGTCATGAGTAGTGGTGACGAAGTGCTCGAGCCGGTCGGTGCGACTTTCCCAGATGCTTCGCTGTTCGCCGAGCCAGCTTTCGATCACGGTGAACGACTTCTTCTCGAGCGTGCAGGTTCGCACGCGGCCGGTTTTGCGCGTTCTGATCCAGCCGGTGTCTTCGAGGTAGCGGATGTGCTTCATGAACGACGGCAGCGCCATCTCGAACGGCGCCGCTAACTCGCCGATGCTCGCCGGCCCGGTGCCCAACCGGCCCAGTACCGCGCGGCGGGTGGGATCGGCGAGGGCTTGAAAGACACCGTCGAGCTGGGATGAATACTGAGCCATGCGGCTAGGTTATATAAAATGAACACTAAGCACAAGGGCTAAGTATTGACTGCACTCGGTGACGGGCTATCGGTGCAAGGGGCTGCGGCGATTAGTGGATCGCGTCGCTGTTTCCCTGCGGAAGCTCTTGCCAGGGTAGCCACTGTCCGGCAGGGGGTAGCGAGGTTCGCGCGAGCGTCACGCGCTCGTCAGGCAGTTCCTTGGTGCGGCTGCGCCCGGATCGCATCCCGGCACCCGGCTCATCAAGCCGAAACTCGATCCAGCGACCCGGCCAAGGGTCGAATCGCTCGGAATAGCCGCCCGAGACGACGGTACGCACCGTCCATTCAAGTTCTTCAGCCAGCCCCGTGAGGTCATCGTCACAGGCATCGCAGCCGCAATCGGGGAAGTGAAAGTCGTGGAGCAAACCGGCGTGAAGGTACACAGCCGGGAACCGCGTGAGTACAAATGTCAGCGGGGCCGCGGTCGGATCGCGGGGCACGACCCGTATGGCGCGAACGACATCGTCTGGCTTGAGGAGGAAATCGGTAGCGGCCGTCGGCGTTTCCTCGACGGTCACGTCGAAGGCACTCTGCAGCCACTCGATCAGGGCAGTGGCCACGTCGTGCAGAGGCGCGAAACGCTGCAGATTACTCATCCGGGAGTATGCGTCATCGGGTGGAGAATCTCTTGCCCATCGATTGCCGTAGTCGATCACGCCACCCTGCTCGTCGCGGTAGGTCTCGACCGGGAACGTGGGGCGTCGGTACTCGGTCATGTTTCCACGCTAGCGGTGAGCGTTGCCTTCATCGAGCACCCGCGTAGTCAACTGAACAGCTTGAGGGTCTCCAACCCACGCTCGCTGATGCTGACGACATACGGTCCCGCTTGAGTCGATGCGCGCCGGAAGATGGCCTTCTCGTGATCGAGCAAACGCTGCACCTTCTGCGTTCCGGTGAGTTGGTTCCTGCCGAGGGCGAAAACGCGGGCCGTGGCCGCAACAACCGCTCGCGCCTCAAGCGGGCGCTTAGCAATCGCCTTGTCGCCGGTGAGCAACACTTCGCCCTCACCGCTCGCATCCCGAATCCAGTCGATGTCGGCGAGGGCCTGCGCGGTGACGGAGCCGTAGCGCTCTCGCATGCTGACAACTTGCCACCCGGCGGCGCGAAGTGCCTTGGGCACCTCATGGTCGCCGAGACTGCGGTCTGAGAAAAACCGCAATTCCGTCACGTGCGCCTACGCCGCCGCGAGTGCGAGGTTCTCGACGGTCGATGTGGGTATGTCGTAGTCGGCGGCCACATCTTGGATGGTCTCGCCGGAGGCGATGCGATCGAGTACATCGTCGACTCGGACACCGTACTCACTCAGTGTTGGTTGACCGAAATTGATTTCCGGGTCGATCGTGTACTCCGCGCCATTTGCACGTGGGATGCGCACCTGCCCAATGAACCCGTTGCGGTAGTTCACCTGCTTGAGGTGCTCGCGGACAATCTCCCCAAACGTCGCCTGTCCATTCCGCACCACAACGAGCCGGTTGTCGTCGAACGCCGAATTTGTCTGCCGCAGATCCCAGAGTATCTCTGCACCGTCAGTCTTCAACCGATCACTCGCCAGCGCATGCTCGATACCGATCTGCGTGCGTAGTTGCTCAAGCGCGGGGCGGATACGCGACACGGGCACGCCCGCCTTGGTGAAGGCTCGCACGATCCACGCCTCGGCGAGACCGATGAATGGCACTGTATAGCCGCGGCCAGGGCGCTGGACAGTGATGAACGCCGGCTTTCTGTTCCCGGAAGTCGTCGCGTAGCCGCTAGCCCAGTGATTGAATGTCGATTGCGGAAGGCCGAGCATAGTAGAAGCCTCACTCTGTGTGTACAGAGGAATCAGATTGAGTTCGTCCACGATAACCTCCTCCTGTCGACGTCAAGGCTAGCAACCCCGGCACGTGTCGAGCACGAGCCACTCGGGCTGAAGCCCAGTCTAGAAGTGACCGCCGACGTCTGACTGCATGAGAGACACGCCCCTCTCGATCTCGGGTGACAGAAAGCGGCCATGCTCCGGGCCGGATGCGACGCTGCGCACCACTTGGCGGGAGCCAGCGGTCGCACCGCGCGCGGATCAGGCGGCCAGATGGAACGTGCTCGCGAAGCGGTCGAGGAGCTCGCCGTGCCCGCGCAACACCTCGACCACGCCGGTCGCGATCGCGCGATCCGCGGCTAGCTCGCCAGAGATGAGCCGGCGGATGCCCGGGCCCGCGGCGAAGGCGAGATCGACCGGCCCATCTCCTCGCGTTACCTCGAGTGCGGAGCCATCCACCCGGATGAGCAGCTCGGCGGCACCGAAGCGCGCCGCGTACGCGGTGGTCGGCAGCTTCGCCGCCACCTGCGCCCGGAAGGCGGTGCGCAGCGCCATGGTCATCGAGTCCGGAGTGATGATCTGCTCCTCACGCGGATCGCCCATGGCTTTGAAGCCCCAGGCGCCGAGCGCGAGCACGACGGGCTCGAGCTCACGGCCATAAGGCGTCAACTCGTAGACGATGACGCGCGAGTGCGGCACGCGGCGCAGGATGCCGACCGCCTGCAACTCCTTGAGTCGCGTTGCCAGAATGTTGCTCGGAATTCGCGGGAGCCCCGCGGCGAGCTCTCCGTAGCGGCGCGGCCCGACGAGCAGGTCGCGCACGATGAGCAGGGCCCAGCGTTCACCGATGAGTTCGACAGCCCGCGTGACGCCGCAGTACTGCCCGTAGTCGCGTGCGGCCAACGACCTCAGGCCTGCTGATTCGCGAAAGCCTCGGGACCCTGCTCGGCGGCGGTCGGATCCATCCAGCCGAATTCGAGGATGTTGCCGTCGGGATCGTTGAGCTGGCGCTGGTACATGAAGCCGTAGTCCGAGGCGGGGCGCGGCTCCGCGCCGCCCGCTGCGATGCCGTCGGCGATCGCCTTGTCGACGGCTTCACGAGTGTCGAGGAAGATCGCGGTCGACACCGACGGGTTCACTGCCGGGTCGCCGATCGGAAGCTCGGTGAAGGTCTGGAAGTAGTCGCGCACCAGAATCATGAAGTAGCTGTGGTCTTCTTCGACGACGACGCAGGCCGCGTTGTGATCGGTGAAGAGCGGATTGATGGTGAATCCGAGGGCGGTGTAGAACCTTTTCGCGCGCCCCAGATCGGTCACCGGCAGGTTGACGAACATCGCGGTCATGGTGGTCTCCTCTTCGTGGGTCCGGTACGTGGACGGTGACAATACTTGCAAAAAACAAGTACTGCGTCAAGAGCTCGGGTCACGGCGACAGCGTGATGCGGTGACCCTCCATCGGGGCAAGCGAAACGCTCACCGGGTGCTGGCCCGATGAGCGTTCCACCGTTCTGTCCGAACCCCTCTACAGGTAGGGCCGGGTGATGAGTTCGATCGCGTGGCCGGAAGGGTCCTTGAAATACACCCCTCGTCCTCCGTGTTCGGTGTTTGTCTCCCCCGGACGGGTCATCTGCGGATCCGCCCAGTGGGTCACATCCCCGTCGACCAGACGCGAGTATGCACGGTCGAAGAGCTTGTCGTCGACCAGGAATGCGTAATGCTGCATCTGGATCTCGACGGGCGGCTCCGCGAACTGCAGCATCACTCCATCGTCGAGGAGGATGTTGGTGAACAGGCCCCAGGAAGGAGCTTCCGAGGCCTCAATGAGATTCCGATAGAACTCGGCAGACTCGTTGCGATCCTTCGAGGCGATGATGGTGTGGTTGAACGTTGCTGAAATGGTGACTCTCCTGTTTCTCTGCTTGTGCCTGACGTGTACTCGACGCCACTCGACGCGTGGGCATGCGAACGGCGCGCCAGAAGGAATGGGGGCGCTCGCGAGCGGCGAGACGGTTGCTCGAGCGAGGAGAACGGATGCGGCGGTCGCGACGACCACCGCAGCCTCAGAGAACTACCGGTTTACCAAACTGTGCATGGCATAGAGCCGATCCGGTAATCACACCCCAACGATAACGCAGCAGCGTCCGGCAGTGAGCCAACCCGTGAACGCCGCAAGCCGAAGGTCTTGCGCGGCGGCGCATCCGGAGATAACATACAACCAAATGGTTGTACAAGAACTCACAGACGAAGACGTGAACCGCATCTTCCGGGCGCTCGCCGACGCAACGCGACGTGACATCGTACGCCGCACCCTGCTCGCCGAGGCCTCAGTCTCGCAACTGGCGGATGCGTATGACATGTCATTCGCGGCAGTGCAGAAGCACGTCGCGGTATTGGAGGAGGCGAGGCTCGTGGCCAAGGAACCTCGCGGTCGCGAACGGATGGTGCGAGGAGACCCCGAGCGCATCCGTCAAGCCCAGCGCCTTCTCGACCAATTCGAACAGATCTGGCGATCGAGGATCGACCGCCTCGACGCCCTCCTCGCCGAGGGCGAGACCCCATCCACCCAGAAAGGCTGATCATGCCCGTCATCTCCGTCGAGAAAGATCTCGACCTGCTCACCATCACGATCGTCGCCGAGTTCGCCGCCCCTCTCCGTCGACTGTGGGACGCCTACACCGATCCCCGGCAGATCGAGCGCTTCTGGGGTCCGCCTACATACCCCGCGACCTTCCTCCGTCACGATGCCATCACCGGTGGCCGCAGCGTTTACAAGATGACCGGACGTGAGGGCGACGAGCACTACGGATGCTGGGAGTGGACATCCGTGCAGGCGCCCGACGCATTCGAGGTGGTCGATTCCTTCGCGGATGCGACGGGCAAGCCGAACACGACCCTTCCGACCATGCGCACGGCCTTCGCCTTCGAGCCGATCGACGCCGGATCCCGTCTCGTCACCACGTCGCGCTTCGACTCTCTTGAGCAGCTCGAGCAACTGCTCGAGATGGGGATGCTCGAGGGCACCCGCGAGGCGATGTCCCAGATCGACACCGTGCTCGCCGACCTCGCGGCCTTCGCCGCCGACCGTGCGGTGGAGGCGCAGGTCCTCAGCGAAACGCAGGTGCGTGTGGCACGCGTCATCCGCGGCTCCCTGGAGCAGGTGTGGCGCGCACACAACGATGCCGACCTGCTGAAGAAGTGGCTGCTCGGGCCCGACGGTTGGACAATGCCGGTGTGCGAGATCGCGGCGAAGGCCGGCGACAGCTACCGCTACGAGTGGGAGAACGAAGTCGGCGGAGATCGCTTCGGATTCACCGGCGAGCTGCTGGAGTCGGAGGAGCCCTCTCGCTCCGTCACAACCGAAGCGATGATCGGAATGGACTTTCCGGCGACGCTGAACGAACTCACCCTGACGCCGGTTGAGGGCGGCACGCTCCTCTCCCTCGTCATCACCTACGCGAACGCCGAGCAGCGCGACGCCGTGCTCGCCACGGGTATGACCGGCGGCATGGAGACAAGCTACGCGCGGCTCGAGGGAATTCTGGAGTCGGCAGTCGCGTAAGTCACGTTCCAGCAGGTGGAGCGTCGGTGTTCGGCGTTCGAGTGTCTACCGGAACTGCTTCAAGGCGTGGCTGTAAAGGTTCGGGTTGTCGCGGGTTTCGGCGGCCACCACAAGGGCGTGCTCTCCTATGACTCGTGTGTAAGCGCCAAGGCAGGGGATGACGACGATTTTGCTCAGCCCTGCGTGCCAGGCTGGGACTAGCGCATCAAGCGACAGGCGTTCCGGTTGCTCTTCAGGATCTCGTGGGAGAAGCCGAGACCGAGCGTCAGACTTAGCCAGGTTCCATGTCGTGTATCGGTCAGTGAAAGCTTCAGCACCAAACTCGTCGCGCCACGATGGGCCGACGAGCTGGCGGTATTTCCGGCCGGTGTTGTAGGCACACTCGAGGTCGCATTTCGATCCAGATCGGATGCCGGCAGAGGAACCTTTAGAGGCACGTCGAATAACGCGCGTGTAGTGGCTAGATCAGTTGCCGCTCGAAGACGATGTTGACCGGCGTGAATCCTTGTGATTCGAAGAAGCCGTGCGCGTCAGTATTAAAGTGCCATGAGTCAAGTCGCAGCGTCGACACGTTCAACGTGCGGGCCAGGCTCACCACTGCGTCCATGAGTCGTTGTCCGATACCGGTAGCTTGGGAGCTCGGTTCGACAGAGATGTGATGGATGTAGAGCACGGACGAGGCTTGCATGAATGGGTTGGCATCGCGGGTTCTGTGTTCTGCAATCAGATAGCCGATCGGCCCTGACGCTCCTGTCTCGGCGACGAGAACATGACTGCCCTCGGCGAGCTGGGATCGGAAGAACTCTCTGATGTCATCGGCAACAGGCTCGTTGAACAAGTCTGGGCGTCCGTCCGCGTGCAGTTGTTGGATGCCGATACCGAGTTGTGTTAACGCGTCGAGGTCAACGTCTTCCGCATGACGAATCTCAACTCCTCGATCGGCATCTTCCATGATCACAATCTACGTGGTGGTCCTAGCCACGTCATCCGACACTCAGACCTGCAGCGGGGTAGCGGGCGCCCCCGAAAGCGGGTCGGTCGTCGGCTTAGCCGCTCAGGAGAGTTCGACCGCGGAAACGCGCTGGCCCATGTTTCCGTGTAGTGACTCATCGAGGTTAGCCCTCGAGCACGCGGGCCAACCGCGCTGTGACGCACCGGTCCTTGAGCCGATCGAAGCACCTGCGAGCTCTGCTGCCTGCGCATAACTCATGCAGAATCGGGGGCTTATCCTGAGTCTTCCGTGAATATTCGCGGGTTGCCGCGTGGGCCGATCGCAAACTGCATGAGTTATGCGCAGTTGCTTCGGCGAACTCGGCAAGCGGTAGCTTCGGCGACCGGAGGCGCTCTACTCCAGCGCCCCGGTGACTCCCTCGGCGGCGGCGAGCACGGCGCCCGACTGCACGAGGCCGACGACCCCCTCGATCTCGGGCGAGAGAAAACGGTCATGACCCGGGCCGGATGCGACGCTGCGCACGAGCGCGCGCACCGCACCCGTTGCGGCCCCCGGCTCGAGCGGCGCTCGCAGATCGAGCGCCCGCGACGAGGTCATGATCTCGATCGCCAGCACCCGACCGAGTCCATCGAGCGAGCGGCGCAGCTTGCGTGCCGCCGCCCACCCCATCGACACGTGATCCTCCTGCATCGCCGAGGAGGGGATCGAATCGACCGACGCGGGCACGGCCAGACGCTTGAGCTCGGAGACGATCCCCGCCGCCGTGTACTGCGCGATCATCAGCCCCGAGTCGACCCCGGCCTCGTGCGCGAGAAACGGCGGCAGCCCCTTGCTGCGCGACACATCGAGGTGCCGGTCGGTGCGGCGCTCGCTCATGCTCGCCACGTCCGCGGCGGCTATCGCGAGAAAGTCGAGCACGTAGCCGATCGGGGCGCCGTGGAAATTGCCGTTGGACTCCACCCGGCCGTCGAGGGTGACCACCGGGTTGTCGACGGCGCTCTCGAGTTCGCGGGCAGCGACATCCGCCGCGTGCGAGGCCGTGTCGCGGGCCGCACCGTGCACCTGGGGGGCGCAGCGCAGCGAGTACGCATCCTGCACGCTGGGGTCTTCGGGGCCGGCATGGCTTGCCACGATGGGGGAGCCGGCGAGCAGCGCGCGCAGATTCGCGGCCGAGAGCCCTTGGCCGGTCTGCGGGCGCAGCGCCTGCAGATCGGCGGCGAACACGGCATCGGTGCCGAGCAGGGCCTCGACGCTCATGGCCGCGGCGACATCCGCGGTCTTCATGAGGCGGCGCAGATCGTCGAGGGCGAGCAGGAGCATGCCGAGCATGCCGTCGGTGCCGTTGATGAGGGCGAGCCCCTCCTTCTCGGCGAGCTGCACGGGCCGGATGCCTGCGGCGGCGAGTGCGTCACTCGCGTCGCGCTCGTCACCGTTCGTGTCGCGCACCGTGCCCTCGCCCATCACGGCGAGTGCGCAGTGGGCCAGTGGTGCGAGGTCGCCAGAGCAGCCGAGCGAGCCGTACTCGCGCACGATCGGCGTGATGCCCGCGTTGAGCACCGCGGCGTACGTTTCAGCGGTCTCGGCGCGCACACCAGTGCGCCCGGTCATGAGGGTTGAGAGGCGAAGCAGCATGAGAGCGCGCACGACCTCGCGCTCGACCTCCGGCCCGCTGCCGGCGGCGTGCGAGCGCACCAGGCTGGCCTGCAACTGCGCGCGGCGGTCGGAGGCGATGTAGGTGGTCGCGAGGGCGCCGAATCCGGTGGAGATGCCGTAGTGCGGCTCGGTGTCGTCGGTGAGGGAGTCGATAATCGCACGGGTGGCCCGCACCCCGTCGAGGGCAGCGGGGTCGAGCTCGATGCGCGCGCCGCGGCGGGCGACGGCGACGACGTCGTCGAACGAGACGGCGCCCGTGCCGACCGTGACGCTGGCGGGGGTGGCGGTGTTGGCGGTGTCGCTGGCGGTGGCGGGCTGCTCGATTGCGGCTGGGGTGCTCGTGGTCATGCTCCGATTCGAACACCGCCGATGCCGCGCTACAACGCCGCTCGACGGGTCGCTGTCTGGCATCCCAGACGGGGCTAGGGTGATGGCATGACGGATGGGACGGGTGCGGTTGTGGGCGTCGCCGCCGGAGCTGAAGCGCCCGCGCCCGCTGCCTCGAAGGTCCCCGCGGCCGAGAACACGCTGCGGGTGCTGAGCTATCTTGCGGCGCAGCGGGGGCCGGTCGCGGCATCCACTCTCGCTGGTGCACTCGAGCTGCCGCGTTCGACCGTCTACCACCTGCTCGCGGTGCTCGCCGAGCACGGTTTCGTGGTGCACCTGCCCGAGGAGCGCCGCTACGGTTTGGGGGTCGCGGCCTTCGAACTCAGCTCGGGATTCTCTCGCCAGCAGCCGCTCACCCGCCTCGGTCGGCCGCTCATCGCGCACCTCGTCGACAGCCTCGGCGAGAGCGCGCACCTGGTCGTGCTGCACGGTCGCGACGTGCTTTACCTCGTCGAGGAGCGTGCCCCGCACCGACCCTCCCTCGTCACGGATGTCGGCGTGCGGCTCCCCGCGCAGCTCACCGCGAGCGGGCGCGCGCTCCTCGCCGCGCTGCCGCCAGCCCAGTTGCGTGCCCTGTTTCCGGATGCCGCGGCTTTCGTCTCCCGCACGGATGCCGGCCCCCGCCGCTACTCGCAATTGCGCACCATCGTGCAGCGCGTTCGACAGGACGGGTACGCGGTCGAAGACGGCGAGATCACGCCGGGCATCGCATCCGTCGCGGTCGCCGTGCTCGACCACGCGGGCTGGCCTGCCGCGGGCATCGCGGTTACATTCCCGCGCGAGAATATAGCGCGTGAGCGCTGGCCGGCGCTCGCCGCCGAGATTCAAACGACCGCCGCAGAACTCTCCCGTCGCATCCGCGGCCACCCCGGCCGCCCCGCGTAGCCGCCCGCTTTCCTGGCACGCCCGTCCTCCTGCGCGTAACTCATGCAGAATCGAAGAGTGCCGCCGAACTCCCGCGGAATTCCGGCCTCTGTGTGTCGCGGATCACAGATTGCATGAGTTATGCGCAGGAGCAGATGCCCGCTGGCGGAATACGCTCGTCTCATGGCGAACAGGCTTGAGCGTGCGGCCGAGCGGGTCTCCCCGGTGGAGTTGCTCTTTGACCTGGTGTTCGTGTTCACCATCACCCAGGTGACCGAGGTGGTGGTTCATCCCGGCGGCTGGGTCGGCGTCGGTCAGGCCGCACTGACGCTCGCCATCGTGTATTGGATGTACGACGGCTTCGCCTGGCTGACTAATCAGGCGGGCGGCTCCGGCACGGTTCTGCGCCTCGGGCTCGTGGTCGCCATGATCGCCTTTCTGCTGCTTGCCGTCGCGATTCCGCAGGCGCTTGGCGAGCGGGCGCTGCTGTTCGGCGTGGCATATCTCGTGATTGTGCTGCTGCACAGCGGGCTGTTCGGCGCGGCCGCCACGCGGCAGGCATCTAGGGCGATACTGCGGGTGATGCCGTTCAACGTGGGCGGCGCGCTCGTGCTCGTCGCGGCCGCCTTCGTGCCCGAACCCTGGCGCTGGGCGATGTTTCTGCTCGCGGTGGCGGTGTTTCTGTCATCGACGTTCTGGCATGCATCACGAGGATTCGATGTGGGCGGATCGCACTTCGTCGAACGACACGGGCTGCTCATGATCATCGCATTCGGCGAGGCCATCGTGTCGGTCGGAGTCGGCGCCGCGGGGGTGGGGGTGAGCGCGGATGTGATAGTCGCGATTGTGCTCTGCGTCGGCGTCGTGGCGGCGATGTGGTGGTGCTACTTCTCCGGAGATGCCGACCGTGCAGACGAGACGATGACGACCGCCGCGACGCGTCGCCGCTCCACACTGGCGCTCACCGCGTTCGGATTCGACCATGTCGTCATGATCTTCGGACTCGTGCTCTTCGCCGCCGGCGTGCGGCTGTCGATCGACGACGTGTTCGCCACTGCGACGCCGCAGGTGGCCTGGCTGCTCGCATCCGGAGTGGGGCTCTATCTGCTCGGCGACGCGCGCTATCGCCAGGAACTCGCGCTCGGCCCGGCGCTCTGGCGGTACGTAGGAGCCGTGGCGTGCGCGTTAACGGGGCTGCTCGCATCCGTCGTGCCGGTCGCCGTGCAGCTGGGCGTGCTGCTCGTGCTCCTCATCCTCGTAGTAAGCATCGGGAATCTCACGAGCCTGCCTGGGCCACCGCGTCGGCGAAGGGCGTGAGCGGATGCTGCGCGTGACTTAAGCGGCGGCGTCCTGTAACGTAGGCAGGTCGGCTCTTGACACCGCGAATTGTCGCGGATGGGTTTGTAAGTCAGGTGGGCCGGTTTCGTGGAAGGCGCGAGTAACGCGCCAGTGACCACGAATAATCACTGTATGTGAACGGTCCCGCGCAATGACTGCCCGGGTTCTTGCAAGTACGCGACACATCCGTCGTGGGTTCTGCCATGCAATCAAACACAACCCAGGAATACAGCTATGGCCAATTTCAAGAAGACACCAGCCAAGTCTGCCGGCGCGAAGGGTGGCCCCAAGTCGGGCAGCCGCAGCCCCGGACACCGCGGATACAAAGCCGCCGAGGCCGGCGCGCCCAAGAAGCAGCGCTGGAACGCCGACGAGCGTGCCGCGCGTGCAACCGGCGGCGCATCCGCTGACCGTCGCCCCAATTGGGAGCCGCGCGGTGCCAGCGAGCGCCCTGCCTATGGCGACCGCCCGAACCGCACCGAACGCCCCGCGTACGGTGACCGCGTCAACCGCAGTGAGCGCCCGTCGTACGGCGACCGCCCGAACCGCGTCAACCGCAGTGAGCGCCCGTCGTACGGCGATCGCCCGAACCGTGGTGAGCGCACTGAGCGTCCGTCGTACGGTGACCGCCCGAACCGCAGCACCGATCGCCCGAGCTATGGCGACCGCCCCAACCGTGGCACGGACCGCCCCAGCTACGGCGACCGCCCCCAGCGTGGCGAGCGCCCCGCGTATGGAGATCGCCCGAACCGCAGCACCGAGCGTCCCTCGTATGGTGACCGTCCAAACCGCACCGAGCGTCCCTCCTACGGCGACCGCCCGAATCGCAGCACCGATCGCCCGAGCTATGGCGACCGTCCGAACCGCAGCAGCGAGCGTCCCAGTTACGGTGATCGCCCCAACCGCACCGAGCGGCCGTCGTACGGGGATCGCCCCAACCGCGGCGACGACCGTGCCCCGCGCCGCGACTTCGGCAGCGACCGCCCGCAGCGCGCTTACGACGACCGCGCCCCGCGTACCGAGCGTTCCTCGTACGGCGATCGCCCGAACCGCAGCAGCGAGCGCCCGTCTTACGGTGACCGTCCGAACCGTGCCGAGCGCCCCGCATACAGCGACCGTGCCCCGCGTCGCGACTTCGGCAACGACCGACCGCGCACCGAGAGCCGCGACTCCAGCTTTTACCCGAACCGCGAGGACAAGCCCCGCTTCACGCCGACCGATGACGTGGTGCTCGAGCGCCTCGAGGCCGACGCGATCGAGGCATCCGATGTCGTCGGTGTGAGCTTCGCCGACCTCGGTCTTGGCGGCAACATTGTGCGCGAGCTCGCCGTTCTCGGTGCGGCCAGCCCGTTCCCGATCCAGGCCGCGACCATCCCCGATGTGCTCGCCGGCAAGGACGTGCTCGGCCGCGGCAAGACCGGTTCCGGCAAGACCATCGCCTTCGGTGCCCCGCTTGTGGAGCGGCTCATGGAGAACAACGGCGGCAAGAACCGCCGCCCGGGCCGCCTGCCGCGCGCCCTCATCCTGGCCCCGACCCGTGAGCTCGCCCTGCAGATCGACCGCACGGTGCAGCCCATCGCCCGCGCCGTCGGCCTCTTCACCACGCAGATCTACGGTGGCGTTCCGCAGCACCGCCAGGTGGGCGCGCTGCAGCGCGGCGTCGACATCGTGATTGGCACCCCCGGTCGCATCGAGGACCTCATCGAACAGGGTCGTCTCGACCTCAGCGAGGTCACCATCACGGTGCTCGACGAGGCCGACCACATGTGCGACCTGGGCTTTCTCGAGCCGGTGCAGCGCATCCTGCGTCACACCGCAGAGGGCGGCCAGAAGCTGCTGTTTTCTGCGACCCTCGACAAGGGTGTTGCCCAGCTCGTCAACGAGTTTTTGCCGAACCCGAGTGTGCATGAGGTCGCCGGTGAAGACCAGGCCTCTTCGACCATCGACCACCACGTGCTGGTCGTGGAGCACCGCGACAAGTCGCGTATCATCGAGCAGCTCGTTGACCGCGGCGGCAAGACGCTGATCTTCTCGCGCACCCGGGCCTATGCCGAGCAACTCGCCGACCAGCTGGAAGACGCCGGCGTGCGTTCCACCAGCCTGCACGGTGACCTCAACCAGTCGCGCCGCACGCGCAACCTGGCACTGCTCACCAGCGGTCGGGTCAATGTACTGGTGGCGACGGATGTTGCCGCCCGCGGCATCCACGTCGACGACATCGACCTGGTGATTCAGGCGGATGCCCCGGATGAGTACAAGACGTACCTGCACCGCGCCGGCCGCACCGGCCGCGCCGGCAAGCAAGGCACCGTCGTCACGCTCATTCCGAAGCAGCGTCGCCGTCGTATGGACGATATGCTCGGCCGCGCCGAGATCGAGGCTGCCTACGCCAACGCGATCCCCGGCGACCAGATTCTGACGGATCTGGCCTCGGTCGGCGAGGCAACGCACGACGAGGCCTAAGCCTCAGCACGACAGATGCGGGCGCTCACCTGAAGGTGGGCGCCCGTTTTCGTGGGCGAACTCCTCCTGAGGTCGGTATCCCCTGCCCCCCTGCGCATAACTCATGCAGAATTTCTCGGGGCCGTACGACTTCCGCGTCTTTTCGCGGGTCGCCATTCTGTGCCGACCACATTGCATGAGTTATGCGCAGGCGGCCAGGCGCAAATGACAGGGCGCAGGCGGCGGGACGAAACGAGAGGGCGCAGGCGGCAGGGCGCCGGCCGAAGCTGGGCAGAGCGCGGGTGGGAGTTCTGGCGGATGAGTCAGCCGCTGAGAGGACGTGAATCGACCTTCAAGCGCACGGCGAAGGTCGATTCACGTCGTCTCAGCGCCCGAAGTAGGTTGCGGACGCTAGCCGGCGGTCGGGGCGGCCGGGGCCGCTGCTGCGGCCTCGAGGGCGTCGAGTGCTGCGGCGAGCTTCGCGAGCTCGTCGGCGCTGAGACCGGCGAGCAGCTCGCCCACGAGCACCGCGCGCTGGGACCGGGCGCGTTGCACAGCCTCGGCACCGGCATCCGTCGCCTCGATAAAGAAGGAGCGGCCGTCGGCGGGGTCGGCCTGGCGGGCGACGAGCCCACGGGTCTCGAGTTCGGCGATAGCCCTGGTCGCCGACGGGGCGGCGACGATCTCGATGCGGGCGAGGTCGCCGGGCCGCAGCGGCCCCTTGCGCACGATGGTCGAGAGCGCGGAAAGCAGCCCCTGGCTCAGTCCGTCGCCGGCGGGTCGGATGCGGCGATTGATGCGCCCCACGGCGACGGCGAGCCGGCCCGCGACCTCCGTGCTGTCGAGAGGCGCCATCGCCCGGCCGGAATCAGCAGTTGACACTACACTCGACTCTCGCTTGAAACCTTCACCGTTTCGATTGAGTCTTCCATATGCATGTACTTCTTGCCGCGGCTGAACGAGGCGATTGCGCCGATGATCGACATGATCGCCGCAGCGATGAACACCACAGTCAAGCCATCGTGGAAAGGTTGCGAGATCAGTTGCGGGAAAAATTCCTTGCCCGTGAGGGTCGCGATGTCTGCGTTGGACATGTGCTTCAGGACACCGGTTGGCTCGAGCAGGCTCTGAATCGGGTTGTAGCCGAGGAACGCCGCGAAGACGCTGCCGACCGGCGGCAACTGACCGATCTGGTGCGCGATGGCCTGCGGAACGCCGTGCGCGGCGAGCCCCTTGGTGAGCGTGGCCGGCAGCGACGTCGAGAGCCCTGCGATCAGCAGCGAGAAGAAGATGCCGATCGAGAGTGAGGTGCCGGCGTTCTGCACGGTGCCAGCCATGCCCGACGCGGATCCGCGCTCGCGGGCGGGGACGCTGTTCATGATCGCGGTGCGGTTGGGAGCGCCGAACATGCCGGATCCGATGCCGCTGAGGAAGGTGATCACTGCGAACCATCCGTAGTCGAAGTTCACCGGGATGACCAGCAGCAGCACGAAGGTGGCGGCTACCAGCACAAGGCCGGCCGTGGCAAAGAAGCGTGCGCCGAAGCGGTCGGAGAGCGTGCCGGAGAGCGGCCCGGCGAACAGGAATCCGATGGTGATGGGCAGCATGTAGATGCCGGCCCAGAGCGGCGTGTCCGCATAGGAGAAACCGTGCAGCGGCAACCAGATGCCCTGCAGCCAGATGATCAGCATGAACTGTAGACCGCCACGACCGACGGATGCGAGCAGCCCGGCCAGGTTCGCCATCGCGAAGGCACGGATCTTGAACAGGCGCATGTTGAACATCGGCGACTTCGTGTGCAACTCCACGAAGACGAAGACCACCAACAGCGCCGCGCCCCCGATGATGCTGCCGAATACCCACGGGTTCGCCCACCCGGTGGCACTGTCTCCGTATGGCTGAATGCCGTAGGTGATGCCGGTGAGCATCGCCGCGAGGCCGGCCGCGAAGAGCACATTGCCCGGCCAGTCCAGCTTGCCGGGGTTGCGGCTGCCCACCTCGTGCAGCGACTTGTATGACCAGATCGTTCCGATGATGCCGACGGGAACGCTCACGAAGAAGACGGCGCGCCAGTCGATGACCGCGAGCAGGCCGCCCACGATCAGCCCGATGAAGCTGCCCGCGATAGCGGCGACCTGGTTGATGCCGAGTGCCATGCCGCGTCGGTTGGATGGGAAGGCATCCGTCAGAATCGCGGTGGAGTTGGCGAACAGCATGGCGCCGCCGACGCCCTGCACGAAGCGCCAGGCGATGAGCCACATGGCCCCGGCGCCCGCCTGCATCGGATCGAGCGCGAGCGCGATGGAGCCGACGGTGAAGACGACGAAGCCGAGGTTGTAGATTTTCACGCGGCCGTACATATCACCGAGACGCCCGAATGTCACGACGAGAACCGCGGTGACGAGCATGTAGCCCATGAGCATCCAGAGCAGATAGCTCACATTGCCGGGCTCGAGCGGGTTGAGTTTGATGCCCTTGAAGATGGCGGGCAGCGAGATGATGACGATGGAGGCATTGATGGTCGCCATCAGCATGCCGAGCGTGGTGTTGCTCAGCGCAACCCACTTGTAATGCGGATGATCATGCGTGAAAAGAGCGGGACGCCGCGCCACGGAAACTCCAGAAAATAGACGGAAGCAAACTAGTTGCTTTACGCCAACTAACTATACGCTCGTGGGCGTTGTCAGGATGAGAGCACCTGCGCCTGCGCATAATTCAGGGTGGATTCGCAACTCGTCGAGCGTGCACGGTTCCTCGCCGGCGTGCCGCGGCACCTACCCTGAATAGTGCGAGGGAGGCGAGCGGATGCCACGCGGCCAATCCTCCCTGTAAGAACCTCGGTCGGCGCTCCAAGCGGGCACGCCGATAGGCTGGGCGCTTGCCTCTCCTCCTTCTCGCCTGCATCGGTCTGGTCGCCGGTATCGGCATCACCGCGGTCGGCCCCGGCGGTGTGCTGGCCACGATCGGGTTGTTCCTGTTCACCGGGTTGTCGCCCGCGGTCGTCGCGGGCACCGCGATGGTGACCCATGTGGCGACCGGCACGGTTGGATCTCTGGCCTACCTGCGATCCGGTCACCTGCGCGAACGCCAGACCGTTCGCGTCGCCGTCATACTGCTGGTCACCGCGATCGTGGGAACGCCGATCGGTGTGCTGCTCAACTCGACCGTATCCGGTCGGGGGTTCGGGATGCTCCTGGCCGGTTTCGTGCTGATCGTCGCGATGCTGGTCTGGTATCGACAGAGGCACACGGCCGACGACGGGCTGCACCCGCGGCATCCGACACCGGCGTTGATTGCGATAGGACTCGTGGTGGCGGTCGCCAGCGGAATGTTCGGCGTCGGCGGCCCGCTGCTCACGGTGCCGTTGCTCGTGGCCATCGGCACCCCGATCCTGCCCGCGCTCGCCGCCGCACAGGCGCAATCGATCGTCATCTCGATTGTGGGCAGCGTCGGCTACCTCAGCATCGGTGCGATCGACTGGCAGCTGGCGCTTGTCGTCGGTGTGCCGGAACTGTGCGGAGTGCTCATCGGATGGAAGGTGGCCCGCGCGGTGCCCGCCCGTTACCTCAGGTGGGCGATGATTTTCATCCTGATCGCTGTCGCACCCGTTCTCGCGTTCAAGCCCTGAGGATTACGCGGGTGGGGGCACCTCGACGACGTGGATGTTGACGCCGGCGGCGGCGATCTTGTCCAGTTCAGCGTGGTCGGCGCTCGAATCGGTGATGAGCTCGTGGATCTCGGAGAGGTCGGCCACCTTGGCCAGGGTCAGTCGGCCGATCTTGGAGCCATCGGCCACGACTATCACGCGCTGGGCGTGCGTGACCATGGCGTAGTTGGTGCGGGCCTCCGTCTCGTCGAAGGTGGTGGCACCGGTGAGCGCGCTCACGCCATCCGTGCCCAGAATTGCGGTGCCCACGTTGATGGCGTTGAAGGTGTTCTCGGCGAGCGGGCCGACCAACTCGAAGGAGTTCGAGCGAATGAGCCCGCCCGTCATCATCACGCGCAGATTGGGGCGCGAGGCGAACTCCATCGCGGTCGTGAGCGAGTTGGTGATGATCGTGAGCTCCGAGCGATTGGCCAGCGCCTTCGCCACCTCCGCCGTCGTGGAGCCGCCGCTGAGCGCAATCGCGTAGCGGCCGCTCGGAATCAGCTGCGCCGCCTTGCGCGCGATGAGCTGTTTCGCCTCGCGATACTGCGAGTCCTTGAGCCGCACGGGTAACTCCGACTGGTCGCCGCGCACGCGTGCCCCGCCGTGGGTTCGGGTGAGTAGCCCCTGCTCCTCAAGGTCCGCGAGGTCGCGACGGATGGTTGCAGCCGAGGCGAGCAAGGCATCCGACAGCTCACCGAGTCGCACCTCACCGCTCTCGCTGAGCAGCGACAGGATGGCGATCATGCGCTCGGATCGCTTCGAGGATGCCGCCCTCGGCCCGGTCGCGCTCACTCCGATTGCAGACACATCAGCTCCCTCACTGCTACTCGGAACGTTAACATCTCCCATGCCACCATGCGCTGGGATCCGATCAACCGATCATACATTTTGATCATTTCATCCACTATCGCTTGTTTTGTTGCACGAATCGCTCATTCGCATCGATGATCTGTGTATGACAACAGTGACCTTCATCGGTGCAGGCAGCGTCGTTTTCACCCGCCAGCTCGTCGCCGATCTCCTCGGATTCCCCGAACTGGCCGATATTTCGTTGCGGCTCTTCGATATCAACAGCGAGCGTCTCGCCGTGGCAGAGGGAACCGCTCATCACGTGAATGATCGGCTCGGCGCACGCGCGCAGATCAGCGCGACGCTGGACCGCGCAGAGGCGCTGAGCGGTGCCGACTTCGTGGTGAACATGATGCAGGTGGGCGGCATCGACGCCACCCGCAAAGACCTGGAGATCCCCGCCCGCTACGGCCTCAAGCAGACGATCGGCGACACCACCGGAATCGGCGGCGTGTTTCGCGCCCTGCGCACCTTTCCCGCGCTCAGCGAGCTGACCGCCGACATGCGGCGGCTGTGCCCGGATGCCTGGCTGCTCAACTACACGAATCCGATGGCGATGAACATCTGGTGGGCATCCGTCGTCGCCCCCGAGATCAAGGCCGTCGGGTTGTGTCACAGCGTCTACTGGACCGTCAACGACCTGTGCGAACTCGTCGGCGTTCCGGTCGAAGAAGCGCACTATCGCGCGGCCGGGGTGAATCACCAGTCGTGGCTGCTCGAATGGCAGCACGAGGGCCGCGATCTGTACCCGCTGCTGCGTGAGCGCATCGAGGCCGAGCCCGAATTGCGTCGCCGGGTGCGCGTGGAGATGTACCGCCGACTCGGTTACTACCCCACCGAGACGAGCGAGCACTCCTCGGAATACCTGTCGTGGTTCCTGCGCTCAGAGGAGCAGATCGAGAAATTCCGGCTGCAGCCGCTGGAGTACATCGGCATCAGCGAAGAGAACGTGGCCGAGTTCGAGCTGGCTAAGCGCTCGCTCGCCGACGGCACGCCGCTCACGCTCGAAGAGGGCGCCGCCGAGTACGCGCCGCAGGTCATCCACTCCATGGTGACCGGTACCGAGCGCGTCATCCACGCCAACGTGGTCAACACCGGCCTCATTGACAACCTGCCGTCGGATGCCGTGGTCGAGGTGCCCGCTACGGTCGACTCTGCGGGGCTGCGGCCCCACGCGGTTGGCGCGTTGCCAGTGCAACTCGCTGCGCTCAACCAGCCATATGTCTCAGTGGGGCGGCTTGCTGTCGAGGCCGCCAGAACCGGTGACCCGAAGCTCATCCGCCAGGCGGTTCTCATGGACCCGAACGCGAGCTCCACGCTCACCCCCGAGCAGATCTGGGATGTCTGCAACGACCTCGTGACGGCGCACGGCGAGCTGCTTCCCGAGCCGCTGCGCGAGCTCATCCCCTCTTCCGCCCTGTAATTCCGCAGGGAAGCGCTCAGTTTCGCTGAGCACTATCGACGATTTTCTTGTCACTTGAACAGTCCTCGATGCACTATTGCTCACATATCGACGGCGCAGAGGCGCCCCGTCAGCCCCAGAAAGTGGAGATCAATGATGACTCGTTTCACCGCAGGCCCCCGTGCCATACGCCGTTGGGGCGTCGGTATTCTCGCCATCGCCCTCGGCGCAGCATCGCTCACCGCATGCTCCGGCCAGCAGGGCACAAGCACACTTGACACCAAGGCCAAGGTGCAGCTCGAGGTGTGGTCGGGCCAGACCGATGCGGCCGAGAAGATTCTGGAGTCTCTCGCCAAGGAGTTCGAGAAGGACCACCCCAACGTGACCATCAACATGTCGCCGGGTGCCTCTTCGACCGATCAGCTGCTGCAGAAGCTGTCTGCCGGTTTCGCCGGCAACCAGTACCCGGACATCTCGTACGCGTTCGGTTCGTGGGCCGGCCAGCTGGAGGCATCCGGTCGCACGCTCGATATCTCCGAGCAGGTGAAGAAGTCGGATGTGAAGTGGAACGAGTTCACCGCGGCGGCTCGCGGCACCGCCCAGCCGACGGGCAAGAAGGTCATCGGCTTTCCCGCGGTGGTCGACAACATCGGCCTGCTGTACAACAAGACCCTGTTCGACAAGGCAGGCCTCGCGTACCCGACGAATGACTGGACCTGGGACGACTTTCGTGCCGCGGCCAAGAAGCTGACCGACCCGGCCAACCACATCTACGGCTACGGATACTCGGTCTCCGGCAGCGAGGAGACCACCTGGCAGTTCTGGCCTCACCTCTGGCAGAATGGCGGCTCGATCATCTCCAAAGACCAGAAGAAGGCGGAGTTCGCCTCGACTGCCGGTGATGACGCGCTGTCGTTCCTGCGCTCGATGGCGGTCGACGACAAGAGCGTCTACCTCGACCAGACCGATGAGAAGTTCGGCCAGCTGTTCGTCAGCAACCGCATCGGCATGATCACCTCAGGGCCGTGGGAACTCTCCGACCTGAAGACCGGCGGCACGAAGTACGGCGTCGTGCAGCTTCCCGGCACCAACGGCGACCACCAGACCGTCTCGGGGCCCGACATCTGGGCGCTGTTCGACCACAAGGACGCGAACCGCTCGTACTGGTCGTACCAGTTCGCCGAATGGCTCACCTCGTCGGCGCAGGACGCGCGATTCAACGTGGCCATCGGCAACCTGCCGCTGCGCACCTCGGAGAACTCCTCCGACGCCGTCGCCAAGCAGACGGCGCAGTACCCGGGCTACGACGTGTTCGTGAAGAACTCAGACAATGTCAAGCAGGCCCGGCCTACCTCGAAGGGTTACGCCGCACTGTCGGTGGCGATAGGGAAGGCGATCTCCGCGGTGCTGCAGGGTCAGGGTGAGCCGAAGGCCTCGCTCGAGAAGGCCGCGCAGACGGCCGACGCCCAACTGAGTAAGTAGGCGGGGCATCGGCAGAACCGACATGAATGACACCATCACCGACAGCGCGCCGCGCCCGGCCACACCGGATGCCTCCAGCAAACGCCGACTGCGGCGCGCGGCCGCCCGCAAGTCGGCATTCACGGGCTGGGGCTTCGTCGCCCCGGCAACGATCATCATTCTCGGCCTGTCGATCTTCCCCGCCGTCTGGGCGTTCCTGCTCTCCCTGCAGAGCTGGGACGGCTTCAGCGAGGCCACCTTCGTGGGCGGCGAGAACTACGCCCAACTGATTACGGATGCCGACTTCGGCAACGCCGTGCTCAACACGGTCGGGTACACGGTGCTGTTCGTGCCGGCATCCGTTCTGGCGGGGCTGTTCCTGGCCGTCGCGCTCAACCGCCGCATTCGCCTGATCAGTTTCTACCGCACCGCCATCTTTGTGCCGTTCGTCGCCTCGGCGGCCTCCACGGGCATCCTCTCGACCTATCTCTTCAGCCCACAGTTCGGGCTGGTGAACAACGTGCTGCGGGTGCTGCACCTGCCGCAGCAGGGCTGGCTCGACGACCCGCACCAGGCCATGCTGGTCATTGCGATCATGTCGCTGTGGGGCTCGGCCGCCTTCACGACGGTGATCTATCTGGCGGCCTTGCAGGATGTTCCTGCCGAGCTCATCGAGGCCGCCCGCATCGACGGGGCGAGCCCGTGGCAGGCGTTCTGGCGGGTGATCTGGCCGCAGCTGGCGCCGGTGACCGTGTTCGTCACCATCTGGCAGACGATCGAGGCCGTACAGCTGTTCGACCTCGTGTACACGACGACCCGCGGAGGCCCCCTGGGTGCGACGCAGACCATCGTCTACTTTCTCTACGAGAAGGCGTTTCACACCCTGCAGTTCGGCTACGGGTCGGCAGCGGCGTACGTGCTCTTCGCGGCCACGCTGCTCATCACCATCGGCGTCGTCGTCTACTCGCGACGCAAGGGCTTGGAGGCTTTCTGATGAGCACCGACGTTCTCTCCCAGGTGGTCACGTCATCCGAGCAGGTGGCCAGTCGGTCGGCACCGCCGCGTCGCCGCAAGCGCGGCCTGAGCGGATGGCACTTCGTGCTGCTGCCGATAGCAGTGCTGTTTCTCATTCCGTTCGTGCAGATGACGCTCGCGTCGTTCTCGCCGGCGAAGGAATTGGTCGCGTTCCCGCCGCCCTTCATCCCCTCGCATCTGACGATCGACGGCTACGTCAAGCTTTTCACCCAGACCGACATTCTGCTCTGGCTCGGCAACACGGTGATCGTGTCGCTGACCGCCATCGTGTCGAACATCGTGCTGTGCTCGCTGGCCGGCTACGGTTTCGCGCGCCTGAAGTTCGCTGGGCGTAATTTCGGCTTTCTCATGATTCTTGCCACGATCATGATCCCGACCCAGCTGCTGATGATTCCGACGTACATCCTGTTCTCCAAGCTGGGACTGCTGAACGGACTCGGCGCCGCGATAGTGCCCTGGCTGGCCACGGCGTTCGGCATCTTCCTGATGCGCCAGTTCTTTCTCGCCCTGCCCGCCGAGCTCGAGGAGGCCGGTGCGATAGACGGATGCAACCGGTGGCAGATCTTCTTCAGGATCGTGCTGCCGCTGGCCCGCCCGGCACTCGCCACCCTGGCGATCTTCACGCTGCTCGGGGCCTGGAACGACCTGGTCTGGCCGCTCATCGCCATCAACAATCAGCAGGCATTCACCCTGCAGCTCGGCATCGCGAACTTCCAGGGCACGCACCAGACCGACTGGAGCCTCATCATGGCGGGCAACGTGGTGGCCACCCTGCCGCTCATCCTCTTCTTCCTCTTCGCGCAGAAGCAGTTCATCGCGACCATGACGTTCTCGGGCCTGAAGGGCTGACGCACGCCGCCTCAGCGGGGAAGCGGCTGGGGCTGGCGGATGCGTGCGGCGCAACACGAGTAGCCACCAACTTAAGAGCAGGTGACATTTCGGCGGCGGGGGTTGGCAGGCTCAAAGCGCGCGAATAGGCTCGGCTGCGTGTCGCCCCCGACTGGGTGGCACCCGAATGGGGGTCGCAATGGCGCGCCTTCGCTCGGTGACGAAAATGCAGGGCAGCGTTCGCCCACGAAGGAGCTCTTCCGTTATGCATCAGAAGTCCGCGCCCGTCTCGGCTGAGACCCGGCGCCACCCACTCTTCAGGCTCAGTGCTATCGCCGCCATCGCGGCGGGGGCACTGGGCCTTTCCACTCTCGTGGCGGCGCCCGCGTTCGCGGCCGATGTCACGAACACCATCGCCCAGGTGCAGGGCACCGGCGATGCGAGCCCTCTCGTCGGCAAGACCGTCACGGTCGAGGGTGTCGTCACCGCCGACCACACCGTGGGCGGCTACAAGGGCATCTACATTCAGACGCAGGGATCGGGAGGGGCCTCGGATGCCACGCCCGGGGCATCCGACGCCGTCTTCGTCTATCTGAACAACGCCACGACGGATGCCGCGATCGGCGACCTCGTGCGGGTCACCGGAGCGGTCAGCGAGTACTTCGGGCTCACGCAGATCACCGCATCGGCAGCCGGCGCGATCGAGATCGTCACCGCCAAGGTGGGCGTTCCCGCAGCGACGCCGCTGCCCGACACCGTGCGCGGCACCGACCGCGAGCCGTTCGAGAGCATGCTCGTCGCGCCCACCGGCACCTACAAGCTGGCCTCGAGTCACCAGCTCTACAACTTCGGCACGCTCTGGCTCTCCGCCGGTGCGGACCCGCTGGTCAAGAGCACCGAGACCACGCGCCCCGGCGCCGACGCGAATGCGATAGCCGCCGCGAACCGGGCAGATCGCCTCTTCCTCGACGACGGCTACAGCATCCAGATCTCCAACAAGCTGCACACGGGAGACCAGCCGTATTTCACGAAGAACACCGTCGTGCGCAACGGCGACACGGTCGACTTCCCCAAGAACCCGTACATCCTCTCCTACGGCTTCGACGACTGGCGGCTGCAGCCGACCGTGCCCATCGACGACGCGAGCTCGGCCGACTACAAGCCCACCTTCGAGGCGACGAACCCACGCCCGGATGCCGCGCCGAGCGTCGGCGGCGACTTCGCCGTGGCCTCCTTCAACGTGGAGAACTACTTCACCACGCTGCAGAGCGAGAACTCGCTCGCCCGCGGCGCGAAGACGGCCGCCCAATTCGCGATTCAGAAGTCGAAGACCGTCGCGGCCATCAACGCCCTCGGCGCGAACATCGTGACGCTCGAAGAGATCGAGAACGCCGTGCACTTCGGCCTGCCGGTGGACACCTCACTCGCCGACCTTGTCGACGGCCTCAACGCCGCCGCCGGTTCGGATGTCTGGGCCTACGTGCCCACCCCGGCCCCGTTGCGTGACGCGGTCGCCACCACCGACGTGATCATGACGGCGATCATCTACAAGAAGGCGGCGGTCACCCCCGTTGGCGACAGCAAGACCGTCATCGACGAGACCGTGTGGAGCAACGCCCGCGAACCCATCGCGCAGACCTTCACCGACGGCGGCAAGACCCTCACGGTGGTCTCCAACCACTTCAAGTCCAAGGGCGGCGGAACCGGTGACGAGCCGGCCGACGGCCAGGGCTTCTTCAACGCCGACCGGGTGGCGCAGGCGAAGTCGGTGCTGGGCTTCGTCAGCCAGCTGAAGGCATCCAGCGGCAGTAATAATGTGCTGCTGCTCGGCGACTTCAACGCCTACTCCAAGGAAGACCCGATCGACGTGTTCACCCAGGCCGGCATGGTCGACCTGGTGCCCGCGAAGACGAAGGGCCAGTACACCTACAGCTTCGACGGCGAAGTCGGCGACCTCGACCACGCCATAGCGACGCCCGAGTTGGCGAAGTCGGTCGCGGGCGCCGGGGTGTGGGACATCAACGCACCCGAGTGGTCCGATCGCGGCTACGCCTTCGGTGCGGCCGAGGCCGGCACGCCGTTCCGCGCCAGCGACCACAACCCGATCAAGATCGGTATCACCGAGAAGGATGCCCCCGTCGCCATCGACGTGCTGTCGATCAACGACTTCCACGGGCGTCTCGAGGCGGGCGGGGCATCCGGCGGTGCAGCGGTGCTCGCGGGCGCCGTCGACAAATACCGTGCAGCCAACCCGAACACGCTGTTCGTGTCGGCCGGCGACAACATCGGCGCCTCCACCTTCACCTCATTCATTCAGCAGGACAAGCCCACGCTCGACGCGCTGAATGCCATGAAGCTCGACGTGACGGCGCTCGGCAACCACGAGTTCGATAAGGGCGTGAGTGACATCAAGGATCGCGTCATTCCCGACTCGACGTTCCCGTACCTGGCTGCCAACGTCTTCGACAAGGCGACGGGCAAGCCCGAGTTCGACCAGTATTTCGTCAAGACGGTCGACGGCGTGCGCATCGGCTTCATCGGCGCCGTCACCAACCAGCTGCCGTCACTTGTGACGCCTGCAGGAATCGCGAACGTCGACATCAAGGACGTCACGGCCTCGGTCAACACGGTCGCCGATCAGCTACGCGACGGCGACCCGGCGAACGGCGAAGCGGATGTGACGATGCTGCTCGTGCACGACGGCGCGGCAACCCCGGCGCTCACCGACTCCACCGGCGACTCCGAGTTCGGCGACATCGTGAACGGTGTCGACGCCAATGTGGATGCCATCATCTCGGCACACACGCACCAGCTGTACAACCACGAGATCGCCATTCCGGGAACGGACCGCACCCGGCCCGTTCTGCAGTCGGCCAAGTACGGCGAGGATTTCGGTCACACGAGCCTCACGGTCGACCCGCAGACGAAGAAGCTGCTCACCATTAAGAGCGAGGTGCTGCCGCTGAACGACGCGAGTGGCAAGGCGCTGTACCCGGCCGATGCGGCCGTGGCGCAGATCGTGACCGACGCGGTTGCCGTGGCGAAGGTGGAGGGTGCCAAGAAGGTCGGCGACATCACGGCCGACTTCAACCGGGCCCGGCAGAGCGACGGCTCGGAGAACCGGGGCGGCGAGTCCACCCTGGGCAACTTCGTGGCCGATGTGCAGCTGTGGGCCGCCAAAGACAAGGGCGCAGAGATCGCGTTCATGAACCCCGGCGGCCTGCGTGCCGACCTGCCGTACGCATCCAGCGGTGCGGGAGACCCTGACGGCAACGTGACGTACCAGGAGGCGGCGGGCATCCAGCCGTTCGCCAACACCCTGGTCACCGAGACGCTGACCGGGGCGCAAATCAAGCAGGTGCTCGAGGAGCAGTGGCAGCCCGCCGGATCGAGCCGGCCGTTCCTCAAGCTGGGCGCATCCGCTTCGCTGACGTACACGTATGACCCGAGTGCGGCTGCCGGATCGCACATCACGCACGTGTATCTGAACGGTAAAGAGGTCGCCGACGGCGACAGCCACACCGTGGTGGTCAACTCGTTCCTGGCTTCGGGCGGCGACAACTTCGCCACCCTGGGCAAGGGATCGGGCCAGGCCGACACCGGCAAGGTCGACCTGCAGGCGATGGTCGACTACTTCGTGGCGAACCCGACGGCCAGCCCCGACTACGCGCAGCGCGCGGTCGGTGTGAAACTGTCGGCCCCGGCTGACGGCAAAGCCTATGCCGCCGGCGAGAAGGTGACGGCGTCGCTCTCCTCACTGTTGTTCAGCGCCGGGGAGCCGGCCGCCACCTCGGTCGAGCTGAAGATCGGCGACACGGTCGTCGGCTCGGGCACCATCGACCCGGCTATCGTCGACACGACCGACGAGGTGGGGCGCGCGAGCGTCGAGGCCACGATTCCCGCCGGGCTCACGGGCGCGCAGCAGCTGACAATTGCGGTTGCCGGCACGGGCACGTCGATCGCAGTGCCGATCACGATTGCGGATGCGACGCCTCCGGTCGAGAAGGCCGCCAGCGTCACCGTGGGCCTGCCGAGCAAGCTGTTCGCCAACCACAACTCGACGCTGCACTACACGGTGAACGTCTTCGCCGCGAAGGGCGCGACGGCCACGGGAACTGTCACCATCTTCGACGGTAAGAAGGCCATCGCCACGGTGAACCTGACCGCGAAAGACAAGGGTCACGCCAAGGTGAAGCTGCCGAAGCTCTCGCGCGGGGTGCACGTGCTGAGCGCGAGCTACGCGGGCAGCAACACCGTGAAGTCATCGAAGGCGCTGCCGCTGCCGGTCGTGCTCTGGTAGCTCGTCACGCCGGTTGAGGAGAGGTCGAGGAACGAGGCCTCGTCTCGAAACCTACCCGCGCGGCAGGTTTCGAGACGCTCGTTCCTCGCTCCTCAACCAGCGGACTCTTCCCGGTCGGCCATCTTCTGCAGGCGGGCGTTGTACGCGGTGAGGTCGGCATCACCGTCGCGGTCGGCTTGGCGGTCGAGCCGTTTGGCGGTGCGCTCGTCTGACTTCATCCAGCGGTAGGCCACGCCCAGCGCCACGAGCACCATGGGTATCTCGCTGGCGCCCCAGGCTATGCCGCCACCGGCATGTTGATCGGCCAGCAGCGCCGCGACGTTGGTCTGCCCGAGTGCGCGCCACCAGTCGAGGGCCAGCACGTCGCTGCTCTCCATGAGCGCCACCCCGAAGAAGGCGTGAAAGGCGAGCGTGGCCAGCAGCGTGATGAGCAGCATCGGATACGACGGCCGCTTCGGCCCCGGATCCACCCCGATGAACACCCAGAAGAACAGGTAACCCGACGCCAAAAAGTGGAACATCATGAACACGTGGCCCACGTGGTCCTGCTCGGCCCACTGGAACGCTGGCGAGTAGTAGAAGGCGATGAGGCTGCCCGCGAAGATGATGCCAGCGACGGCCGGCCGCGCAAGAAACGCGAGAAAGCGCGAATGCGTGAGCAGCAGCATCCATTCACGGATGCCCCTGCTGCCGTCGTGCCTGGTCGGCAGCGTGCGCAGCGCCAGCAGAATCGGCCCGCCGAGCACCAGCAACGGCGGGGCGAACATCATCAAGCCCATGTGCTGAACCATGTGGCTGGAGAAATGGATGAGCCCGTAGACGAAGGCGCCGCCGCTGGTCACCCAGACCAGCACAACGCATCCGGCAAGCCAGGCGATCACGCGGTAGATCGGCCAGCGGTCGCCGCGCCGTCGCAGAATGATGACGGATGCCACGTACCAGGCTGCCATCACGACGATGAGGCCCAGCCACATCCAGTCCCAGTGGAATGTCGTGAACATGCGCGCGAAATTCACGGGCGGCGGATACGTGAAGCCAAGCAGGCCGTCGCGCGCGAAATTGCCCGTCAGTGGCGCCTGCGAAACCGGGGGAGGACTCTTGGCCAACCCCACCGAGATGCCGATGGCGAGGGCCATGAAGACCACCTCGGCGGTGGCGAAGCGCAGGAACAGCCTGCGATTCATCGGGTCGGCACGCAAAGAAGGAATGATGCGTTTGCGCTGGAAAGCGCCGAACAGCCCGAGCACGATCAGAATGGATGCCTTCGCCACGATGAGCAGGCCGTACGGCGCAAGCAGATCGGCGAAGGTGCCCAGTCGCAGCGCCGAGTTGACGATGCCGGAGAAGGCCACGGCTCCGAACGCCCAGGCGGCGAGAGCCGAATAGCGTGCGACGGCGGTGCCGAAGCCTTTGTTGATGGTGCGCCGCAGCACCAGGATGCCGGCGAGCCCGCCGACCCACACGGTCACGCCCACGAGATGGATGGCCAGGCTGTTCACCGCGTTGTCGTGCTCGAGCGAGCCCGCCGCGTGCCCCGAGAGGGCAAGCGGCAGCAGCGCGAAGAGCGCGAAGCCTGCGGCGAAACCGACGGTGGTGAGCCGGCGGGCGACGAGCGCGATAATCACGGCGACCAGAATGCACAGGGCCGAGACCACGAGCGACTGACCGAGCGCCACGTTGATCAGAAACGTGCGGAAGGTGCTGGCGAACAGCGGGTCGCCGACCGGCACGCCCGAGATCTGGATGCCGCTGAGAATGATCACGATGACCGCGGCGACGAACCACACGATGCCGGCGATTGCCGCCCAGCGCACAGCCTTCCACTGGGAATGGCCTACCTCGCCGTGCCGCTTCGTCTGGCCCGGCAGCACCGTGGCGGCGAGCACGAGCAGGCCCACCGTCGCGGCGGCCGCGATGTCGTGAATGGTGCGCACGATCGGCAGCCCGTAGGTCACCAGATCGCCCGGGTTGTACAGCGCCGTTCCCGTCGAGAACGCGCCCGTGAAGGCCATGCCCAGCAGGGTGAGCGCAACCGCCGCAGGCACACACAGCGCGAACACGAGCGTGATGACGCTCAGCTGTGGCATGCGAAACTCGGGCGGCGTGGTCTGCGTCGTCTCGACCTCGTCTGTTATCGCCATGTCATTCCTCATCCGGATGCCACGGCCGGGCATCCTTCGGTCGCCGCCGGGCCGTCACCAGCACGACCACGATCGCTATCACGGCGAGAGCGACGATGCCTCCGGCAATGCCGACGACGATTCCGAGGTTGCCGTCATTCGCCGTCGTTCCCGATGCCGGCGCGGCGGTGGCCTTCGAGGTTCCGGATGCGCCCGCCCCGCACGCGGGTCGGCTCGCGCTGCCCTTCGCCTCGGCAGTTCCGGCCGGAGGCTCATAGCTGAACTGGAGGGACTTCGAGCTCTGGCTCGAAACGGTGTGACCGTCCGCAGACACGATCTGCCACTCGACCGTATATGTTCCCGGTGCGCCGAGCGCGACGGGCACGGTGACAACGCGACCCTCCGTGCTGGCGCAGGCGGTCTCGAAGTGCCGGGCCGCGGCATCCGGACCGGTGACCTGCACGATGGAGGAGGTGCCGTTGCCCGACAGGTCGAGCACGATGTCGTCGAAGGTGAGCGACACGCTGTGCAGCGGCGTGCTCACGGTGCTGCCGGCCGCGGGCGAGCTGTCGACGAGGTAGTCGTGCGCCGAGGCGGCGGATGCCGGGGCCAGCGCGAGCGCACCGGCGAACGCCAGCGCGGCGAGGCTCGCGAGAAGCCTGCCGCGTGTGGCGTGGCGAGCGGTTGGGGCTGGCCCCGACACGGCTACTTGCCTTCCGGGTTGCGCGGCGCCGTGGATGCCGCGGAGGCTCCGGATGCGCGTCGACGCGTGAGCGCGAATACCGCGACGACGAGGGCAATCGCGCCGAGCGCGATCCCGCCGATGCCGAGCCCGATCGCGACGCCATCGGTGGCCGAGGTTGCCGACGTGGCCGACATGCCCGACGTGCCTGAGGTGCCCGGCGTAGCCGTCACGCTCGGCGCCGTGCTCGCCCCGCCCGACGCATCCGCGCTCGGCGGCGTGTCATTGATGTACAGCGTCGGTGCCGGGTGCTCCGGCTCCTTACCCGAGGCGGGCGTCTTCTGGTCCCAGTCCACGACGGTTCCGTCGGAGTACGTCTGGTGCGCGGGCAGCAGGACGCTTCCCGTGTCGGGAACCGGACCGGCCGAGATAGTGAACTGCTGGAACTGCGATGGGGCGATCTGCACGCCCTTCTCGGCGGTCCAGATCACCTTCGTCGCGGCCTCCGTGATGGTCGCGGTCGCCGTCTTCACCGGCTTGGCGAGTTTCTCGGTGACCACCTGGGTGCTCCAGCCCGGTACCGGCTGGTACGAAACCGAGCTGAACGGGGTGTCCGTCGGCAGGTCCACCTCGAGCTTCACGGTGCCGGCGGTTGCTGACTCGGTCGGCACCTTGAAGGTGAGGGTGGCGTAGCTGCCGGCCGCGGCCGCATCGGGATTGACCCGAACGTGGGCGCTCGCGGCGAGCGGGGCGGCCAGGGCGAGCGCGGTGGCGGCGCCGAGGGCGACGGCCGCGCGGGCGATGGTTGTCTTGCGCATAGTGATATACATTCTTCCTTCCCGTAGCGGGCGCATGGCGCGCGCTACGGGTACGTGGATGTGCGGCCGCGAGCGGTGCTCGAAGCCGAAATTGTTGGTCCGGCTCCTGAAACTGCTGCAGGGCCGACGATCAGGCGAAGGCGAGCCGCGTGGGCGGGCCGCGGTGGCGCATCCGCCCGATGAGCACGGCTGCGTCGCGCAGCGGAATGAGACGAACAACGACGGGGGAGCCGAGGGCTACATCGAGCGGCACGGGTGCGACGGATGCCACGAATCGGGTCACCTGCACCCGGGCACGTTCGCGCAAGCCCCAGAACGCGCGCTCGCCGTAGCGCAGCATGAGCACGGTGAGAAGCGCGGCGGTGGCGTGACCCAGCCACATCGTGGAATCGGAGGCGAACAGGCTGTGCTGGTGCGCATCCGCGGTGCCGCCTGCGGTCAGGGCCGAGATGTCGATGTGGGTGACGTGGTGTGCGTGCGCGGCCGTTCCGATGATCACCGGGCCGGAGCCGCCGAGGCCGAAGAGCGCGTGGAACAGAAACTGGCTGAGGGCGACCGACACCGTCAGCCGCCACAGTGAGAGGGACTTTCCCGCGAGAAGAATGCAGGCCATCGCCGAGAAGGAGAGGGCTATCGCGAGGCCGACCATTCCGGGCGTCTCGCCGCCGGATGCCACGTGGAACAGCGCCGCCACGAAGGTCGCGAATGCGGCCGCGAGCCACCCACGGGCGAAGCGCGCCCAGCGAGTGCCCATGATGCTCCCTGCGGATGTCTCTGCTGATGTCAGCGGTACGCCTCCAGCCTACGCGGTGCGCCGCCGTCGGCAGTCGCGCCTTATCCACAGGCCGGGCTCTCCACAGCGCGGCGGCCGGCGGGCTGAACCGTCAGGGGCGGCGGCTACCATTGCCGGGTGAGTTGGAACGCGGATATCCCCTTTGACCCGGATGAGTTCGAGCCGCCGCCCGACGAGTTTGAGGGCTACGCGCCGCCACCCGACGATGCGTGGGCGGGCGAGCCCGTCGGTGCGGTGGGCCGCGCAGCCGAGCGGGGCGCGGCATCCGCTTCGCATCGCCCGGTGCCCAAGGCCGCCACGTCGAAGCACTCCACCGCGCTCGAGGCTCTGCACACGGTCTTCGGCTACGACTCGTTCCGGGGCGACCAGGCCGCCGTCATCGAACAGCTGGTCGGCGGAGGCGACGCCGTCGTGCTCATGCCCACCGGCGCGGGCAAGAGCCTCTGCTACCAGATCCCCTCGCTGGTGCGCGAGGGCACGGGCATCGTCGTGTCGCCACTCATCGCCCTCATGCAAGACCAGGTCGACGCGCTCACCGCCGTGGGCGTGCGCGCGGCATTCCTCAACTCGACGCAGGATTCTGCCAGCCGCAGCCAGGTCGAGCGCGCCTACCTCGCCGGCGAGCTCGATCTGCTCTACGTCGCCCCCGAGCGGCTCTCTTCCGAGGCGACCAAGGCGTTTCTGGCGCGGGGAACCATCGCGCTGTTCGCCATCGACGAGGCGCACTGTGTCTCGCAGTGGGGCCACGACTTTCGCCCCGACTACCTGGCACTCTCCGAACTCGCCGAGCGCTGGCCCGAGGTGCCGCGCATCGCCCTCACCGCCACGGCAACCGAGGCCACGCATGCCGAGATCACCACGCGGCTGAAGCTTCAGGATGCCCGCCACTTCGTCGCCAACTTCGACCGCCCCAACATTCAGTACCGCATCGTGCCGAAGCTGGAGGTGCGCAAGCAGTTGCTCGACTTCATCCGTTCTGAAGAAGCGCAGACACCCAGTGCAGGCATCGTCTACGCCCTCTCCCGCAAGACCGTCGAGCAGACGGCCACGTTCCTGCAGGCCAACGGCATAGCCGCGCTGCCCTACCACGCGGGTCTGGATGCCGCCACGCGCGCCCGCACACAGTCCCGCTTCCTGCGCGAAGACGGCATCGTCGTGGTGGCCACCATCGCGTTCGGCATGGGCATCGACAAACCCGATGTGCGCTTCGTCGCGCACATCGACCTGCCGAAATCCGTCGAGGGCTACTACCAGGAGACCGGCCGCGCCGGCCGCGACGGCCTGCCGTCAACCGCATGGTTGGCCTACGGCCTGCAGGATGTCGTGCAGCAGCGCCGCATGATCGACCAGTCCCCGGGCGACATCGCCCACCGGCGCCGCATGTCCGCTCATCTGGATGCCATGCTCGCGCTGTGCGAAACGGTGCAGTGTCGCAGGGTGAACCTGCTGGGATACTTCGGGCAGGCATCCGAACCGTGCGGCAATTGCGACACCTGCATCAACCCACCCGAGGGCTGGGACGGAACCGTGCCGGCGCAGAAGCTGCTGTCGACCGTCGTGCGCCTCAAGCGCGAGCGCGGGCAGGCGTATGGCGCGGGGCAGCTCATCGACATTCTGCGCGGCAAGACCACCCCGCGCACCACGCAGTTGGGCCATGAGACGCTTGCCACGTGGGGCATCGGCGACGACCTCAGCGATCAGGCGTGGCGTGGCGTGGCCCGCCAGCTACTCGCCCAGGGCGTGCTCGCGGCCACCGGCGACTATGGCACGCTCGGCATCACGCCGGTGGGTGCCGAGGTGCTCGGCGGCACGCGAACGGTGATGCTGCGTCGCGAGCCGGATCGCCCGGAACGTGCGTCGCGCTCGGCGCGCAAGGCCGTGGCATCCGCCGATCTGCCCGAGAGTGCGCTGCCGCTGTTCGAGGCGCTGCGGGCCTGGCGTGCGGAGACCTCCCGCGAGCAGGGTGTGCCCGCGTACATCGTCTTCGGCGATGCCACGCTGCGCGCCGTCGCCGCCGAGCGGCCGGCCGCACTCGCTGCGCTCGACGGCATCACGGGCATCGGCGCGAAGAAGCTCGAGGCCTACGGCGAGCAGCTGCTCGCCGTGGTCGCCGCGCAGGCCGTCGACGCGTAGCGGCGGGATGCAGCGGCGTCAGGCGCCGCCGGTGCTCTGGCGCACGATCAGCGTGTGCGGCGCCACCACCTCTTCGGCCTCCGAGTCAGGCGAGTCGATGCGCGCCGCAATGCGCGCGACAGCGTGGTGAGCTATGAACGGGGTGTCCAGCGAGACCGAACTCAGCGTGGGCCGCGAATACCGGCCCTCCTCGATGTCGTCGATGCCGACGATGGCGACGTCTTCCGGCACACGCAGGCCGGCGTCGAAGACGGCCTTCAGCGCACCCAGGGCGAGCAGGTCCGAGTAGCAGAAGATCGCATCCGGCCGCGGGTCGACCGCAAGCAATTCGGTGGCCGCCGCATAGCCGTCGGCGCGGTGGTACTGCACTGCCGTGCGCATGAGTCGGGCATCCGCCTCAATGCCGGCGGATGCGAGAGCGTCCAGATAGCCCGCCGTGCGCAGGTGCGGGGTGGCGTAGTTTTCGAAGGGCTGTTCGCCGATCGCGGCGATGCGACGGCGGCCGATGTCGATCAGGTGTTGCGTGGCATCCCGCGCGGCCTGCTGGTTGTCAATCGCGACATGGTCGTAGCGGCCGTCGAACTGGTGCTCGCCGAGCAGAACGAGCGGCATCGTGGTCTTGTCGCCCATGGCCAGGAGTTCGGCCCGGGTGACGAGGGGGCTGAACAGGATGCCGTCGAACAGCATCGTGCGATCGCCGCCGGTGAGCAATTCCCGCTCCCGATCGTGATCATGCCCGGTCTGGTCGATCATCACCCGGTAACCGACCTCGGCGGCGGCCGTGATGACATCCCTCGCGAGTTCACTGAAGTACGGCACATCGATTTCGGGCACGATGAGCGCGAGCATCCCCGTGCGACCGGTGCGCAGGGTGCGCGCCACCGGGTTGGGGCGATAGTCGAGTTCGGCGATGGACTCGAGCACCTTCGTCCGCATCTTCTGGCTGACATGCTCGTAGCCGCTGACGACATTGGATACGGTGCGCATGGAGACCTTGGCGTGGTCGGCAACATCCTTGAGCGTTGCCGGCGGGGTCATGACCGATCTCCTCGTTCGCAGTGACAGACGTGGGATCAGCATAACGTTTGCAACGTGCGCAAATGTGAGTTACTATTTTGCACACGTTGGCAAATAGGACCGAGTCCGCGCCAGCATCACCCGACTCGGACCCGAGATTCGGTTATCCCGACCGAAAGCGCCGATCACAAAGGAGTGTTCATGCACAGCTCACAACCCCGGCCCGCACAGGCCGATAAGCGCCTCACGGCCGGCCCGCGCCGGCTTCGCCGCGCATCCGCCCGCATTGCGGTGCTCGGCATCGCGGCTGCGGTCACGATCGGGCTGGCCGGCTGCGGCCCGTCGATCGACTCGGGCACGCCCGCCACGAAGGACCCGAACGTTCTGACGGCACCGAAGAGCGACAGCTCGGTCAAGGGCACGATCACGATCTGGGACCGCTCCGGCGACCTGTTCAAGGTGTTCGATGCCACGATCAAGAAGTTCAACGAGAAATACCCGAACATCACCGTCAACCACCAGGCCGTCGATATCGATGCCAAGCTGCAGAACACGCTCATCACCGGTACCGATGTGCCCGACGGCGTCTTTCTCGATGACGCGAAGGTCGCCGGCTATGCCGACAGCCTCTGGAATCTCTCGAGCGTGCTGAAGCCCTATCTGCCGCACATCGCGAAGCAGAAGGTCGATGTCAACTCGCTCAAGGGCGGCATCTACGGGGTGCCGTTCGACCTCGACCCCGGCCTGCTCTTCTACAACGACACGGTGCTCAAGAAGGACGGCATCGACCCGGCGTCGATCAAGACCTACGACGACCTGCTCGCCGCCGCCAAGAAGGTCAAGGCCGCCGATCCGTCCTCCGGGCCGATCCACCTGGAGCAGAGTGCGTTTCTCGGCCAGCTGTGGCTCGAGATGTTCGCCAGCCAGCAGGGCACCAGCATGACGGATGCCTCCGGCAAGCTCCGCCTGGACTCCCCGGAGTACAAGCAGATTCTGACCTGGCTCGACACCGTGCAGAAGGAAGGCCTGGGAACGCGCGCCGAATACCTGGGGCCGACCGACGTGAACACGCTCGACAGTGGCAAGCAGGTCTTCGTGCCCTGGTCGATCTGGTGGGACTTCGCGCCGCAGCAGCTGCTGAAGAAGACCATGGGCGACTGGCGTGCCATGCCGCTGCCCGCCTGGAAGGAGGGCGGAGCGCGGTCGGGCGCCATGGGCGGCTCGTCGTTCGTCATTCCCAAGGATGCCAAGAACCCGCAGGCGGCCTGGCTGTTCTACAAGTTCCTGATGTTCGACAAAGACGGCTACACGGCGGTCTACGGCCCGAACTCGGTGTACCCGAAGGGAACCAACACCTCGGTCCCGGCCTACAAGCCCGCCGCAGACCCGGCCAAGCCGCTGTTCGGAACCATCGATGCGATGGGCGGCCAGGACCTGTGGAAGACCGCGATCACCGCGGGCGCCGAGATTCCCGGAGGAACGCCGACGCCGAAGTGGTGGGCCAGCGCGGTCGACTACCTCGGCAACAACCTGCAGAAGATGCTCGACGGCTCCATGACGCCGGAACAGGTGATCTCGCAGTCCACCAAGGACATCCAGACCAACCTGATCGACCGGCAGTAGCGCGCCCGCGCATCCACACCAACTCCAGGAGAGGTAACACCCCATGACCGTCACGACCGCCGTGAAGGCGCCGCAGACGGCTCCGCGAGCATCGCAGCGGGGACCGCGCTGGTCCCTGCTGCGACGCCGCTCGGCGCCGTATGTGTTCATCTTCCCGTTCGTGGCGATCTTCGCCATCTTCTCGATCTACCCGCTCATCTTCACCTTTCGGTTGAGCTTCACGAACTGGCATGGAACCGGGGCCGCCAGCTGGGTGGGCTGGGACAACTATGCCTACCTGCTCTCCAGCCCCGGTTTCTGGGCCTCGCTCGGCAACTCGGGCATCCTGTGGCTGCTCATCATCCCGGTGCAGATCGTCGTCGGGCTGCTCGCGGCGGTGCTGCTGAACAACGCCAAACTGCGGATGCGCGGCTTCTATCGCACCGCATTCATCGTTCCGTTCGTCACACCGCTGGTGGCTATCGCCCAGATCTGGATCGTCGTCTTCGACCAGAACTACGGGGCGGTCAACGACTTTCTCAACATCTTCGGCATTCCGGATGTCGGCTGGCTCACGACCAGCGCCTGGTCGAAGCCTACCCTCGCGCTGCTCTTCCTCTGGAAGACCACCGGCTTCGCGATCATCATCCTGCTCTCCGGTCTGCAGTCGATCGACACCACCGTCTACGAGGCGGCGGAACTCGACGGGGCGTCACGGATGCGCCAGCTCTGGAGCATTACGGTGCCCCTCATCAGCCGCACCCTCATGTTCCTCGTGGTGCTGCAGACGCTCGCGGTGTTCCAGATGTTCGCCGAGCCGTTCGTGGTGACCAAGGGCGGCCCGTACGGGTCGACGACAACGGCGGGGCTCTACCTCTACAACCACATCACCGTCGCCGATCTCGGCACCGGCGCGGCCAACTCGTTCCTGCTGGTGATAGTCGTGATGGCGCTGTCACTCGGCTTCGTTCGACTGCTGAGAGCGAAGGACTGAGATGACCACCGCATCCGTCACCACAGCGCCCGCGAACTCGCCGGCACCGGCCGACCGCTCGCGCCGAAGCCGCCGTGCCCGCCCGGCGATCGCCTCCCAGGCCCTGCTCGTGCTGCTCACGATCGGCTTTCTCGCCCCGGTGGCCTGGGCCCTGCTGTCGGCGTTCAAGCCGGCCAACGACATCATTCGCGACCCGCTCGGCTTCGACCTCACGACGTTCACGCTGCACAACTTCCAGCAGATGTTCGGGGACATTCCCATCGCATCCGGATTCGCGAACACCGCGATAGTGCTGGTGTTCAAGGGCGCCATCACGCTGTTCTTCGCGCCGCTGGCCGGCTATGCCTTCGCCAAATACGACTTTCGGCTGAAGAATTTCTTCTTCGGCACGGTGCTGGTCACCCTCATGCTGCCGACGATCGTGCTGATCATTCCGCTGCTGCTGGAGATGAAGGAATTCGGCTGGGTCAACACCTACCAGGCGCTGATTCTGCCCGGCTCCGTGGATGCCTTTGCCATCTTCTGGATGCGCCAGGTCATCGCTTCGGTGCCCGACGAGCTGCTCGACGCGGCACGGGTTGACGGCTGCAGCGAGTTCGGCATCTTCTGGCGCGTGGTCATGCCGGTCATCCGCCCCGGGCTCGCGGGCCTGACCGTGCTCACCGTCATGAACATCTACAACGACTTCGTCTGGCCCGTGGTGATCACCACCACCGATCGAATGCAGACGCTCCAGGTGGTGCTCTCGACGCTTGCCCAGAACATCAGCGGCCAGAAGATCGGCGCCGACTACGCCACCGTCACCGGCGAACTGCTTGCCGCGAGCTCGATCGCCCTGATTCCTCTCCTCATCGTCTTTGCGCTGCTCCAGAAGCACTTCATCAACGGCATCCTTGCCGGAAGTGTCAAGGGCTGAGTTTCATCACCGACACTGAACCGACCGAAAGGCTGTACCACCATGGCTTCTGCCATCCCCAAACCCGAATACCCCCGCCCCGACCTCGATCGCTCGGAGCGGTGGCTCAGCCTCAACGGTACGTGGGATTTTGAGAGCATCGACGGCGCGGCGACCATCACGGTTCCGTTCGCGTGGGAGAGCGAGGCATCCGGCATCGGGCGCAGCTGGCTCGCCTCGGCGAGCTATCGCCGCGGCATCGTGGCGCCTGCCGAGTGGGAGGGTTCCCGGGTATTCCTCTGCTTCGGCGCGGTGCACCATCGGGCAACGGTGAGCATCGACGGAACATTGATCGGCACGCACGAGGGCGGCTACACCTCCTTCGAATTCGACGTGACGGATGCGCTGCGAGCGGGCGTCGAGAGCGAGCTCACCGTCGAGGTGGATGCGCCAGCGGACAAGCGCTCGATCCCGCACGGCAAGCAGCGTTCGCTGCCGCGCGACGACTACGACGGCGTCTCCTTCGCTCCCAGTTCGGGCATTTGGCAGAGCGCCTGGCTCGAAGCGCGCGGGCGTAGCTATGTCTCCGAGGTGAGCCTGCGCGGCGATTCGCTGAACGCCTTTGAGGTGGCGGTGACGGTGTGTGGGGATGCCGCGGCAGCAGCATCCGTCGCCGTTTCGGTTGTGGGTGCGACCCAGGGTATGGAGCTGGTGACGGATGCGACGGGCCGGGCCACCGGCATCCTGCCCATCGACGAACCGCGGCTCTGGTCGCCGGAGGACCCCCACCTGTACGAGCTCGAGATTCGCGTCGCCGACGACCGACTCGTCGCGACGGCCGGGCTGCGTTCCTTCGAGACCCGCGGCGAGCAGCTCTACCTCAACGGTGAGCGTTTCTACCTCAAGGGCGTGCTCGACCAGGGCTATTGGCCGGCATCGGGCATCACTGCCCCGGATGACCACGCCCTCGTGCGCGACCTGGAGTTGGCGCGCGACGCCGGCTACAACCTGGTGCGCAAGCACCTCAAGTTCGAGGAGCCGCGCTGGCTGCACTGGGCTGACCGCCTGGGCATGCTCGTGTGGGCGGAGCCGGCGAGCACCAGTCGTTTCAGTGCCCAGGCCGCCGCGAACTTCGAGGCGCAGATCGCCGAGATGGTCACGCGCGACGGCAACCACCCGAGCATCGTCATCTGGGGGCTGTACAACGAGGAGTGGGGTCTCGACTGGGACATCCCGGGCGACCGCGCCAAGGCGGAGGCGGCCGGTCGTGCCTACGAGCTGCTTGCAGCCCTCGACCACACGCGGCCGATCGTCGAGAACTCCGGCTGGGCGCACGTGAAGACCGACCTCGTCGACTGGCACTACTACGACGAGAAGCCGGGCTCATGGGCCGAGAACGTCGCGGCGCTCGCCTCGGGTGAGCGGCACGATTTTCCTGTTCCACTGGGGCCGGCGTTCGTCGTGGACAAGTCGCTGTATGCCGACGCGACCGTGCCGCGAGGTGGCATCCCCCTCCTCAACAGCGAATACGGTGGCGGCTTCACGAGCCTCGAGCGCGGCTGGCATCTGCGCTGGCAGACCCAGGAGCTGCGTCGGCACGACCGTTTCGCCGGCTACGTCTATACCGAGCTCGCGGATGTCGAGCACGAGTCGGCGGGGATTGTCACCGCTGAGCGGCGGACGAAGGATCTGGGCGGGCTCGATCCCGCCGACGCGAATGCCGAGACAGTGCTGGTTCTCGATGTCGTTCCCGTGCAGGCAGGAACGGACATCGCCCTGCCGACGGGGGAGCTGACACTCGGCGTGCGGGTCTCTCACCACGGCCGTTCGGCGCTCTCGGGCCGTATCCGCGCCGCGTGGGCCGCGCAGGGCGAGCCGTTCGGTGCCGTCGAACGCGTACATGAGGTCGAGACGGCCGTGACGGCGCATCCGTTCGAGGTGACGGATGCCGCGGTGCTGTCGCTCACGGTTCCGGCGGCATCCGCCGCGGTTGGGTCGGCGACCGCGGCACGCCTGCACGTCTGGCTCACGGATGCCGACGGCGCGGTTCGAGCGCGCACCTTCCTCGACGCGGGCCCGCTCGAGGAGCGTCGCTCCTAGCGCGGCTAGCGTCCCCGCTTGCGGCGCCGCGGTCTGCTCAGGGCCTGGGCGCGCGGGAAGCGGGCTGCGGATGCAGCGTCTCGCCGCGCTCGAGCATCGCCACGTACTCCGTGATCTTGCGGGCGCGCGTCTCGGCACGCACCACGTTGCCGAGGCGAAAGAGGATCGCGAAACGGTTCGTGCCGTTCAGCGTGTCGAAGAACGCGGATGCCGCCGGTCGGGCCGCCAGCGCCGCCGCCAGATCCGCGGGAACCTCTATGGATGCCTGTCCCGCGTATGCGGTCTCCCAGCGACCGTTCGCCTTGGCGCGCTCGATCTCGGCGAGCCCGGCAGGGCGCATCCGGCCCTCATCGATGAGGCGGGAGACGTGCTCCTGGTTGCGCTTCGACCAGATGCTGCGCGGGCCACGGCGGCCGAAGCGCTGCAGTGAGAAGTCGGCGTCGAGCGCGGCCTTCTGACTGTCGATCCAGCCGAAGCACAGGGCCTCGTCGAGCGCCTCGGCGTAGGTCGGGCCGGGGTGCGTGGCGCCCTTCTTCACGATCGTGAGCCAGACGGCATCCGCTGTGGCGTGGTTGCCGGCGAGCCAGCGCGCCCAGGTCGCTGCGTCGTCACAGCGCAGAATCTGTTTCTCGGGCATCCGTCCCCGTCCTTCCTGGTCGTGCTCCATTCTCGCAAGCCGCGGTCTCACCGTCATGCACAAACGCGACAACTCCCGCGCAGCAGCGCCTGGCCACCGCGAAACACCCTGACGCTAGGCTGTGGGCATGCGGCGGTCGCCCGTCGTCCCCTCCCGTGATTGGAGTGCGTATCGTGACGAAGACGTCATTGGTCGCGACCGTTCGGCACGAACTCGAGCATGCCCGCAGCGCCCCGAGCGGCCGCAGCGCGACATCCGTCTATAGCGGGCACGAACGGGTGCTGCGCCAGACCGTCATCGCCCTCTGCGCCGGCCGTCGCCTCGAGGAGCACGAGAACCCCGGCGAGGCCACGATCTTCGTGCTGCAGGGGCGAGTCGTGCTCTCGGCCGGCGAGGTCTCCTGGTCGGGCCGAACCGGCGACTTCCTCGTCATTCCCGAGGCCAGGCACGCCGTCGAGGCGGTGGAGGACTCGGCCATTCTGCTCACGGTCGCCAAGCTCCCCTGACGACACCGGATGCTGCGCTCGCATAACTCATGCAGAATTGTGCGGCGTGTCGGGAGATCCCGTGTTTACGGGAGCCGCAGTCGCGCGCTCAGTATTCTGCATGAGTTGTGCGCAACTCGGAGAGGCAGCTTCGGCCTCAGCTGAGGAGTTTGCGCAGCGTGCGCAGATTGCGTGTGGTCGTGAGGGCCTTGTACCGTGCGCGGCCCGATGCCTTGCCCACAACGCTGTCGAGCGTGTGCCCGCGTTCGACCGTCCAGTAGAGCACGCCGTCGCCGTCGGCCAGCGCCTCCAGCGCGGGATCGAGCTCGGGCCGCACCGCCAGCAGCCCCTCACGCGGCTCCTCGCCCATGAGAAAGATGACGTACGGATGCCACCCCTCGCGTTCGGCATCGAACGGAAACGCCGCGACGATGCGCTCCAGCTCGGCGGTGTCGATCACATGCACCCAGGCCTCGTAGCCGAAGCGCTCCCGCAGCGCGGTCTCGATCGCCGCTTTCAGAGCGGATGCCGCGGCATCCGCCTCGAAAATCACGTTGCCGCTGGCGAGCACGGTCTTCACGTCGGCGTAACCAAGCTCGCGAAACGCGGCGGCCAGATCGGCCATCTTGATGTTCACGCCGCCGACGTTCACGCCGCGCAGCAGGGCGATGTATCGAGTCACGCACCCAGACTGCCATAGCGGCACGAAAGTTCTAGTAGCACAGTACTGTGCGTGATACAGTACAAGACATGACACCGAACTCGCCCCCGGAAGCGCCGAACGCGGCGCGGTCCGAGCCGTTCGCATCCGACCTGCTGCGCGGCCACACCGACACGATCGTGCTCGGCGTTCTGCGCACCACCGACCGCTACGGCTACGAGATCTACAAGACGATTCGGGATGCCACCGGCGGCCGATACGAGATCAAGGAGGCCACCCTCTACGCCACCTTCCGCCGCCTGGTCAAAGACGGTCTCGTCGAGGCCTACTGGGGCGACGAGACCCAGGGCGGCCGCCGCAAGTACTACCGCATCACGGATGCCGGCCGTGCCGTCTACGCGCAGAACGTGCGCGACTGGACGGCAACGCAGCAGATCATCAACACGCTTCTCGACACGAAAGGCAGCCTCGAATGAGCACCGCCGACTACTCGAACATTCACCGATACCTCGACGAGGCGTTCGCCGGCATCGCGATGACGCCGGAGATCCAGGACCTCAAGGAGGAGATTCGCGCCAACCTCGCCGCCCGTGTCGGCGAGCTCGTTGAGCGTGGAACGGATGCGAACGCCGCCGCGACGATAGCGATCGACGAGCTGGGCGACATCCGGCAACTCGTCGACGACATCGATGACGACGAAGGCCCCACGACGCGATCCGGCGGTGCATCCGGCACCAGCGCGTATCTGGTCAACCGTGTGCGCCCCAAGCCCGCGTTCGTCGTCGGCATCGTCATCGCCGCGATCGCCACGACCGGCGGCCTGGCGCTTGCGTCGCTGGGCGCCACCGGGCTGCTCCCGCTGCCGAGCGGCGTGCTCATCCTGCTGTCGGGAATCGTCGCAACCGGGGTCGCCTGGATCGTGGGCGACTCTCTCGCGCACGAGACGACGAGCAATCATCCGATGCCCACCACCAGGGCGGGCGGGTATTTTCTCGCGACGCTCCTCACGCTGTTCGGGCTCGAGTTCGGCGGTCTCGTTGCCCTTGGTGCGCTCGATGTGTGGGCGGTCGTGCTCGCGGCCGTCGGAATCGTGGCAGGGGTCGTGCTGTTCACCTTCCTCGGCGCCACCCAGACCAACCGCAAGAAGACCTGGGCCCGCGAGGCCGAGCGCCAGTATCAGGTCGAAGACCGCTTCTCCCAGGATCCCGTGGCCGCGGCGCGATTCGGCATCTACACCGTGGTGATCTGGTTGCTGGCCTTCGCCGTGTTCGTGGTGCTCAGCATCACGGTCGGCTTCCTGTGGTCGTGGCTTGCCCTGCTCGCCGGCTTCGCCGTCTTCATGTTCGTGCTGGCCCGGATGCTGTTCCCGGCCGACTCGAGGAAGGATGCGAAGCACCACTGACACACCACTCATACGAAGTGGTGGCCCGGATGCGCCAACATCCGAGCCACCTGTAACCCCGACATCCCTCATTCATAAGGAGCACATCGTGGCACAGCCCTATTCTCTCCCGTTCGATTCGTCGGCGGCGCTGCACGCCGCCGACCTCACCAAGAGCTATCCCGGCGGGCGCGGTAAGCCGCGCGGCGCCTCACGTATTCGGGCCCTCGACGGCCTCAGCTTCACCGCCGAGACCGGAACCATCTTCGGTCTGCTCGGCCCCAACGGCGCCGGCAAGTCCACCACCGTCAAGATCCTGGCCACCCTGACCCGGGCGGACTCGGGTTCGGCGACGGTCGCCGGCATCGACGTGGCGCGGCATCCGGAGCAGGTGCGTCGTGCCATCGGCTTCGTCGCCCAGAAGCAGGTCTCCGACCCTGCCGCCACCGGAACCGAGAACCTCGTTCTCGCCGGACGGCTGCAGGGCATGAGGGGCCGCGCCGCGCGGGAGCGCGCATCCGAATTGCTTGAGCGCTTCTCGCTCGAGAAGGCCGCTCGCCGCCAGGTGAAGACCTACTCGGGCGGCATGGCCCGCAAGCTCGACGTCGCTATAGGCCTCATGCACCGGCCCCAGGTGCTGTTTCTCGATGAGCCGACGACCGGGCTCGACCCTGAGGCGCGCGCCGAGATGTGGGCCGAGCTCGAGATCATGGCCCGCGTCGAGCAGATGACGGTGCTACTTACCACGCACTACCTCGACGAGGCCGACCGGCTGGCCAGCCGCCTCGCCATCGTTGACCATGGCCGGGTCGTGGCCGAGGGCACGCCCGACGAGCTCAAGAACGGACTTCATGGTGACGCCGTAATAGTGGAGCTGGCACCGGATGCGGCCGTCGACCGCGCTCTCGCCGCCATCTCCCGGGTCGCGTCCCTGCGGGAGATCAGCGTCGACGGGCGCACCCTGCGTGCCCGCGCCGAGCAGGGCGCCGCGGCGCTGCCGCTTGCGATAGCGGCGCTCGAGGAGGCGTCGCAACGCGTCGCATCCGCCACCGTTGCCCGGCCCAGCCTCGACGACGTGTATCTGCGCCATACCGGCCGCAGCTTCGCTGTCGGCGACGCCTCCGCGAACAGTTCCAGCACAAACGAAAAGGAGGTGGCAGCATGAGCGCCACGGCTCCCGCCACCGTCCCCGCCACGTCGAGGGTCACTACCGCGACCCAGCCGCGCGGCGCCATCATCACGCACACGGTTCTGCTCACCGGCCGGCAGCTGCGCGCATTCGTGCGGATGCCCGCCTACCTCATCATGAATCTCGTTCAGCCGATGATCTGGCTGCTGCTGTTCGGGCAACTGTTCAGATCCGTCGTGAACATTCCCGGGTTCAGCGGGGGAGGCGACTACATCGTGTTCCTCACGCCCGGAATCGTCATGATGATGGCGCTGTTCGGCAGCGCCTGGGCGGGCACCTCGTATATCGAGGACATGGATCGCGGAGTGATGGATCGCTTTCTCACCTCGCCCACCAGCCGCGGCGGTCTGGTGGTGTCATCGATGCTGTACCAGGCGGTGCTCACGGTGCTGCAGACGCTCGTCGTGCTCGGCGTGGCCTGGCTCACCGGTGCCCGCTTCGGCGGCGGGCTCGTCGGCATCCTGATTCTGCTGCTCGCGGCCGTGCTGCTCACCTTCGTGTTCGCCGCGTTCTCGGGTGCCGTGGCCCTGCTGGCCCGTCAGCAGGCAGCGCTCATCGGAATCTCGCAACTCATCTCGTTTCCGCTGATGTTTCTCAGCTCGGCCATCATGGACACGAGTCTTTCGCCCGAGTGGGTGCGCAATGTCGCCCGGTTCAATCCCTTCGAATGGGCGGTCGTGGCGGGGCGGCAGGCGCTGCAGGATGCCCCGGACTGGGCGGCCGTGTGGGCCAACCTCGGCCTGCTGGCGGCCCTCGCCGTCGTCATGACCTGGCTGGCGACGCTCGCGTTCCGCGCCTACCAGCGCTCCGCCTGAGCCGCGCCGACAGACGGCGCGGCTGTGGGGTTTCCACAGCCGGGCTCGGGCGCGCCGCAGCCACTTTGTAGCTCGCGCACGCACGACTACCGCGCCCGGCGCATCCGGCTTAGCGTTGAAGTGACGTTATTCGCGGATGCCCCGCGACATTCGACGAAACCAGAGGACCGACGATGGTTGACACCGCAGCGCGCGCCAAGCGAGACCCCAAGCGAGACCCCAAGCAAGACCCGAAAAAAGCCTCGCAGCAAACCCCGAGACGACGCACGACGGCGCAGAAGGTCGCGGCCAACGAGCCACCTGTCAGCACCGACCCGATCGACGCCGGCGTGCCCGCCACCGTGAATGTGCCCGCCCTCTCCCGGCAGCTGCTCGGCAGCTGGCCCGAGGTGCGCCTCGCCGCCCGCGAGGTCGCGGCGCGGCCCGAGATGCAGCGCATCGACGGTCTGAGCATGCAGGAGCACCGCGAGCGCGCATTCGGGCAGCTCAAGCTGCTCGTCGACAACGGCCAGGTGCACCGTGCTTTTCCGAAGAGCCTCGGCGGCGAGGAAGACCACGGCGGCAACATCGCCGGATTCGAGGAGCTGGTCACGGCCGACCCGAGCCTGCAGATCAAGTCGGGCGTGCAGTGGGGCCTGTTCGGGGCGGCGGTGTTGCACCTCGGCACCGAGCGCCACCACACGGCGTTCCTGCCCGCCATCATGAGCCTCGCGGTGCCGGGGGCCTTCGCGATGACCGAGATTGGTCACGGTTCGGATGTCGCATCCATCGCCACGACCGCCACCTACATTCCCGAGACGCAGGAGTTCGAGATCCACACGCCGTTCCGCGCCGCGTGGAAGGAATACAACGGCAACGCCGCCGTCGACGGCAAGGCGGCCGTGGTCTTCGCCCAGCTCATCACCCAGGGCGTCAACCACGGCGTGCACGCTGTCTACGTTCCGCTGCGTGGCGACGACGGCGAACTGCTGCCGGGTGTCTCCAGCGAAGACGACGGTCTCAAGGGCGGCCTCAACGGCATCGACAACGGCCGGCTCGCGTTCGAGAACGTGCGCGTGCCCCGCGTCAACCTGCTCAACCGCTACGGTGACGTCGCCGAAGACGGCACGTACACGAGCCCCATCTCCAGCCCCGGCCGTCGCTTCTTCACGATGCTCGGAACCCTTGTGCAGGGTCGCGTCTCGCTCGACGGGGCCGCGGTCGCGGCAAGCAAGGTGGGCCTGGCGATCGCCATCACCTACGGCAACCAGCGTCGCCAGTTCACCGCAGGAAGCGACACCGACGAGGAGGTGCTGCTCGACTACCAGCGCCACCAGCGCCGCCTGCTGCCGCGCCTGGCCACCACCTACGCCGCCGGATTCGCCCACGACAGCCTGCTCGTGAAGTTCGACGAGGTGTTCAGCAATAAGGCCGCCACCGACGACGAGAGGCAGGATCTCGAGACCCTCGCGGCCGCGCTCAAATCCCTCTCAACCTGGCACGCACTCGACACGCTGCAGGAGGCGCGCGAGGCCTGCGGTGGCGCCGGCTTCATGGCCGAGAACCGCCTGGTCGGCCTGCGCAGCGACCTCGACGTGTACGTCACTTTTGAGGGCGACAACAACGTTCTGCTGCAACTGGTGGCCAAACGCCTGCTCACCGACTACAGCCGCGGTTTTGCCAAGGCGGATGCCGGTGCCCTCGCCCGCTACGTCGTCAAGCAGGCGGCGGGCAAGGCCTACCACGGCTCGGGCCTGCGCGGCCTCGCCCAGACCGTTGCCGACTTCGGCTCGACGGCGCGATCGGTGGACCAGTTGCGCGAGACGAACGCGCAGCGCGAGTTGCTGACCGACCGCGTCGAGACCATGATCGCGGATGTCGCGGGCCGGCTGCGCAGCGCCAGCAAGCTGCCGAAGCAGCAGGCCGCCGACCTCTTCAACTCGCAGCAGAATGAGCTGATCGAGGCCGCGCGCGCCCACGGCGAGCTGCTGCAGTGGGAGGCATTCACGGATGCGCTCGAGCAGGTGACGGATGCCGGCACCCGCCAGGTGCTCGTCTGGTTGCGAGACCTGTTCGGCCTTGGCCTGCTCGAGAAGCACCTGGCCTGGTATCTCATCCACGGCCGGTTGTCGCCGCAGCGCGCGCAGGCCGTGAGCGCATACATCGACCGCCTCGTGGCGCGACTGCGCCCGCACGCGCAGGACCTTGTGGATGCCTTCGGCTACACCCAGGAGCACCTGCGCGCCCCGGTCGCCAGCGGCGCGGAGGCCGAGCGGCAGAACGAGGCCCGCGAGTACTACCGTGAGGAGCGCGCCTCGGGCACCGCCCCGGTTGACGAGAAAACCCTCAAGCCCAAGAAGAAGTAGCCCTGCCGGGGGTCGGGCTACTCGTTGCGCATCGCGGCGAGGCGCTCCCGCCGCCGCTTAGCCACTGCGCGGTTGTTCGCGATGCCCAGGACCACGATGCCCGCGATGCTGAGCACGGCGAGCGCCGAGGCGATGGGGTCGCCCCGCAGCGTGATCAGAGTAATGAATTCCAGCCACATGCGGTGGCGGCTGCTTGTGGTGTAGACGCCGCCCGTGCCGACAAAGTTCATGGACACAGCTAAGCCGACGATGAGCAGCATGATGCCACCCATAGCGGCATACTGCAGCCGTGACATCGGGTCGCGCGCTATCACGTCCCTGGGCCTGCGATCGGGAAGTACTGCGACGATGATCCACAGGATCGGCATGGCGATGAGCACTATCACGAGCATGCCCAGACCGACGCCAGCGAGCCCGAGCAGTCCCATCACGAGAATCACCTGGTAAATTGAGGCGAAACTGTCGGTATCTCCGGTGGGCGTGTTCGGTGGCGTCACGATGAGAAAGACGATGACTGAAATGACGACGGGTCCCCAGTACACAACGCCTGAACCGCCGCTCGTGTTCTCTGCACCGTCGTCCTGCGAGGGGGCGCGCCCCAGCTTCGAGGTGAGCACACCGGCCCAGCCGAAGAGGAAGGGCAGCACGAAGTGCACGATCGAGCCGCCGATCATCGCGATGGCGTACACGATCACGAAGCTCATGTAGTCCTGCGGCTGCGTCACCACAAAGGCCAGCCAGGCCCACACCGTGAGAGCGGTGCATACACCCGCTATCACGATCTCGAGCGGGCCCACGTTGTGGAACAGCCGCCTGTACCAGGGCAGTTTCGGCGCCTGCGTGGTCACCCGCTTCGCCGCGGCCGTCTTCGACCGCGCCGCCGTCGTTCGCCGTTCCTCGGTGTTCTTCGCCTTGCCTGTCGCCATTTTTCCCCCGTTCGGCGCGCTCTAGAGTAGCCCCAGCCCCCGCACCGCGTCACGTTCGGCCACCAGCTCGGCGACGGATGCGTCGATGCGCCCCCGTGAGAACGCATCGATCTCGAGACCCTCCACGATCTGCCACGCACCATTCACCGACCGCACCGGGAACGACGAGATCAGCCCCTCGGGCACGCCATACGAACCGTCGGAGACGACGCCGGCCGACGTCCAGCCCGCACCGGTGCCGTGCACCCAGTCGTACACGTGGTCAATGGCGGCGCTCGCTGCGGATGCCGCGCTCGACGCCCCGCGCACCTCGATAATCTCGGCACCCCGCTTCGCCACCCGCGGAATGAACTCGTTCTGAAGCCACGCCTCGTCCACGAGCTCGCGTACCGGCCGACTGCCGTCGGTACCGCGCGTGATTCTCGCGTGGAAGACATCCGGATACTGGCTCGCCGAGTGGTTGCCCCAGATGGCGACGTTCTCGATCGAGTCGACCGGCGCATCCAGCTTCGCCGCGAGCTGCGCCACCGCCCGGTTGTGGTCGAGCCGGGTCATGGCCGTGAACCGCTCGGCGGGCACGTCGGGTGCGGCTGCGCTGGCGATGAGGGCGTTCGTGTTGGCCGGGTTGCCCACCACGAGCACGCGAACATCGGATGCCGCTCCCGCGTTGATCGCTGCCCCCTGCGGCCCGAAGATTCCGCCGTTCGCCGCGAGCAGATCGGCCCGCTCCATGCCGGGCCCGCGCGGGCGCGCACCGACCAGCAGCGCGACGTTCACGCCGTCGAAGGCGTGAGTCGCGTCATCCGTCACCTGCACGTCGCGCAGCAGCGGAAACGCGCCGTCCTGCAGCTCGAGCGCCGTGCCCTCGGCGGCGGCGAGGCCCTGCGGAATCTCGAGCAGCCTCAGTCGCACGGGCGTGTCGGCGCCGAGAAGCTGGCCGGAGGCGATGCGGAACAGCAGCGCGTAACCGATCTGCCCTCCCGCGCCGGTCACAGTGACGGTCACGGGTGATTTCTCGCTGAACAGAGCCATGCATCGAGCCTATGCGCGCGGTACTCTCCTGACATGACGTTCAATCCGAATTCGGATATCGGCGGGGGCAAGGTCAGTCGGCGCGGGCGTAACACGGGCATCGCGGCTGGGGGTGTCGGTCTCGGTGCGATAGTGATATTTCTCATCGCCCAGTTCACGGGAGTCGATCTCAGCGGTTTGGGGCTGACCGACGGTTCGAGCGGCCAGACTCAGGTGGGGCCGAGCGACAGCGTCACCGAATGCAAGACGGGGGCGGATGCGAACAACGACGTCACCTGCCGCATGAAGGGTGCAGCGGCATCCCTCGACACGTATTGGAGCGGTGAGACGCCCGGGCTGGGGGCGAGCTATCACACGCCCGAGTTCGTGCTCTTCACCGATCAGACCTCGAGCGGATGCGGCACCGCCTCGAGCGCGACCGGCCCGTTCTATTGCCCGCCCGACGAGACGCTCTACGTCGACACCGGCTTCTTCGACCAGCTGCGCAGCCAGTTCGGCGCATCCGGGGGTCCGCTCGCCGAGATGTACGTGGTGGCGCACGAGTGGGGACACCACATTCAGAACCTGCAGGGCGCCATGGCGACCATCGACCAGCGCGCGACCGGCCCGAGCTCAGACAGTGTGCGGCTCGAGCTGCAGGCCGATTGCTACGCGGGCGCCTGGGTGGGAGCCGCGACCCAGGTGAAGGACAAGAACGGCACCACATTTCTGGAGCCGATCACCAAGCAACAGCTGACGGATGCCCTTGATGCGGCCTCCGCGGTCGGTGACGACCGCATTCAGCAGGCCTCGGGAGGGCAGGTGAACCGGGAGAGCTGGACCCACGGCTCGAGCGCACAGCGCCAGCGCTGGTTCACCTCCGGCTACACCGGCGGCCCGACACACTGCGACACATTCGCGTCCCCCGCCTCGAAGCTCTAGCGCCTTCTGCTGGTTGAGGAGCGAGGAGCGAGCGTCTCGAAACCGCCCGCGCCACGCAGGTTTCGAGACGGCCGCGGGCGGCCTCCTCAACCAGCGAAAGTGCGGTGGAATTTGCACATTGGCTGAGCACGAGTAGCGTATGAAAGCTTCGTTCGAGGCCAATCCCCTCCCACGAAGTAGTGCTCGAAGAGAAGCGTTCTCTTCTGCTGTGAAGGGGTTGATTGATGCATCTGTCCGTGGCGGGGAGCTCGGATCGCGCGTTCGGCGCTGTCGAGGTGCCGAACTCGAAATACCATGCGCATCGCGCGCTCATTCTCGCCTCGCTGGCCCCGGGCATCAGCCGCATCTCCGGCCTCAGCGATGCCCGTCACGTGCAATACACGGTCTCGTTGCTGCGCTCGCTTGGCACCCGTATTGAGATCGAAGGCGACACCTTCATCGTGCACGGCGGCCCGTATCACCCGAGAAGCGACACCGTCACGGCAGGCAGCTCCGGCACGACCCTGTATTTCATGGTCGGCCTCGCCGCGTTGGCGGATGCCGACGTCACGGTCACCGGTCAGAAGTACTTCCAGCGCCGCCCGATCGGCCCGCTGCTACGGGCGCTGGGTGAGATGGGCGTCGAGGTATCGTCACCCACGGACTGCCCGCCGATCCGGGTCACGGCCGCACGCCCGTCGGGCGGAACCGTGCACATCGCCGGCACGCTCTCGCAATGGGTCTCGGCCCTGCTGTTGCTGGCGCCGTTCGCGAAGCAGCACACCACCATCGTCATCGACGGTGAGCTCAACGAGCGCCACTACATCGAACTCACGATGCGCATGATGGCGCAATTCGGACTGCGGGTGCAGGCATCCGCAGACGGCCGTCGTTACGAGATAGAACCGAATCAGTCCGCGCATCCGACCGATCTGCGGCTGCCGCCGGATATCGGCTCCGCCGCATTCGGTCTCGCCCTCGCCGCGCTGCATCCGGCCGACGTGCTGCTGCGTGGGTTACGCAACACGTCCTCCGCGGGCGTGGACCACCCCGAGGCCGACTTTCTCGACATCGCGGGCCGCATGGGCCTGCCCATGGTCTACGACCCGGATGCCGACGGCGTGCGCGTTCGGCACGACGGCATCCGGTTGAAAGCCACCGAGATCGATTGTCGTGATGTGCCCGACATGCTTCCCATCCTGTCCGTGCTCGCCGCGCGCGCGGAGGGCGAGAGCGTCTTCCACAACGTGGAGCACGTGCGGCTCAAGGAATCCGATCGCGTCGTCTCCATGCTGCAGCTGAACGGCATGGGCGGCAGCCTCGACTTCGACGGCAGCGATCTGCATGTTCGCGGCGTCGAGAGAATGCACGGCGCGAACCTGTCGTCGTTCAACGACCACCGAGTGCTCATGTCGCTCGCCGTTGCGGCATCCGCCGCCGAGGGGCGTTCGACGCTCACCTTCCCAAATGCGTATCGCATCTCGTATCCGCAGTTCCTCGACTCGATGAACGAGCTGCATGCCACCATGGCGGTCGAAGAGGGGCCGGCCAGGTCGGGCACCAGGCTGGGGCGCCGCCGCATTCCCGCGATGGATGCCGCGGCCGCCGGTGAGGTCACGGGCGCCGATTGGGTTCGCCGCTGGGCCACCGAGAAGCCGCACGCCCTGGCCGTCGTGGACGCCGCGCCCGACCGTACCGACCATCTGAGCTGGGGCGAACTCGATGTCGCCGTCGACAAGGCGGCGGCGCTGTTCCTCGACCTCGGCGTCGAGCATGGCGACCGCATCGCCGTGCAGCTGCCGAACTGCCGCGAATTCGTGATCATCGCCGCGGCCGCCATGCGCATCGGGGCCGTGATCTGCCCGATCATGCCGATCTTCCGCCAGCGCGAGGTGGCGTACGCGCTGCGGCGCTCGCAGGCAAAGCTGCTCGTCGTCGCCGACAACTTCCGTGGCCGCCAGCACGACCGCGAGATCGCGCAGATTCTCGACAGCGGGGCCGGAGCCGATGGCATCCGCCTGACGAATGTGCTGGTGCTGCACGGCACGCCGGGGGTTGCGCATGTGCTGCCAGAGTGTGCGAACCCCGCGGTCACCTGGCAGGCCTGGCACCGAGCATCTGCGTGGGCGCATGTCGACCGCGCCGCGCTCGACGCCCGCGCTCCGTCGCCCGAGGATGCCGCCCAGCTGCTGTTCACCTCGGGCACCTCGGGCGAACCGAAGGGCGTGATCCACCGGCACCGCAGCCTGAGCCGTGCCGCCTGGATGGAGGTCGAACAGCTCGGCCTCGATTCGTCGGATGCCGTCTACATTCCCTCGCCGCTCGCTCACCAGACCGGGTTTCTCTACGGCATGTGGCTGGCGTGGGAGCTGGGGGTTCCGCAGATCGTGCAGGGGGTCTGGGACGCCAAGCGCGCCATCGAGGTGCTGAGCACCTGGGAGGGCACCTTCGTTCAGGCGGCGACGCCGTTCCTCACCGACCTCGTGCGTGAGGTCGAGGCGGGCACCCCCGCCCCGAAGGCGCTGCGCATCTTCGTGGCGACGGGCGCGGCGGTGCCGCGGGCGCTCGCCGAGCGGGCGACGCGCGTGCTCGGCGCATCCGTCTGTGGAGCATTCGGAACCACCGAGACGGGCCTGGGTGCGCTGGCCTCGCCCACCGATCCGGCCGCGAAGACGTGGGGAACCGACGGCAAGGCCATGCCGGGGGTGCAACTGCGCATCGTTGACGACGAGGGGCGGCCCGTCGCATCCGGTATCGAGGGCAACTTCGAGCTGTCCGGCCCGACCGTCTTCGACGGCTACCTCGACCGCCCCGATCTGAGCGCCGAGGTGTTTGCCGCCGATGGCTGGTATCGCACTGGCGATCTTGCCACCCTCGATGATGACGGCTATCTGCGTATCACCGGGCGCGTACGCGACGTAATCAACCGCGGCGGCGAGAAGATTCCGGTCTCCGAGATCGAGCAGCTGCTCTACGGCCACGAGGCGATAGACGATGTGGCGATAGTGGCCATGCCCGACGCACGCCTGGGCGAGCGCGCCTGCGCCTTCGTCACGCTCGTCGACGGGTGCACGCTCAGCTTCACGCAGATGCAGCGCTTTCTCGACGAGCACGAGGTTTCCAAGCACTACTGGCCCGAGCGGCTCGAGATCATCGAGATCATTCCGCGCAATGCGGTGGGCAAGGTGCAGAAGTTCCTGCTGCGCGAGCAGGCCTCCGCTCTGAAGCCCCAGCGGCTCAGTGCCGTTCACCACCCCTCGAAGGAGAACACCAGCAATGACACCGAGTCAGACCGTGACGCACGACGGCCGCGGAAGCCGCATCGAACAGCCTGAATACGAAGCACTTCTGCGTCGTGTCACCGCCTGGGTCGAGGGGCCGGGCGAGCGCTGGTCCGAGCGCATCGAGGCCGACGGCGAGGTGCCGGGCGAGCTGTTTGACGAGCTGAAGCAGAACGGATTCCTTGGCCTCGCGGCCCCGGTCGCCCTCGGCGGCCACGGCCTCAGCTTCAGCCAGTGGATGGGGCTGATGGAGGTCTTCTCCCGCTCGCACGCGTCGATCCGGATGCTGGTGCACGTCATCAACGGCACCTGGCGGTCCATGAACCCCCACGCCAGCGATGCGCAGCGCGAGACGTACGTCAAGCCGTCGGTCGCCGGCGACATCCTGGTCGCGTTCACTCTCACGGAGCCGGACAACGGCACCGGTGCCGACATCAGCTGCAGCGTGCGCCGCGAGGGCGACACGTACTATCTCTCCGGCCGCAAGCACCTCATCACCTTCGGGGTGAGCTGCGACTACTGGCTGCTGTTCGCCCGGCTCGAGGGCACGAGCGGCAAGGATGGCACCATCGGCCTGCTCGTCGACCGCAAGGCTGCAGGCGTCACCGTCGAAGACACCTCGAACACCATGGGGGTGCGTGGCACCGACCATGCCCGGCTCACCTTCGACAACACGCCCGTGCCGGTCGCGCAGCGTCTCGGCGAGGAGGGCGACGGCCTGGCCATCGCGCTCGGCGGCTTTCTCACGCCCAGCCGCATCTCAGTGGCCATGAGCTGTGTCGGTCTCGCAGAGCGTGCACAGCAGCTCGCGGTCGAGTACGCGCAGAAGCGCGTCACCTTCGGCAAACCCATCTCCTCTCGGCAGGCGATCGCGTTCATGATCGCCGAGAACGAGGCGGACATCGAGGCGGCGAAGGCGCTCGTGCTGCACGCCGCGCGCGAGTGGGAGGACGACTCGCCGCAGGCATCCGCTCTCTCGTCCATGGCCAAAATGGTGGCCGTCGATATGCTCACGAGAGTGACGGACAAGGCGCTGCAGGTGCACGGCGGGCTGGGTTACTGGAAGTCGGAGGCGATCGAGCGGGTGTATCGCGACGCGCGGGCGCAGCGCTTCGAGGAGGGCACGAACGAGATTCAGAAGACGGTCGTGGCGCGGGATGTCTTTGCCCGGGCTGCGCAGGCGGCCTCGGCTGCTTCGACGGCAAGCGAGGAGGCGAAGTGACCGCGGAACACCAAGGCAAAGTAGCCCTGATCACGGGAGCATCTCGCGGAATTGGGCGCACCTTGGCGCTGGATCTCGCCTCGCAGGGTGCGACGGTCGTCGTGAACTACCGCACGAACGCCGCGCTGGCCGATGAGGTCGTGGCCGAGGCGAAGGCCCGCGGCGGTGACGGCATTGCGGTCGGGGCCGACGTGGAGAACCCTGAGGAGATCGTGCGGCTCTTCGACGCGGTTGCCGACACGTATGGGCGTCTCGACTTCTTCATCAACAACGCGGCGGCCGCCGCGTTCAAGCGCATTCTCGATCTCAAGACGCACCACCTCGACCGCTCCTACGCCATGAACGTGCGCCCCTTCGTGCTCGGCGCGCAAGAGGCAGTGAAGCTCATGGACAAGGGTGGACGCATCGTCGCCGTCTCCAGCTACGGCAGCCTGCGCGGCTTCGCCACCTATGCGGCACTGGGTTCGTACAAGGCCGCCGTCGAGTCGTTCATCCGTTACATGGCCGTGGAGTTCGCCGACTACGGCATCAACGTGAACGGCGTCAACGGCGGCCTGATCGACTCGGATTCGCTCGAATACTTCTACTCCATCCCGGGCATGGCAGCGATGGAGAGCGTGCTCAAGGCGATTCCGCTGGGCCGGCCGGGCACCGTGCAGGACATGGCCAATGCCATCGAGTTCCTGCTCTCCGACAAGTCGGCATACATCACGGGGCAGACGATCGTGGTCGATGGGGGGCTCACGGTGGCCGCTCCTCCCTACTGGCACGACACCACCGAGCCGCTCGGCGTGCCACCGCGACCGACACGCGGCTGAATCCCGTGGCCCGCGCCGACCATTCATCGCACGGCGGCACGTCCGTCGAGGCCGTGAGCCGATACCCGACGCTGCAGACCCCGATCTCGATCGGCACGCTGCGGTTGCCGCATCGGGTTCTCATGGGCTCGATGCATCTCAACCTGGAGACCTCGGATGGCGGTGCGCTCGCCGCCTTCTACGCCGAGCGCGCGCGCGGCGGGGCAGGCCTCATCATCACCGGCGGTGCGGCCGTCAGCCGGGTCGGCGCGGGCAACGCCGGCTACGCCCTCATCAACGATCCGTCGCACGCCGATCGGCTGCGGGCGGTGACGGATGCCGTGCATGCCGAGGGCGGTCTCATCGCGCTGCAGCTCTTCCACGCCGGCCGGTATGCCTTCGAGTCTGCGTTCGGACTCACGCCGGTGGCGCCCTCTGCCGTGTACAGCGCGTTCTCGAAAGCGGAGCCTGAGGCGCTGAGCGAGGAAGGCATCCGCTCGACCATCGACGATTTCGCATCGGGGGCGGCGCGGGCGCTCGAACTCGGCTTCGACGGCGTGGAGGTGATGGGTTCGGAGGGGTACCTGCTGAACCAGTTCGCCTCTCCGGTGACCAATCTGCGTGACGACGACTGGGGTGGCGACGCCGAGCGGCGGCGTGCGTTTCCGGTGGCGGTCGTGCGCGCCGTGCGTGCCGCCGTGGGCGACGCCCCCGTTCTCATGCGCATGTCCGGCGCGGATCTCGTGCCCGGCTCGTCGACCCAGGAGGAGGTCGACGCGCTCGCCGTCGCCCTGGCGGCTGCGGGCGCCGACGCGATAGACGTCGGCGTCGGCTGGCACGAGTCGCGGGTACCCACCGTGCAGTCGATGGTGCCGCACGGAGTGTGGGCGGATGCCGCTGGTCGCGTCAAGCGCGCGCTGACCGTTGCCGGGTCTGTCGCGCCGGTAATCGCATCCAATCGCATCAATACTGCCGCGCAGGCGGAGCGGATTCTGGCATCCGGCGTGGCGGATCTGGTGTCGATGGCGCGCCCGTTCCTTGCGGATCCGGCGATTCTGGCGAAGTCGTTCGCGGGCATGGCCGAGTTTGTGAACACCTGCATCGGGTGCAACGAGGCGTGTATCGACCGCACCTTCGGCCTCGACCCGGTCTCGTGCACGGTCAACCCGCGCGTCGGCCGCGAACTCGAATTTCCGACGGCGCCGCTGGTTGAGCGCGGTGGAGCTTGGGGAATCGCGCAGCGATTCGCGACCCCAGCGCCGAGCGAGCGTGCGAGCGAGGAACCTCTCCGCATCGCCGTCATCGGCTCCGGCCCCGCCGGCATGGAGGCCGCCCGTGCCGCGGCTGCCGCCGGAGCCCGCGTCACGCTCTTCGAGGCGGGGCCCCGCATCGGTGGCCAGTTCCTGCTGGCCGGCATGGTGCCGGGCAAGGAGGACTTTCTGCAGACCGTGCGCTACTTCGAGAACGAGCTCGCCCGCCTCGGCGTCGAGATTCGCCTCGGCGCCCCGGTCGACGATGTCGACGCGCTCGCCGGCTTTGATCACGTGGTCGTCTCCACGGGTGTGCTCCCGCGTCCCGTCGCCCTCGCCGGGGTCGAGCTGCCGCACGTCATCGACTACGCGCAGGCGTTCGCCACCCCGCACTCCGTCGGCAGGCGGGTCGCCATTCTCGGAGCAGGCGGCATCGCTGTTGACCTGGCACATCTGCTCGTCGAGCCGTCCCCCCTCCCCGAGACAGCCCCGCTCCTTGAGGAGGTCGCGCAGCGACCGTCTCGAAAGGAAGGGTCCGAAAAGGCAATCCAGCGCCGCTTTCTCATCTCCCACGGCCTCGCCGCCGGAACCCTTCCGCCGCCGGCGCGCACCGTCACGATCATGCGCCGCTCCGGCTCCATCGGCGCCGGCATGGGAACGACGGTGCGCTGGGCCGCGGTGCGCGCGATCCGCACGGCGGGAGTGCGCACGCTCACGGGTGTGGCCTATCGGCACATTGACACCGACGGCGTGTGGATCGAGCACGAGGGCGGTCAGGAACTCATCGAGGCCGACACCGTCATTGTTGCCGCGGGCCAGGTGGCACATGCGCCGCTCGCCGACGCGCTCGAGGCGCGGGGCATCCGGTATTCGGTCATCGGTGGAGCGCTGAGTGCGACCGCCCTCAACGCCGTTGCCGCATTTGAGCAGGGCCTGCGCGTCGGAACATCGATAGCCCAGCGACCGAAAACAGGGGAGTATGAATGAAGCGAGAGGCGCACAATCATGGATGATCGCATCGTCATCAGCGGGCTTGGCGCGCTGACCCCGCTCGGCAATAGCTGGCGCGACACCTGGGCCTCTCTCACGGCGGGGCGCAGCGGCGTTGCACGCATCACTCAGTTCGATGCCGGCGATATGCCCACGCAGATCGCCGCTGAGGTGAAGGGCTTCGACCCGCACGGGTCGCTCACGGTCAAGCAGGTGAACCGCATGTCCCGTAGCTCCCAGCTCGCGGTCGTCGCCGCGCGCGAGGCGGTTGCAGACGCGGGTCTCGACCCCGATTTCTCCGAGCGAGAGGCTGGCGTGATAGTCAACAGCGCCGTCTCGGGTTTCACTGAGATTCAGGATGCGACGGAGGTGTTCCACTCCGGCGGCGAGCGGCACATGAGCCCGCGCTTCGTGTCGTCGTCGCTCACCAACATGCCGGCTTGCGAGATTGCGATGGAGCTGAACATCCATGGCCCGGTGAATGCCAGCGCCCTTGCCTGCGCAAGCGGCGCGTACGCCTTGCTGGAGGCGCGTCGGCTGCTGCTGTCGGGGGAGGCCGATGTGGTTCTGGCGGGTGGCGTGGATGCCGCGATCACCCCGGTCATGTTCGCCGGGCTCAGCGCCATGCGCGCCCTGTCGAAGCACAACGACGCACCCGCCGAGGCCAGCCGCCCCTTCGACGCGGATCGCGACGGTTTCGTCTTCGGCGAGGGCGCGGTCGTGCTCGTCATGGAGCGACTGGCGGATGCCCGCGCTCGCGGCGCGCACGTCTACGCCGAGGTGCTCGGTGGTGCACTCACGAGCGACGCCTTCAATGTTGTCGCGCCCGAGCCCAGCGGCATCTACGCGACGCGCGCCATCACGCGGGCGCTGGCGAACGCCCGGCTGGATGCATCCGATCTGGATCTGGTGTGCGCGCACGGCACCTCAACGAAGGCCAACGATCGCACCGAGACCTCGGCGCTGCACCAGGCGCTTGGCGCGTCGGCGGCGGATGTCGCGGTGACGGCTCCAAAGTCGATGACCGGCCACCTGATCGGTGCGGCCGGCGCGCTCGCCGGCATGCTCTGCGCGCTGTCGATCAGTGAGGGTGTCATCCCTGCCACCATCAACTACACGACCCCCGACCCGGAGTGCGACCTCGACTACGTGCCGAACGTCGCGCGCGAACAGCGCGTGCGCCACGCCCTCACGAACGCCTTCGGCTTCGGCGGCCAAAACTGCGTCGTAGCCTTCGGCGAGGTGGGTTGAGGAGAGGTCGACGAAGGAGGCCTCGTCTCGAAACCCCCACGAATCCCCCCGCTGGTTGAGGAGTCCGAGGAACGAGGACGTCTCGAAACCCGTAAGCACGGCTGTGATTTCGAGACGCTCGCTGGCGCTCACTCCTCAATCAGCAGAGCCCGAAATCGGCGGCACCAGCATCCCGGCCTCCTCGCGCACCCAGACGACCCGTTCACCCTTGCGTTGCTCTCTCGTGGCGAACCGGTACCGATATCGTCGCGCCCGGATCCAGCGCGGAGCCACCCCGTCGAACGGGTCGACGCGCAGCAGTCGCAGCGTCGACGCATCCGCCTCGAGCAGTCGCGCGAGCAGAACGATGAACCAGCGGGTGTCGGATGAGCCCAGCGCGAGAAACCACATCTGCCAATCGAGGCGCAGGTGGTACGGGGCGAACTGCCGCGGCATCCGGCGTGGGTCGCCCGGTTTGCCCCTGAACTCGTATTCCCGCCAGACGGCGTCATCGTCGGGCTGGGCGGCATCCGTGCCCTCGATCACGATTTCGTAGCGCACCGTCGTGACGCTGCCGAAGGCGCCGTAGGCGTTCACGAGGTGCCAGCGGTTGAAGCTCGCGTTCATGAGTTGGTGGCGGGCGACAAGGTTGCGTGCCGGCCACCAGCTCAGATAGATGATCAGCGCGCTGACCGCCAGAACGACGATGGCGAACCAGGCCGGCGCCGTCGCATCCGCATAATTGGTGCCGGTGGGCATGGCGGCGACGACCACGTGGGCGGCAGGGTCGCTCACGGCGGCGAAGGCCAGGATGACGGTGAGCACGTTGAGCCAGGCGAAGTTTCCGGTGACGATGAGCCAGAGCTGGGTGAGGATAACGATGGCCGCGGCGATGCTCGCGACCGGTTGCGGGGCAAACAGGAAGAACGGCACGACCAGCTGGGCGAAATGGTTGCCGAGCACCTCCAGCCGGTGAAACCAGTGCGGCAGCAGGTGGGCGCGGCGGCTCAGCGGGTTCGGCATCGGCTGGGTTTCGTGGTGGTAGAAGAGCGCAGTGAGGTCGCGCCACGATCGGTCTCCGCGCATCTTGATCATGCCGGCGCCGAACTCGAGCCGAAACACCAGCCAGCGGATCAGCCAGATGACGGTGACCGGCGGCGCGACCTCGTTGGAGCCGAGAAAGGCGACCATGAAGCCGGCCTCGAGCAGCAGGCTCTCCCAACCGTAGCCGTAGAAGGTCTGCCCCACGTTCACGATGGAGAGGTAGCCGAGCCAGATCGCGAGAAAAAGAACGAGCGGCAGCCACGGCGGTGCCAGCTGCGGCAGGCCGGCGACGATGGATGCCGCGATGACCGCCCCCGAGACGGCAACCGCGCGCAGCAGACGGTCGGAGTACCGCCACCGGAAGAGTGTCGGCTGGCGTCGCGCATAGGCGAGCCGCAGAAAGTCGGGAACCGGCAGCAGCCCGTGCTCGCCGAGGAGCGCCGGAAGCTGCGCGAGAGTGGAGAGAAAGGCAACGAGATAGATCGCGGCGACGCCCCGCTGAAGCACCTGCCGCGCCAGTTCATACCCGTTCGCGCCGAACCAGTCCATGGCGCTTCCACGCTAGGCCCGGTGCGTGGGCGTGGCAACGGGCGTGGAGTCACAGCCCGAAGGATGAATCCGAGATCTCGCCAGAATCAGGCTTGGGCGAGCACCGGTCACCGATCCTACTTTTCATGGCGCGATATTGAATGGGTTTGGATTCGTCGCGGTCCCGGTCAGGATGTTTGGTGTCGAAGAGTCTGCTGCGTGCCCGAGCAACGCAGGAAGCTTTAGGACACGCTCCATAGCTGCGAGAAGGCCGAACTGGTTCATATAACTCGGGTAGGTGTAGTGCGGTACATACCGGCCCACGATCCAACTTGGAATCTGGCAGGACGTGGCAAGCGGGCTGACGTTCGGATCTGCGCAGTTCTGGCCGACCTTGTCGTCACCTTTGAGCGTCCCACTCTTCGCTCCCTCATCGAAGGTGACGACGACGATAAGGTTCCCCCGCTGATAGTCAGGGCCTGAACGGATCATTGACATGACCGCTGAGAGGTACCGGTCGATGTTGTTAATTCGACTTGTACCGCCCGCAACGGTGATGCCGTTTTCTGTCACCGGGTCATGACCGTTTTCAATGTCGTTGGGTTGCAGGTAGGTGAAAGACGGCAGCGTGCCCCCCTTCACGGCGTCGTAGAGTGCACCGTTCCTTTTCTTCCAGTCACCCGCGGGAACGTCGTTCTGGTCGCAATTAATTCCGTCGAAGAAGACTGCGGGATTGTGCCGAGCAACGTACAGACGATGCTTGGCGGTTGAAGTGATCGCGTAAACATGAGCGTCGTTCTTATCGCACGCGGTCGGCATGTCGTCAGCGAACGTGCGCCACCCTGCAGCCCCATAGGTCTTTTCGATTTGTGAAAACAGTGATGGAATCGTGGCCGCGAAATGGCCGCCGCCGTATTTGCAGGAGGACTCAGCGCTGTCGGGCGGGCAATCGGAGAGTGTGAATTTGGCGAGTGCGTCACTGCCTGAATCACTGGTGGGGTTGAGTCCCGCGGTCAGGGCGATGTAGTTGCCTTCGGAACCGTGTGTGGTGCTGTGCATGACCCCCTTCGCGAAATGGCCGCACTGGGCGGTGAGAGTGTTGTTCGCGAAGGGAGCGTCGGCGGAGCCATCGAGCGTCGACGCTGACTCGTTCTCGAGTACGATCAGCACGACTTTCTGCGGGGCCGATATCGTTTGGTGTACACCCGCACCCTGGCAGTAGGCGGAGTTCGACAGATCGGCAGGAGAGTGCGTCACCGGCGGCGCGGAATTCAGCGAGGCGAGCCCGACTCCCACTATGACGATAGTCGCGACGGCGACGGCGACAACGACGATCGCGAGCGGCCTTCGGGAACCAGCCGAGTTTGATTCTCCTGTCATGGTTCAATGGTGCCGCAAGAAAGGCGCCCACACGGTATATTGAAGAATCCTCAGTAATGTCCCAGCCTTGGCGTGATTCTCGGCGACGCGAACCTCGGAACCGAATTCGAGCCGAGCGCCGTCTTCGGAGAGCGGACTTGCTGAAAGAACGCCGTGAATCTTGATTCCACAAATATCCGATGCGGTCGAGATCAGGCGGCTTCCCCGCGAGCCTGCGGCCGCGAGCGGCCGTTCGCAGCAATATAGGGGCATGCACTCCTCCTGGGCCGGCGCCTCCTCTCTGCTGGCGCCTTCCCAATTGTGGGTTAAGCGTGCGCTTGCGTGGGGGTGCAATAGCCGGTACGCTCTGCCCCCAAGCGGCTCGACGCCGGCAAATCGGCCTGTTACTGTGCCAGAGATACCCCCCAAATGGCGGTCAACGAGCCGCTGAACCCTCACCAGTATTGGAATCTCGTCGTATGGTCATGAAGACCAATAAGCACGTCGCAAAGCCAGCGCGAACTCGTCGGCTATTCACGCTCCTTTCATGGAGTCTGGCTGTCGCTGTCGTGACCTCGTCGATTGGACTTGGAATTGGTGCGATCAGCGCAACCGCAGTGCCGAGCATCTGGGTCACAGGAAAGCAGATCGTATCCGACAACTTCAATCGAACGAGTCATTCTGGATGGGGATCCGCACAGCTCGGTGGCGTATATAGCTCCAGCAGCGCGGCTGCATTCTCTGCGACGGGGTCATCCGGTTTGATCGCGTTGCCCGTCCCGGGAAGGTCGGGAACGGCGACGCTGCGGTCGGTGTCGTCCCGTGACAGTGACGCATCACTTGTCGTGATCGTGCCGAGCCTTCCGAAGTCAGGCAAAGGTGTCTACGCCGGCCTGCAGCTCCGTTCCGCCGCCGGCTCGTACTATCAGGCACAGTTGCGCATCGGGTCAGACAGGACCGCCTCACTCGCGCTTTTGCGCGTAAACGGGTCGACCGTCTCCCAAGTCGCCCTCGTGGGCGAAAAGGTGATTGCACGCAACCTTGTGGCAGGTTCGCGCATCAATCTCGAGTTCCAGACGACTGGCTCTACCCCCGTTGCGCTGGCAGCTCGAGCGTGGCTGGCCGGCGTTCCGAAGCCCGGCTGGCAGGCGATGACCAAGGATGCGACCTCCAAGCGCTTGCAAAATTCAGGTGCGTTCGGTGTGTGGTCGTATCTGTCGCGAACCACCTCCAAGCAGCCTGTCGCCTTTGACAACCTTGCGGTTTACACGATGACGACAGCCCTCACGTCGATTCCATCCACGCCCACCCCGACACCGCCGTTGGTTGTTGCACAAACCCCTCCTACGCCGAATCCCAGCAGGACGCCGACTACACCGACGGTTCCCGCACCGGGGCAAACGGCAGGCGGCGGCGGCCAGGATGCGTCGGTCGACATGACGGGAACCCGGCGCGCGACCGGGGCGGCAGCCATTGGCAGCACCCGGTATCCGGTACCCGCCGATGCCATTGTTGTTGCTCCCGCCGGTTCGGATTCAGCGCAAGGCACACTCAAGGCTCCGTATTCGACTGTTCAGCATGCCGTTGACGCGGCTCGGTCAGGCGCGACAATCGTGCTCCGTGCTGGCAGTTATCACGAGTCAGTGACGATTCCGGCAAGCAAGCGATTGACGATCCAGTCGTATCCAGGCGAAGCCGTCTGGTTTGACGGCAGTGTTCCTGTAACCAACTGGCAGCAGTCAGGCTCGGCCTGGACCGCGAGCGGGTGGAACCATATTTTCGATTCGAGCGCGACCTACACGCGCGGTGCTCCGGATGCCTCTGCGGCTGGGTGGACTTGGTTGAATCCCTCGTATCCGATGGCGGCACACCCCGACCAAGTGTGGGTCGGTGGCGTCGCGCAGGCCCAAGTGGCCAGCCGTACCCAGCTCGCTCCCGGTCGCTTTTACTACGACACTGCGGCACGAACGCTCTATCTGGGCACGGATCCGCGCGGCGGTAACGTTCGCGCCAGCGATCTGCAGAAGGCGATGACCATTCAGGGCAGCGGTACGGTGCTCCGTGGGTTTGGCGTGCATCGCTACGCTCCATCTGTTCCGGACATGGGCTCGGTTACCTCGTACGGCGGTGGGTGCACCTTCGAAAACATGGCGTTCAATGACAACGCGACCACGGGCCTCTCGGTTGGCGGTGTCGGCGTGACGCTCAGAAATGTGACCGCGGCTCGCAATGGGTTGCTGGGAATTCACGGCAACCAGGCGGACTCGCTCAAGGCGACCGGGCTGCTGGCCTCCGGCAACAACGCCGAGCACTTCAATACCTCCCCGGTTTCTGGGGGTATGAAGGTGACGCGTTCGCGCGGGGTCCAAGTGACAGACAGCGCATTCGTTCGGAACCTCGGGCCCGGCCTGTGGATGGACGAATCCGTCTATAACATGACCATCGCGAACAACGATGTAGTCGGCAATGCTTCGCACGGGATTGCGATTGAGATTTCAGCGAAGGTCATACTCGCGAACAATCTTGTGACAGGTAACCGCGGCGACGGGTTCAAAGTGAATGACACGAGCGATGTGTCGATCTGGAACAACACTCTGACCGACAATGTTCGCAACCTCGATGTCGTGCAAGATCTGCGCCGTGCCAGCGATCGATCGGTTCCAGGTCACGACCCACGTCAGGCCTTCCCCGATCCGACCATGACATGGGTGCTCAAGTCGATCACAATCCATAACAACGTCATCTCTGGCGGGAGTGGCAACTGCCTCCTCTGCATCGAGGACTACTCCCATCAGTATTCTGCGGCCCAGATGCAGGTCAGTTCTGACGGGAATATCTATCAGAGACCGTCGGCAAATGCACCGACTTGGTTGGTCGTCTGGTCGCAGAGCGCGGGAAATCCGTCGGTCTATAACAGCCTCAGTCAGTTCACGGCGGCTACCGGGCAGGAATCCCACAGTCGTGCATTCGACTCGGCCAACGCAGTGAAGGCCACCGTGTTGACGCCGCAGGCGAGCGCTTTCGTTTCGGCAGTCGCCCTACCCTTGCCCGCGAATGTTGCCGGATTAGTCGGGCAGAGCGCGGGTACGCGACACCTTGGCACGTGGTGACGGTTCCTCGCCGTCGTGCAGAAAATGCCTGTGGGTCGGATGCGCTTTCATACGGAGCGACTAAATGACGGACGCTATCGCGTCGACACACTCCTGAAGAGTCATGGTGCTGGTGTCGATGACGAGGTCGGGGTCGGTGGGGGCCTCATAGGGCGAGTCAATGCCCGTGAAGTCGGTGATCTGCCCGGCCCGCGCCCGTGCATACAGTCCTTTTCGGTCGCGAGCTTCGCAGACGACCAATGGGGTTGCAACGTATACCAGCACGAATCTGGAGGCGCCTTCGGCCATCGCCCGCATCTCCGAGCGAGTTCGTTCGAACGGTGCAATAGGTGCACATATGGCCAAGCCGCCAACGGACGCGATCTTGGCGGCAACCCAGCCGATCCGGCGAAGGTTCGATTCGCGGTCTTCGGCGGAGAAGCCGAGTCCGGCGGAGAGGACGCGGCGCACATCGTCTCCATCAAGCAAAACAGGACGATGGTCACCGCTGGATACGAAGCGTTCCAGGAGACCACGCGCAACCGTCGACTTTCCCGATCCGGAGAGCCCGGTCAGTAGCACGACACAGCCAGCGACCGTCCGCAGGGAACTCGCAACCGGTACGGATCCGTGGTCGGGCGAAGAGAAGTCGAGCACGCGTCGCGGTCGCAAGCCCGAAAGGATGTAGTTGATGAGCATCGTGCGTTGCATCCCCGGATACAATGCCGAGGCTAGGAGTACGCGAACCGAAGATTCTGGAGTTTCCTCCGCACAACGGTGGAGGATCTCGAGAGTCCGCATAATCTCGTAGTCATCCTGACTGCGATCCCAGGCCACCGCGAGGAAGATCAGCGGATCATCACCGGCTTGAGTTATGGCGCGGGCGATGTGCGCCGGATCGGGGCCCCCGGTGAAGACGGCCACTGTGCTGCCCTGAAGGTCCTCATCTGATGTCAGCCGAAAGGGACGCGCCGGTGGATGCTCTGCGCGACGCAGCGGGGAAAGTGTCCCCGCCAAATTCGTGGTGCCGCAGCCCGAGGAAGCCGCGCTCACCTTCAGTTGGGCCAGGGGCGTGCCGTCCGGATCTGTCAGGATCACTGACGTCGCTTCTTTGGCGGCATCGAAATCTACCGCCGTGACATCGATGGTTGCCTCGAAGGGCCACGAGGTGGGCTTTTCACCTGGCAGGCAATAGCCATCGATCGGGGCGACGAGGCCGCCGAGAATCAGTTCCAGCGCATCGAGCTTCGCGCCATCCAAAGCGATGATCGGTTCGTTCAACAGGAAGCTGCCTTTCATTTCAGTCACTGTTCCGGCGGCGGGTGGACGGAGTCCTGTGGGCCCTCAGCAGACTTGCGCTTTCGGTATTCGCGTACCTCCACCGAGGCCAATGCCGGCAGCCCGTTGCGGCGACGGATCTGCATCCAGATGACCGGTGCCGCCACCAAGATAACGATCAACGTGACAGCGGTGGAAACGTTATCGATGCCGAGCATTTTCAAGCCTGAGGCCAAAAGCACGAAAGCAAGCGCGCGCCGCACGAATCCACCGGAAAGACGCGCGGATAGCTGCGCCCCGATGAACGCACCGGGGATACTTCCGATGAGGAGAGGAAGGGTCAGTCCGAGATCCAAGTCGCCGAAGAGAGTGTGTCCGATCGCGGCCGAGGCGACAAGGGGGACTGCCTGCACGAGATCGGTTCCGACGAGTTGACTGGCTCTCAACCCTGAGTACAGGATCATTAGTCCGATGATGATCAGCGAACCGGAGCCGACGGATGTCATTCCAACTATCAGTCCGCCAGCGGCGCCGAGGAGAATCGTCGGCATCGGCCGCACGACGACCTCCGGTCGGTTCTGAGGCAGACTCTCGCCAAGCCCGTCCCGGGACCGCGCTCTCTCGACGAGCCTGATGTAGGCACGCACCGTCAGCAAGGCAGCAGACAGCAGGAGCGCGGCGCCCAGAGCGTACTTGATGATGCTCTGCACCGCATCACCGTTGCCGAGCAGTTTGAGCACAAGAACACCGCAGAATGCCGCAGGCACCGACCCGATGCACAGGTAGCCGACAAGCTTGAGGTTCACTGTCTTGCGGCGAAGGTGCACGATCGATCCGACGGGTTTCATGATAGCGCTCGCGACGAGATCGCTGGACACGGCTGTCAGTGGCGGGATGCCGAAAACGAGGACCAGCATAGGTGTCATCAGCGCACCACCGCCCATCCCGGTGAGGCCGACAACAATTCCGATGCCGAAGGCTCCGAAAATCAACGGCAGATCCATGCGCTGATTGTCGCACACGTTCAGCGTGGGAGAATGGCATTACTGAGAATTATTCAGGTAAAGTCGCCTGCCCCGCACTGGGGATTTCATTCAATCGCCGGAGTATGGGATCATAAGTGATTATTGCTCAGTTAAACCGTTGCGATCAGTTGGCTGAGATATAGAAGGGTAGCGCCGATCCGCTGCCTTTCCTCAAGAGACACCACGTCTGGGGTTGGTATGCCGTCGAATGTTGAATACGCCGCCGATCTGGCTCTCGGGGCGGGACGCTTGCTGCGTACCCTGCAGCGCTCCGCCGGCGTCGCCCAGCTCGGCACCGAGGCTTTGCGAAAGCGCGGTGATCGTGCTTCGCAGGAGTACCTTATGGGTCGGCTCGAGAGCGAGCGTTCCTCCGATAGCGTGCTCTCGGAGGAGGCACCCGATTCCTCATCGAGGCTATCGGCTCACCGCGTGTGGATTATCGATCCCCTGGACGGCACGCGCGAGTTTGCCGAAGGCAGAGACGACTGGGCGGTGCATGTCGCGTTGTGGGAGGACGGAGAACTCGTGGCGGGCGCGGTGGCTCTCCCGGGCATCGACGAGATCTTGACGTCCGCTGACGTGCCGCGGATCGTGTCTCGGCCGCCGCGAATCAGACTCGCGGTTTCGCGGAGCAGGCCTCCCGCACTGGTTGGGTATCTCGCCGAAGTACTTGATGCAGAGCTCGTGCCGTTGGGTTCTGCGGGCTACAAGACTGCCGCCGTCGTGCGCGGCGAGGCTGACGCTTACGTTCACGCCGGCGGCCAGTACGAGTGGGATTCCGCTGCTCCTGTCGCGGTCGCGCGCCAGGCGAATCTCTTTACGAGCAGGATCGACGGGAGTCGGCCGGTATACAACCAACCCGATGTCTACCTCCCCGATTTGGTGGTCTGCGATCCCACCATTTCCGAGCTGGTCTTGGGTACGCTCAGTGCATATCGAGGGGAAATCGAGTGACCGAAGAAAAAGACGGCTCCCGCTACGGCTTGAGCCAACTGGATTACATCGAATCTGAGGCCATCTTTATCATTCGGGAAGTCGCCGCGGAGAGCGAACATCCGGCCATGCTCTTTTCCGGCGGCAAGGATTCACTCGTCATGCTTCATTTGGCGATGAAGGCGTTTGCGCCTGGTCCAATTCCGTTTCCCGTTGTGCACATCGACACGGGGCACAATTTCGGCGAAGTGCTTGAGTTCAGGGATCGACGCGTGGCGGAGTTGGGCGTGCGTCTTGTGATCGGCTCCGTACAGGACGCAATCGATTCGGGGAGAGTGCGAGAGGACCCAAGCGGTTCGCGAAACCGCATCCAGACCCCGGTGCTCCTACACACCGCTGAAGTGCATGGCTTCACTGCACTGATGGGCGGCGCACGCCGAGATGAAGAAAAGGCGAGGGCGAAGGAGCGCGTGTTCTCCTTTCGTGACGAGTTCGGACAGTGGGATCCCAAGAATCAGCGACCGGAATTGTGGTCGTTGTACAACGGCAGGATCGGAATCGGAGAGAGCATCCGAGTCTTCCCTCTCTCCAACTGGACCGAGCTGGACGTCTGGGAATACATCGCTAGAGAACGTGTCGAGGTTCCCGCGCTCTACTATGCGCGCAAGAGGCAGGTCTTCATGCGCAACTCGATGATCTTCGCGGTCAACGAGCACTGCCAGCCCGCCGAAGGGGAGGAGATCTTCGAGGCAACGGTTCGATATCGCACCGTTGGTGATGCGACGCTGACGGCCGCGGTCGCGTCCGAAGCCGATACTCCTGAAAAGGTGATAACCGAAGTGGCGGCGACCCGCATTACGGAACGCGGCGCGACCAGGGGTGACGATCGCGTGAGCGAGGCGGCAATGGAAGATCGGAAGAAGGAAGGGTACTTCTAATGGACATCCTCCGATTTGCCACTGCCGGCTCGGTCGATGACGGCAAGAGCACCCTCATCGGCCGCTTGCTCTACGACTCTAAGTCCGTCTTCACCGACCAAATGGATGCTGTCGAGCGTACGAGTCGGGAACGAGGAGATCTTTATACCGACCTGGCGCTACTGACTGATGGGCTGCGCGCCGAACGTGAACAGGGCATCACCATCGATGTCGCCTATCGTTATTTCGCCACGCCACGGCGCAAGTTCATCATCGCGGACACCCCGGGCCACATTCAGTACACCCGCAACATGGTGACCGGCTCCTCGACCGCAGATTTGGCCGTTGTGCTTGTCGACGCCCGAAAGGGTCTTCTGGAACAGAGTCGACGCCACGCGACCATCGTCTCGTTGTTGCGCGTTCCTCACCTCGTGCTGGCGGTGAACAAGATGGACCTAGTCGATTGGTCCGAGGAGGTCTTTGAGGAGATTCGCGCGGAATTCCTAGATTTTGCAGCGCGGCTGGACTTCACGGACGTGTCGATCATTCCGCTTTCTGCATTGTCCGGGGATAACGTTGTGCACCGCTCTGCGAACATGCCTTGGTACGAGGGCGCCTCGCTCCTACATCATCTGGAGAACGTCTATATCGCCAGCGACCGAAATCTTGTCGACGTTCGGTTTCCCGTCCAGTATGTTATTCGCCCGCAGAATGGTCGGGGCGACTATCGGGCATTCGCTGGACAGATCGCGGGTGGTGTACTCAAGCCCGGTGACGATGTCGTGGTGCTGCCGAGCGGTATGCCTACAAAGATCAAATCGATCGATACGGCGGATGGTGAGGTTGCCGAGGCATATTCGCCGATGTCGGTGACGATCCGGCTCGAGGACGAGGTGGATGTCTCGCGGGGCGACATGATTGCCCGACCTCACAATCAGCCGAGCATGGTTCAGGACATTGATGCCATGATCTGTTGGATGGATGAGACGGCGTTGCGGGTAGGGCAGAAGTACGCCATCAAGCACACGACGCGCACCGTGCGGGCTCTCATAAAGGAGATCCAATACGAGTTGGACATCAATTCGCTTCACCGCACGCAGCAGGTGGAATCGCTTGAGCTCAATGCCATCGGGCGGGTGAGATTGCGGACGATGCAGCCGCTGCTGGTCGACTCCTATCGACGTAACCGGCAAACCGGTGCCTTCATCATCATCGATGAGGTCACGAACCGCACTGTCGGCGCTGGCGTAATCAACGAGAATTAGGCGTTGCCCGGGGTCGGGAGAAGGGAATGCGTGTGGCGACGATGGAGAAGACGCGACGCGAGGGGGCTTCGAGTATGGCCACAAGCGTGAAGAGGGCTGGGAGCCAGGTGTTCCGCATCATGGGCTCGATGACGGCGAGCGTTCGGCCGCTGCCGGACTTCCTCCTGATCGGCACCAAGCGAGGCGGTACCACCTCGTTGTACTACGACATCTTGAAGTTGCCCAACATCCTCACGCTGTTTCCTTCCGCTCGACACCTTCCGAAGGCGAACGAGACGAAGGGGATCCACTATTTCGACACGAACTACTGGCGGGGTGAGCGGTGGTATCGCTCACACCTACCATCGAAGTGGGCGAGGCAGCGTGCAGAGCAAGCGCATGGCGGTCGGGTCGTCGTTGGCGAGGCCTCTCCCTACTATCTCTTTCACCCCCTCGCGGCTGAGCGGGCGGTGCGGTTAGTCCCGGACGCGAAACTTATCCTGCTCCTTCGCGATCCGGTGATGCGCACCTACTCACACTGGAAGGAACGTCGACGCAACAATGCCGAGCCTCTCGAGTTCCGTGCGGCTATCGAGGCTGAAGAGGCTCGGCTGGCTGGCGAGGCGGCGAAGCTAAAGGCGGATCCGACCTATTACAGCTACGCGCACGAGCAGCAGTCCTACGTGGCGCAGAGCAGGTACATTGATGCGCTGATGCCCTGGGTGGAGCGTTTCGGGCTCGACAAGATTCTGGTGCTCGCGAGTGAGGAGTATTACGCCGATCCCTCCTCGATCGCCCAGCAGATCGCCACCTTCGTTGGCATCGACTACGTGCCTGTTGAGCTCGGAGAACATCGCAACGCCGCAGCCGGGGAAGCACTCGACGGGGAGACGCAGGCGTATCTCCAGACTCTGTTCGCGGAAGACAATGCGCGCCTTGAGGCTCTGATCGGGCGCTCCTTGCCCTGGACATGATCCAGCCTTTCTCTCGAGATAGCATCCGCTTCCCGCAGGGAGGTCACATTTGGGTGCCGCGAAGTGGCGCGAGGGCAGCTGCAGCCGGGATGTCCATGTATTCGCCATGTGTGCGCCCCGTTGTCATCGCGCAGAGGCTGCTCTACATTGCCGTGCGAGTTCTTGGGCCTGGAGTCCTTCCTGGTAGACGCGATGCGTGGAAAGATCCGGTCGAGACAGAGATATGGAACTCATTCAACGCTCAGTGGCAGGAGCTGTGCGGCATCTGGGACAGCGCTGCGCTCTACCAGCGGCCGCAGAGCGGCCGCAGCGGCTTCGCGCTGCTTCTGTTGCGCGAAGGGCGTGGTGTCGGATTCATTCGCGTGACCGCCTCACGCTTGCGTGCTGAGAAGGAATTCTCGGTGATGAGAGCTGTGCACGCTGCGCGGCCGGAAACATTCTCGATCGCACGGCCGCTCGGCCACGGTCATGGCGGTGAGTGGGCATGGCTGGCGACCGAGTCGGTACCCAATTACCCGCTCGGAGCCGTTCGCCGCAGCACGACCCGGGAAAAGGTGACGGCAGAGATTTCGACGGTGCTGGATGAGGTGCTGCAGCGTGGATCTGAAACACCCCGGCACTGGCAGGGAAGCCACGGGGACCTTGCACCATGGAACTTGCGAACTGAATGGGGCGGGGCTGTGCGTGTGATCGATTGGGAAGACGCGGCATTTGCGCCGCCGGGCGTCGATTTGCTGTATGGAGCGCTGACGGCGCATCTGACGTTCGGCGCTCGATTACCGACGGCCACGAATATAGAAGCTGCTCAATGGGTCGCCGAACTCGTCTCAACGCGCCGTACCGTGGACGAGGGTATGGGGTCAGTTAACAACCGGTTGCTTGCGGCGCTTGAGTGCGTTCCGGCTCACTGAGCGATCATTGCAGAGCTGCGACGGATTCGTCAGGGTGCGCTCTTTGAAAGCATGTCCGCAAGCTCGGGTCCGAGCCCACTCGAGTACGCCACTGTCAGGTGATTCTCGTCGGTGCGAACGGGAACCGTACCGACAAAAGCCGGGCAGCTCCCGTCACTCGAACAGAACCATGATGACGTGTCGAAGTAACGCGCATGCGCTTCAGACGCCGCAGCCTGCTCGGCCTGGTTCATAGTCAGCCAATCCGTGCGGATCGGTGCCACGCACGAAGACGGTGTTGCGAAACGAGTGTTGCAGACGAGAAGTGATTTGCCGTCAGGTGGAGCGGCGAGGACGATGACGGTTCCGGTGCTATCGGACAATGCGCGTATCGTCTGCTCCGTACCCTTCGTAACCTCGGCGACGGCGTCCGTTCCGCTAGCTTCACTGCTCAGGCGCGTTATGGTGTTCGACGCGGAGGCGAGGATGGTCACGTCGGGGTGCAGCGCCCGAATCTGAGCGATCGCCCAATCGCGGTGAGCATTGCATGCGTCGTACTTCTTTCCACCTGTCCAGGTGACATCGACTGTGGTTGCCGGGCACTGCCCCATCGTGAACGGATGCAGTCGCCAACCGAGCTTGTCGGCTGCGGCCTGAAGCCCGGGCGTCCACGCAATTCCTATCGAGTCGCCGAGCACAGCCACGTTGACCTTCGCTGTGGATGGACCAACGATGCACTTCTCCGCATTCTTCGCGGTAATCTCAGCGCAGCCGCTCTTATTGACCTGCTTAACCCAATTTTCTGTACCCAGTTGCTCGACCGGGGGCGAGAGCTTAGGAAATGCCGTGGCAGACAACGCTGCTTGAATATCGGCGGCCCGGCCGGTGAGCTTAACGGCGGTCTCTTCCCCGTTCAGTCCAGAAGCCGCGTTGACGGAACCTCTTGAGATCGCCGCGGGTGCGGATGCTATCGGATAGATGAAGATCCCGACCGTCCAGATGGTGATTGCCGCGAGAGTCGCGTATCCCACAACGGGCCAGTTCAAAGTTGCATGAAGACGCTGGCGGCCTCGCCAACGCCGCTGTCGCCGCTCGTGCCTGCTGAGCCGGTCCAGCCATGTGGAGTTTCTGATCGGGTTTTCGAACCAGTGGAAGGATGCGGCCGCAAGTCCGAACACGAGCAGGATGGTGGCGACTGAGGTGATGACGGAGGTTGTCGGCAGGAGAGAGGCGGCGATGATAATGACGGGAAAGTGCCATAAGTACAGCGAGTAGGAGATTTCGCCGACATACCCCGCGGGCTTGCTCGTCAATGGCCAGACGCGCATGGCGGGCGCCCCCGTGCCTGCGGCGATCACCGCGGCCGTGCCGAGTACAGGGAGCATCGCCCAAGGGGCAGGGAAGGGAAGAGAGTCGTTGATGATGAAGAGTGACGCTACTATCACCGCGAGACCGCACCAGGCGAGGAGCGGGCGGATACGCGAGGGGAGGCGTTCTAGCCGCTTGGTGGCTACTGCTAAGAGCGCCCCGACGCCGAGTTCCCATGCCCTTGAGAGCGTGGAGAAATAGGCGAATGAAGGGTTGTGGAAAGTCTCCCACACTGACCACGCGAGCGAGACAACAATGATCACCACCATCGTGGCCGCAACTGCCTTGCGGCCGCTGAATTTACCGCCGCGCACCCGCCGCGTCACGACGAAGATCAGCAACATGAGCCACGGCCAGACGAAATAGAACTGTTCCTCGACACCGAGCGACCAATAGTGCTGGAGGGCCGAGGTCGGCCCGTCCGCCTGAAAATAGTCAGTCCCGATCAAGGCGAAGTGCCAATTGGCTGAGAAGAAGGTTGCCCAGATCGCGTCCGTCTCAGTCTGAAGGGCGCGCCCAATATTGAAGACAGCGAATGCGGCGGCGACAGTTACTGCCAGGACGAGCATTGATGCGGGGAGAATGCGCTTGATCCTGCGTCGATAGAAGCCGACGAACGAGATCTTCCCTGTGCGTTCCTGCTCGCGCAGCAGAAGCCCGGTGATAAGAAAGCCGCTGATCACAAAAAAGATATCGACGCCGACGAATCCGCCCGAAGGCCACACGAGCAGATGGTCGAGTATGACCGCGATGACCGCGAGCGCGCGCAGCCCCTGTACATCTGCGCGCAACGGCCGTTTCGGCTTTTGAGGGGCGCGTAGGGACAACTCGACGGGGGCGGGGGATATCACGATGTGCGCTGACTCAGCTCTCGGTCAACGCCCTTCTTCGGAGACGATATCTGGTGCGTCAGGATTGAGCTCCCGGAGTTCACGTGACGGGAACGGAACTCGAGAAGATCCTCTCCTTCCCAGTCGTCGCTAACGTTCACGCGCCGTCCGATGGGAACTGCGGTCAGAAGGACTCCGATCGGCTGGACGTTTGCCGCCTCAAGCCTTGAGACGAGGCGCGAAAGTTCTTCACGCCTAGTGCCGCCGAATCGTGCAAGGATCACAACGGCATCCGCGTAGGGCGCCAGAACACCGAGTTCCACCGGCTTCGACCGGAAGGTCGATTGCGCAATGCAGCAGTCGAATTGCGAGCGTAGCTCATCCATCAACATAGTGACGGCGAGGTCGGCGGACGGAGTCGTTGCGGGTTCGATAATGCCGGACGGAAGGATGGCGAGTTGCCGAGAAGCCGTCCATTTCAGCGCTTCATCAATGCTGCCTTTCTCATTGAGAAGTTCGGCGAGCCCACCATCCTGCTCACTCGGGGGGAACGGCAGCGCGGACGCGCCGCGCGAGTCCGTCTCGATTAGGCAGGTTTTCTGGCCGCCTTCCGTGATGGCCTGAATCAGGGCGAGCCGTGTCGGGTCGGAGTGCCGCAATCCAGATGCAGGAGCCAGGACGAGGAAGCCGGGCGTCTCGTCGCCCGACAGGCGCCGCAGATTCGATATCACGTCCGCGTATGCGCTTGCGAGGTCCTCATCGGAATGGCGGTCGAGGCGCCGGCGCCAACCGCGCCCGCCTCTTGGCAATTGCCCGAGCAACGGTAGGCCGCTCGCGCGTCGGATGTCGTCCGCCGTACGAATGCGGTGATCCAGAACCGACATCACTATCGCCAGAAGCAGTCCGGTGACGCCGCCGGTCAGAAAACCGAAGCCGACGTTGAGACTCGACTTGGGCGATTGCGGAGACAACGGAGTGCTCGCGGGGACTGTGACGGTCAATTGTACGAGCGGACTCTTCGCTCCGTTGGCCGACTCAAGGCTGCCGACCTCCTGCGAGAGGTGTTTTGAGACGGCATTCGCGATGCTGGCGGCGGCGTGCGCGTTCGAGGACACCGCGGTGATCTGAAGTGTTGCGGTGTCTACCGGGTTCGTGGCGGAAACGTCCGGTGCCAGCTGGTCGATGGTCATCCCGAGGTGAAGTTCATCGATCACGGGACCCAGAACATTGGGACTGTCAACGAGGTCTGTGTAGGACTTGACCCGTTGCACGCTGAACTGCGACGTGTCGAAGAGAGAGCCGGTGTTGGCCGAGACTTTGAGAAAGAGGGAGGCGGTCGCGGAATAAACGGGGGTGGTGAAGGTGTTCACAGCGATGGCGGCGTTCACGCCGAGAAGAAGGCATAGGACAATCGTCACCCAGCGCTCCCTGAAGATGCGCAGGTATGCGGCAAGATCCATCGGATACGTCCTATTCGGTCGGGAGGCGGTACGGCCGCGATGAAGTCACGTTCAAGCTAACACAAATAGTGAGCATTACTCGATACCTCCTTTGGGGGGTCTCTGACGCTTGGGCCGTGTTGACGGGAAAGAATGCCGGTTGCGAGAGAATGCAATCGACGACACCTGGGCACTTCTGTACGGCTCGACGTGCGGGAGACTACGGCTCACCGTCGTGAGGCCAGATAGAAGATTCTCCCGCTCGATCAGCAGGGCGAAAACGAAGAATACGATGAACATCAAATTTGAATCGATCAGCCCGTTCTCCAGGAAGCTCCGGATGAGCGTGAAGACAAGAACCGGAAATGCGAAGGAACGCAGGCGCCGAGCACGCACCGAGTTGAGGATCGTTGCCGCAACCCAGATGGCCATGACCAACGCGCCGAGTACGCCCGCTTGAGCCAGAGCTGAAATCCAGCTGCTGTCCAGAACCTGATCGGTCCAGTACTGACCGACAACAGCGACCTGCTTTACCGACAGTCCAGAACCGACCCATCGTGCCCACGTGTCGTTGGGCGTCGAGAGCACCGCCCCCCATGCGACGGTTCGCGAGTCCAAGGTCGAGATACCTCGACCCACGGCCTCGCCTCGTTGCGCCAGTTGCGTGAGCAGATTGCTGTAGAAGAGCACCGCGGTGGTCAGGGGAACCATGATTAGGATGGCGCTGAGCGTTTTGATGTCCAGCCGACGCGTGAAGACGAAAATGAGTACGATCGCGACCAAGAGGGCGACAAGTCCCGTTCGCGATTGAGTGAGTGCAACGATCCCGACGAGCACGATCAGGACCGGGAGCCGCGGCGCCCATGCGCGTCGAGCGATGACCAAGTCGTGCACGATCCCGATGGCCGGCAAGCTGCAGAGCATCGCAATGATGTTCGGCTGAAGAGGAGGGAACGCGCCGAAAAGCCGACCCGTGCTTGAAAGCGCGGGCAAACCGCTCACTGCCGAGATGACACCGAACACCGCGAATGCCACAAGCAGAGAACGGAGGAGTGATGCGGGGCGATGGCGGCGCACGATCAGCAGGATCGTTATCGCGAGGATTACCAGGCGAATGGATGAGACGGCGGCGGCTGGTAGGTCGTTGGCAGCGGCGCCGCCGAAGGTTGAGATGGCTGCGAATATGAGAATGAGCCCCAGCGAGGCGCCGCCGACCGGCGACAGGGCACGGCCCGAGCGCTGCGGGCTGCCAACGACCGCCGCGAGACCCAAGGCGCCTACGCCCAGCGCGGCCTTGATAACGACGACGGGATCGATCGAGCCTGAAAAGTAGACGCCTACGCGCCACGGAATAACGCTGGCCACCACGAGCGTCCAGATCACGAAGGGCATGACATCAAAGCGCGCAGTCGGCTGTGGGGCGGGGACGCGGTTGCGGGGGCGTGTTACGCCGAAGATCTGCGTGACGCTTCCCCGCGCCGCCAACGGGCGACCCGGGTGGGCCTGTACATTCCGCGCCGCATCCATGGCCGTCATCCGTCGAACCACGGTGATGCTGGTCCCTCGTTCACGGCGGCTCACTTCCATGACTGATTAGTTGGTGCTCTTGTTAACCAGAAGGTTCGACCACAGCGCGTTCACTGGGGCATTGGTCGCCGTGCTGGAGAGATAAGCGAACAATCCGATCGATCCGGCAGACTGCATCGCAGCAGTCGTGTCCGTCGTCGACCGCTGCCAGGTTGCCGGCTCAGTCGTTCCGTTCTTCCACACCTTCGCGTTGACGGTTGTCGGCGAGGTGCCGACCACCTGCATCCTGACATTCAGTACGTCTCCGACACTGTACGTCAGGCCTGGGATGACACCGCTCGCAACGAGCGTGGCCTGGGTTCCATTAGGCGCGCCCCTCTCAACGCCGAGAGCGACAGCTCCGTTGGAGAAGAAGGTCACTTTCGCGCGATAGTCACCCTGGCCGGAAACACTGCGTCCGATCACCGAGGCATACACGCCGCCACCAGTGGCTGCTTTGTCAAGGCCAAGGCCGACGTTCACCTCGGTGTCTGCCGCCGAGACACCAGCAAGCGAGATAGTAGGTCCGCTCCCCGGAGCCGAGAGCAGGATCTTTCCCACGCCCGGTATGACGCTGAATTTTGACGTCGAGTTCGACGTCGTCCATGCCCCACCGAGATCTGCGGTACCGAAGCCGTTCGCCACGGTGCGCCCGAAGGAATCCTTCGCATAAGCGGTGGGCACCACGACTGCTGAAACCGACACGGTGTGGGAGATTTGCGCTGTTGCTCCTTTGTTGTCGGTCACAGTGAGGGTGACAGGGTAGGTCCCGTTGGCGGCGTAGAGATGCGTTGTCATAGCGCCCGCAGCGGTGGTCCCGTCACCGAAGTTCCAGTTCCATGCGGACATGGTGCCGTCGGGATCGGATGAGCTGGACCCGTCGAACGAGGCGGTGAGGCCGTTCGTCTGGGACGTGAACAACGCGACCGGCGGAACGTTCGGCGGGGCCGCTACGGTGATGTTCTGACCGAGCGTGTTACTCGCTCCTTTGTTGTCGGTCACCGTTAAGCTCACGGTGTAGGTGCCGGCCGATGAGTAGGCATGCACGGCCGTCGGGGTCGCCGTCGGATCGCTCGCCGGTCCTCCGTCGCCCCAGTTCCAGGTGTAGCTCGCGATCGTGCCATCAGGATCGGCTGACGTCGATCCATCGGCGCTGACCGTTCCCGGAGTGGTCGTCATCGTGAATGCTGCGGTGGGCGGGACGTTTGGTGCTGTCGCAACCACTTGATGGCTGATCTGAGCGGTAGCTCCGTTGTTGTCCGTGACGGTCAGCGTGACGGTGTATTGCCCTGGGGCGCTGTACGTGTGTGTGGTTGTCGAACCGGAACCGATTGGGCTGCTGTCACCAAAGTTCCAGGCGTACGAGGCGATCGTGCCGTCCGGATCGTGCGATGCTGAGGCATCCAGCGTTGTCGTTAGGTCCGTCGTCGTCGGCGTGAACGCAGCGGTCGGCAACTGGTTCGGAACGGTTCCCGACCCGAGCTCATAGTGAGTCAGGATGCGATCGGAGGAGAGTGCCGTCGTGTACACGGCAGCTTCGTCCAGCTGGCCGTTGAAGAACGCGCTGGACGATCCCCAGGTTGTATCACCGCCAATGCGCCAGTAGCCGGTGTAGTTCTGTGCCGCCGTCTGTGAATTGGTGGCGACGAGAACCCCGTCAACATAGAGCTGCATGCCGTTTGATGACTGGGTTCCGACTACAGAGTGCCATTTTCCGTCGTTGTATGACAACGGACTAATGGCTGTATTGGTTACGCCTGTATATGTACCGAATACGAGGCTGCCATCGTTTTGCATGTAGATATGACGGTCGTAGTTGCCTGATGTGCCGGTTTGTGTGTTTCCGAATCCGATGAGCTTGCCGCCGACGGTGGTCGTGGTTTTGAACCACGTCTCGATCGAGTACACGGTCGGATTCGTCTCGCTGTTACTGGCGGCGATGAGTCCGTTCTGTCCGTTGAAGGTCGCCGCGGAGCCGACGCCTCCAGCGAGTGCTCCGCTGGTGCCGAGGGTCACTCCACCGCTGCGCAACCCGGCATTGCTCGACTCACTCGAGTCCTTCATGGTGGAGCCGCTGGTGTCGTCGAGTCGCCAGTAGATCTCCGGATTGTCAGCGAAGACGGCCTTGCCATAGGTATCCGTCGGAGCGGCCGGCACATTGGCCGTTCGACCGCTGGCGTTGTAGTGATTGACCACGGTGTCGCGGGTCAACACGGTCGGGTACACCGCGACTTGGCCAATCGACCCGGCGAGATCGTTACTTGATCCCGTGTTGGGCCAGCCATTCAGGTTGTCCCCGCCGATGCGCCAATAGCCGGAGTAGGCCTGCGCAGATGTCACATCGGACCGGCTGGCAACGCGTACGCCATCGAGATAGAGGGTCATCCCGGTCGCGCCAAGGCTGGCGGTCACCATGTGCCACTGGCCATCGTTGAATCCGGCACTGCTCGTCAGCGCGGCAACCCCACCGGGGTAGACACCGAAGGTGACATGACCCGCACCGTCTAAGTAGACCTGCCTGTCGTAGCTGGACGAGTCGCCAGTCTTAGTGTCGCCGAAGCCGATGATCTTGCCTCCAGCCGTGCTCGTCGTCTTGAACCAGGCTTCGAGCGTGAACACGTTCGGACCCACAATCGACGACCGAGTGGCGATGTTGCCGTTGTTCGTGCCGTCCATGGTCGACGCGGTCGCGTCCGGAACGGGTCCGGTCGTTCCACGTGTGACTCCGGTGCCGGCATCCGCGTCGCTGAAGCCCGCGTTGTCGTAGGCAACGGTTCCGCTCGCCTCGTTCAGCGGCCAGTAGTCCACGGCCCCGTCCGCGATCACCTGCTGCGAATACGCGCTCGGGACGCTGGAGGACACGGTGACAGGATCGGACTTCGGAGGTTGGGTGGAGTTGCCGGACGGGTCGGTCATCGTCACCTTGTAGGTGTGAGTGCTGCCGGGTGCGAGCCCGGTGTCTGTGAATCCGAGCTGTGGTAGTGCCCACCATGGAGAGTTCGCGTTCACGGTGTATACGGGGCTCGTCGAGCTGTCGCGGAACACCTTGTAGGTCAAGATCGCGTCATCAGGATCACTCGTACCTGTGAAGGCCACGCGAACTGTCCCGCCGGAGAGGGAAATCGCCGACGGCTTGGCTGCGGTGTATACGGGACCAATCTTGTTCGGTGCGACGTTGCGCGTCGCGAATGTCGCAAGGCCTTGCTGTGCCTTGCCGCCGATGGACGTGAACTCGCCCCCCATGATCAGGTAGGTGCCGTTCGTTCCGAGCGACCACCCACCCTGATACTGCCCAGTGTAGGTACCCGCATTAACGTCCGGGTACCAGTTCAATTGAGTGGGGACCGGCTGGTAGGAATAGTTCATGTTGGAGCCGGGAGCCCCCTGATCGGTGCCCGTGGCGAAGATCGTGTTGGCGATCCCACGCTTCCACACGTTCGGGTTCTGTTGCGGGAAGGTCCCCACCGAGGTGCAGTCATGGGAGTGGTCGACGTAGTAGATGACCTCGCCGATGACCGACTGGCCGTACGTAGCGCCATAACAATTGTCGAGCCAGACCAAGTCGCCGGTGGCTGCGTTCGCGGCGAACCTGCCGTCGAACCAGTGGCCACCCTCTCCGTCGGCTCCCCCGTAGACGATGCCATCCTTGATGATCAGGTCGGTCGTCCACGAGCGGTTGTTGACGCCTTGTGCAGTGGGAATCGGGCGGCTGGACCAGGCCTCGGAAGCACCGGTTGCGCCATCGACTGCTCCGATTCCAACGATCCCTTGACCGTTCAGACTCTGGAAACGACCTCCGACGATGATTCGGCTGTCGTCGGGGTACGCCGCCAAGGCCTGCACGATGTCATCAGCAGTCGGCGCCCACGTCTTTAGCGAACCATTTGCGCGGTTGAACGCCGCGAGGTTGGCGCGCGTCTGCGAGCCGGCCGAGGCGAACGAGCCACCCGCATATACCGTCGTATTACTGACGGAAACGGTGTTGATGTGACCATATGCGGCCGGCTTAAAAGCCGTATCGAGAGCGCCGGAGGGTAACTTGAAACCGGCAATTTTGTTCTGCGCTTGCCCGGATACGGCGGTGAAGTCACCGCCGACGTAGAGTTCGCTGGAATCGGGGCTCACCGAGATGGCTAGCCCCTGTGCGTTCAGGTTCGGATTCCAGGGAAGGATCGTTCCCGTCGCGATATCGAACGCCATCGCGTTGTTTCGCGTCACCTGGTTCACACCGGGTGCTGCTCCGGACGGCCGCGCGGAAGTGAAGCTGCCGACGGCGTACGCGGTGTTTCCAACAACGGCCACCTTCCAAACCACCCCATTGATCTGCGGCGTCGGCAACACGTCAGCACTGACGGTTGTCGGCAGCGCCGTGGGAGGGGCCGGAGTGTCAGCCAGCGCCGGCAAGGCGCTGAGGCCGGTCACCATAAGGGCCGCGGTAGCAAGGGAACTGGCCGCAATCATTGTGAGCCTGCGGGCGTGATGTGAGCGATACATCGAACGGTCTCTCTCTGAGGGTGTTGCTGTGGACGAAGACTTAAACATGAGCTTCTGCCTGACTGTGATGGGGGGAGATCGTGCGTGCGATCTCTTCCGGTCGGGAAGGGAAGGGGCGTCGCAATATGAACCAGCGAATGGCCAGACCGCCTAGGAGCGAGCCCGCTGTCAGTGCCACGGGTACGAGAACGACACCACCGCCCATCGCGAGGGCGATGACGGCGAGGCTGAGCGAGAACGTCGAGTCGGCGAGGCGCCATCCGAATACCGCAGCCTGGCGATGTCGAACCGCGGCGAGTGCCCCATACGGCGTGACCGCCGCAATCGAGGTGGAATAGGCGAACCAGCCGACACAGAGCCAGATGTCGAGCGCATGACCCGTCACGAGGTGGCCGAGCCAGGGCAGTACGCCGATGAAAACTCCGCCGACCGCGATCGTGGCGACAACGAGGAGCAACACCATGCGATCCGCGCTGCGGAGAAGCTCCGGAAGTGGTTTGGCGGTGTCTCGTGCGAAGGAGGCGAACAAGAAGGACGACAGCCCGCTGACAAACAGCATCGTCGGTGCGGCGTAGATGCGCGCGGCCTCGAGTTGGCCTGTGGCCGCTAGCCCGACGATGAGACCGACTGTCGCTCGCATTCCCGTGAGCAGCGCCGGTCGGAGGCCCTGCTGCGCCGCCCGCCACGCGCCATATCGAGCCACGGTGCCGTAGCCCCCACGTATCGGCTTCACCACGAACCGCTCCCGCCGTGGTAGCAACCCGGCGGCCAAGAAGAGTGCGGCAAATTGTCCGGCACCGAGCGCCAGAAAGAACGTGCTGAGCGTGAGGGGGCCGTTGTGTGCCGAGACGGCAAGGATTGCGAGTGAGACGAGGAAGGACGACATATCGACGCAGACGATGCGCCAGAACTTCAGATGCGCCATGAGGAGTCGGCGGAGCACGTCTTCTGCAACGAAGGTCACGACCGCCAGACCGTATGCTGCAGCAGTCCACCAGCCGGTCATGCCGGTCGCGGCGCATACCATGATCGCTACCGCCCCGGCCCCCAGAGCCAAGATGCAAGCCCAGCCCTGAAGCGCCGAGCGGATACGTAGATCCAGACGGTCCAGAACGGTTAGCGAATCACCGACGAAACCTGTACTCACCCCGGTAAACAGAACGACTGCGCCATAGAGAATGGCGAAAAGCCCGAATCCTGAGAGGCCCAGGGAGTGCGCTGCGATTAATTGGAGTGCAAGCCCGGCGAGAGCCTGGGATCCCTGAGCGCAGACAGCACCTAACGCTCCGCCACGCGCAAATCGCGTGAAACGGACAGTCAGGGCGTCGCTGCGCAGGCCCATCATTTCAGGAACGATCCACTGAACTCTGCAGGAGTGTGCGCGCCGTCGAGGTCGACATACAGAACTGCCTTGGTCGTCGGCTTGGGAACTTGGAAGGCGTAGACGGCAGATTTTGTCGAGCCTGGTGCCACCGTTCCGGAAAAGTCTCGGGCAGGGACATCGGTGTACAGCGGTGCCGCAACGAGGCCGTCCGCATATCGAAGCGTAAGCACCACCGATGCGAGGTCGAGGGTCTTCAGCGAGCCGTTCTTGAGCGTGACGGTGAAGACGATGAATGGTGCGCCGGTCACGATCCCGGTTCCTGTGCTCGTGACTGTGCCGCGCGAGAATCGTGAGGTAGAGATTGCCACGCCATCCTCGAAGACAGCCGGCGTCGTGAAGTTTGCAATTGGGGCCTTGGCGCGCTTGCTCGCGGATAGCTCTCCGGTTCTCTTGATCACCGGTGCGCCGGAGCCCGTGTCGTTGAAACCGACTGATGGATCGGCCCGAGTCGTGGAGGTGGGTTCGGGAATCGGCGTGGACGAACTGTGACCGGCGTACGGGGTGCTTGCTGCACCGGAGGGCTGAGGGGCCGCCTCGCCTTGCGAAACGCACCCCGTCAGCACGATCGCACACAATGTCGTGCTCGCAACGAAGATCGCTGTTGCGCCTACTTTGCCACCGCGAATGCGGCGTTTGGCGCTCGTGCCATTGTTATTCTTGTTCACTTTATACTCGCCTGCTATGTCGGGAAACGGGCTGAAGTTTGTGGAGGGGTATCGCGGGAGGGGCCTGCAAAAGAAAGTGATACATACTCAACTATTCACAAAGTTGACAATACCTCTTTTTCATGGCAGCACCTGCCTCCCCAGTTTGGGGGGTAGTTTTTCGCCGGGAATCAGGGCAGCCGAGAACGTTACCGCGCGTTGTGGGCGGCCTTCCAGGGCGTCGTCGACGATGGCGGCAATTCGGCGACGGTAGCGTTCTGGGGAGTGCCTCGCGACGGCCTGTGCGCGATCGAGCCATGCCTTCTCACGCACAGTCGGCCAATCGTCGGATATTGACTGCAATGCGTCAGCCAATGCGCTGGGATCGGATGGCGATATCAGTACGCTGGAACGATAGCCGCCAGCTGCTTCACGAAGGCCGGAGGTGTTGCTCGTGACCGCGGGCCGGGCACCGAGGATGGCCTCGACGGCGGTGTTTCCGAAGGGCTCGTCTAGGCGCGATGGCACGACAACCACGTCGCAGTCGCTGAGGAACGGCCAGATGCTCGAGTGAAAGCCGTGAAAGGTGATATCGGTGGCGAGTCCATATCGGGTGACTTGGTCGATGAGTTGATCTCGGTACCACTCGTATCCGGGAAACACGGCGCCAACTATGTCTAAATGCGCTGCGAGCCCACGATCACGCAGTTGCGCTACTGCATCGACCGCGATGTCGACACCCTTGCGTGCGGAGAGACGGCCGAGGTAGAGAATCTTGAGCGGTCCGTTCAGCTTTGGCCGACCGCGTTGCGGGTGCGGGGGTCCGACGACACCGTTGTAGACAATCGTCGAGCGCACAGCAAGGCGCGAATATGACTTGGCCAACACGTCCATACTGAACCGGCTGTTGATCACAACCTGGTGCGCGAGGAGGACTGGCGCGTTCAATGCGCGTTGCAGGAGGCGAGACGCCGAACCTTCGGCCTCATGCACATGGCAGATGACGCGCGTGCGAGAGACGCGCCCGAGGACTACCCAGAGAGGGATCGTCAGTGTATTGACGTAGACCAGATCAGGACGGACGCTGCGCAGGAGTCGACGCCCGTCAATGGAACCGCGTATCGTTTGAACGAGCAGATTGATCATGCCGCGCGGTTTGAGCATGCTCTTGCGCAGAACTGGCGTCGGGCAGCAGGCGACGTCGGCCCCGAGATCGTGAATGAGCGGCGCCAGCGGTCCGGTCTCGGGGAGAGTCACTATCACCCTGGCGCCGGCGTCTACAACGGCCTGGATACTCTCGAGCAGAACCCGATCCGAACCGTAAAGTTCCGCGCTCGGATGGGCGAACAATACCGTTCTTCCGGTGAGCGGAGATGGATTGGTATCCTCATCCGCGGCGCGGGTCATGGTGCACCTCGGTTGACAGCTTCTTCGACGCCAGGTGTGGCGCCGATGTCGCCGATGAGCTTCGTGTCCCGCGCGCTTGGGTCCCACGGAACTCGGGATCGTCGCGCATGGGGCCGGAGTCGCGGAACCGCACCAGCCGAGAGGCGCGAAGCAAGCGATTCGTAACCCGTGGCGACATCTTCCCAGTCGTATCGGGCACGCGCACGCGCCTGAAGCCTGTTGCCGTTTTGCGATGTCATTTGAGGCGCTGATTCGGCCTCGTTGACGTAACGTGCGACCGCATCGACGTTGGCGAAGTACTGCCCATCGGGGCCAAGCACTTCGCGATTGAAGATGACATCAAACGCGATCACCGGCGTCGCGGCACCCATCGCGCGCAGGAGTGAGGGATTCGTCCCCCCGACCGAATGACCGTGTAGGTACGTGCATGCGTGCGCATAGAGCTGGTCCAGAAGTTCCTGGTCGTAGATGCTCCCAACGAGTCTGATGCGGTCGTCGTTGGCCGCCGACGCCGCAATACCTTCCGTATACCGTGCCGCATACGGAGCGCCGCCCACGACGATAAGCGGCTTCTTCGCGGAGCTTTTTCGATATCCATCAACGATGACGTCGACGTGATTCTCTGGCTCGAAGCGGGCCACGACCAGATGGTAGTCGTCGGCGCTCAGCCCGAGCTCTGAAAGTCGATCACTTGGCTGCGCGACAAGGAGCGGTGCCCCGTAGGTGAGTAGCTGTGTCTCTGCAGAGAACTCATGACTGTAGTAGTCTGCGATTCCCTGAGCGTCCGCGATCAGGGCATCGGACCACTGCACGGAGAACCGTTCCGCCCAGCGATAGTAGCTACGCCCGAGTTTCCCCCATTTCCCGCGTTTCCACTCGAGTCCATCGACATGTACGGCGACGGGTATACCGCGCATTCTAAGCAATGGCAGAAACGGAGCGTTCGCGGCATTGAAGACGAAGGCGGCGTCAAACCGGCCTGCGAGGCCGGCATGGGCTGCTGAGAGGGCAGTGTGACTAAGCGTTTCTATGGACTTGCCGTGTAGCGCGGGGAGATGTACGAGCCGCATCCCGAGGTACTCTGCCTGGCGTGGGCCCTTTGCCCCTCGGCAATATACCGTGATGTCGTGTCCCCGTTCGGCAAGGCGCTTGCCAATCTCCTCGACGGCGGTCTCGAATCCTCCGTACGCGGCGGGTACGCCACGTGTGCCGATCATGGCGATGCGCATCAGTATGCACCTATAGGATGTAGCACCACGCTCAGCGTGCGCCAGAGCAGCACTAAGTCCCCAACTACCGACCAGTTCTCCACGTAGTAGAGGTCTAAACGGACACTTTCGTCCCAGGAGAGATTGGATCGACCGTTGACTTGCCACATGCCGGTAAGGCCAGGCTTAATGTAAAGTCGGCGGCCGACGTGGCCGGCGTAGCTTTCGACTTCGCGCTCTAACGGGGGACGAGGGCCGACGAGGCTCATGTTGCCGATCAACACATTCCAGAGCTGGGGCAGTTCGTCGAGCGAGTATTTGCGTAGCACTCGACCGATTCGCGTCACGCGTGGGTCGTCCTTCATTTTGAAGAGCAGTCCGCTTCCTTCGTTGCTCCCGACCAGGGCGGACAGCGCGCTTTCGGCGTCAACGTTCATCGAACGGAACTTCAGCATCATGAACGTTTCTCCCCCGCGGCCCACTCGCTCCTGACGGAAGATGACGGATCCGTGGCTGTCCACTCGAATGAGTAGGGCGACTACGAGCATGACTGGGAGTAGCGCCACCAAAGCGATGCCTGATATTGCGATATCCATGGCTCGTTTGAGAACGTGTTTGCTTCCTTCGAACTGCGGGATCTCCACATGGATAAGCGGCAGCCCTTCGACCGGGCGGAAGTGAATGCGGGGGCCCGCGACATCAGTCAGCCTCGACGCCAACACCAGTTCGGTCGCGGTGCCTTCGAGTTGCCAGCCAAGGCCTCGGATGAAGTCGCCGTCCGCGTGGGGCTGTCCTGCCACGATCACCGTCTCGGCGCCTACCCGCGCTGCGGCCGAGGCGACGTCAGCGAGAGACGAGGAGATTACGGGCACGGTATGGTGGCCAACCTCGACATGTGTGCTTCCCGTCTCGTATAGTGCAGCTCCGACGATGGTGAAGGCCGTGCCGGGCTTCTTGTCGACTTGGCCGATGACGTACTGCACGTCCTCGACCCAACCGACCACAATTGCGCGAGACAGATAGCGGTTGGAACGTCGTTGGCGGATGAGCCACTGCCGCCAAAGCCAGCGGCTGCTGAGCAGGCCGACTGTGCCGACCGGTAGAGCGAGAACGAAGTACCCGCGAGCCACGTCGACCTTGGCAACCAGGAAGATGATGGCGAGCAGTCCGAAAGTCAGCGAACTCGCGCTCACGATGCGTTTGTATTCGGTTGAGCCCAAGCCGACAACTCGGGCGTCGCGTGAGTGTGCGGCTCCCAAGGCGAGCAGCCAGGTGATGGCGATCAGTGGAACGAGGACCGTGTAGCCGGCCTTCGTTCCGTCGACGGTTGCCGAAGCATCGATAAAGCCAAAACGGGCAATGTAAGCAACCACGACGGCGCCGAGAATGATGGCCGTGTCGCTGATGTGCAGCATGGAGCGATACCGCCTTGACCAAGAACGTCGCACGGATGCCGCAGGAGGACGGGCTGGTGCGAACTCGAATGCCGACCCGACAGTGTGCGACCGCGTCGAGCGGATGCGGTTGCCGATACGGCCGGCGACAGGCAGGCGGGGCTTCAGCTCAGTCATTGTGCCCTCGCTCCCAAGACCAGAGAAGAGCCGGCGACGGCTGCGGGGGGATTGCCGTGCTTTCGAACGGCCAAGCCGCCGCCGGCTCTAGCAGGGGAGAACACCGAAATGCGGGGAGCGGGCCGTGGCGCGCGCAGTGCGCTTAAGGCCGCGGGCGCGGACTCAAGGGGGGTTAAGCGCCGAATCGGGTATCGGCACGTCAGATGCGCGTTCACTAGGTCTTTCCCTGCATTTCGGGTTACAGGTGGTGCGGGTGTGTGCTAGGTGTGGTGCGCTGCGTCTTTGTCAAAGCGAGGGGTAAGTCTCGCATTCGAAAATGATAAAAACTCAGTTATACACATGTCAGACACTATCGTCAAAAAGCCATAGTGCCTTCCCCCAACTCGGGGGTGATGAATCCTCAGTTATGAGAATAGCGAGTCCAGCGCCATTCCGCACCCCCGGCGTTGCACAACCGCGGTGGGCACGCTTGGGGGCGGCTGAAATTAAAACCCTTGACTCCTATGGAATTACTAGGTTTACTTGGCAAAAGAAAATGATTAATGCTCAGTTAAAAAGGAGACCTCGTGATCAATCGCTCCGTGATTGCCACTATTCTTGTGGCCGCTGCACTCCTGGGCTTGAGCGGATGCAGTGCTTCCGCCAGCGCCACGCTCAAGGGCCCCATCGAACCGCCTGAATTGCGACTCGGATATTTTCCCAACTTCACACACGCTCCGGCAATCGTTGGCGTCGAAAAGGGGTTCTACCAGAGCGAGCTCGGCACCCCGACGAAGCTGAGCACGCAAACTTTCAACGCGGGCCCTGCGGCGCTTGAAGCGCTCCTCAGCGGCTCGATCGATGCCGCGTTCATGGGACCGAGCCCGACGATCACTGGGTTTGTGCAGAGCAAAGGCGAAGCATTGCAAGTGGTCGCCGGAGCTGCTGCGAACGGCGCATTCCTGGTGGTGCGCAAGGGCATAACAAGCGTGGCCGACTTGAAGGGCAAGACGCTGGCAACGCCCCAGCTCGGCAACACGCAGGACGTCGCGCTGCGTTTTTGGCTCAAACGACAGGGATACAAGACCACCACGGAGGGCGGCGGTGACGTGACGATTCAACCCCAGTCGAATGGCACGGCGCTGCAGGCGTTCGTGCAGGGAAACATTGACGGTGCATGGGAGCCGGAACCATACGCATCCCAAATGATGGCAAAAGGCAACGGGCACGTGTTGGTCGACGAGTCGCAAATCTGGCCCAATCACAAGTTTGTGGTTACCAATCTTGTTGTGAGCAAGAGCTATCTGTCCCGGTATCCGGATGCGGTAAGTCGCCTTCTCAAGGGCCTCCTGAAGTCGCTGGACTACATCGATAAGGACCCCTCAGAATCAAAGACACTTGTCAATACCAGCTTGAAAGATCTCACGGGAACTGCCATTCCGGTGCAGGAACTCGATAGGGCGTGGAGCAACGTCGAATTCACCTCGGATCCGATTGCGAGCAGCCTCATTGAGGGGGCACAGCATGCCCAGGCTGTGGGTCTGCTCGCGAGCGCCAATCTCAGCGGTCTCTATGACCTCAAGCCGTTGAACAAGCTCCTTGCCGAGAGCGGGTCGAAGGAAGTGGCGGGACCATGACCACAATGATGGTCGATGAGTCTGCCGTTCGCTTGGATGCGGTCAGCAAGATATTCGGCAATGGCCTCAACGGCACCCAAGCGCTGGCGTCGGTGGATCTCTCGGTGCGCGAAGGCGAGTTTGTCTGCTTCCTGGGTCGCTCAGGTTGTGGAAAGAGCACATTGCTCTCAATCATTGCGGGCCTCGACGTCCCTACGGAGGGGAGGGTGGATGTCGGTGGTCGCCGAGTTGCGATGATGTTCCAGGACGCTAATCTCTTTCCTTGGCTCACCGTTGCTGAAAACATTAAGCTCGCCCTTCGTCTTTCCGGTATTCCAAAAGATGACTGGGACCGGCGCACGGGTGAACTGCTCAATATTGTGCGCCTGAGGGGCCTGGAGAAGATGAGGCCACACGAACTTTCGGGGGGTATGCGGCAACGTGTCGCACTTGCGCGTTCGCTGGCACAGGAGTGTGATGTGCTCTTGATGGATGAGCCGTTCGCGGCACTGGATGCGATCACTCGAGACGCGTTGCACAATGAGCTGGAACGCATCTGGCTGGAACGGTCCCTCACTATTCTCTTCGTGACTCATAATGTTCGCGAGGCCGTGCGTCTCGGTGACCGTGTCGTCTTGATGCACCCGGCTCCGGGCCGTATTAGCAGGGAGATGGAGGTCGAGCTCTCCCGACCGCGGCGAATGGATGATGCCGAGGTGGCAGTTCGCGCCGCTGTCCTGCACGCCGAACTTGATGATCAGATTATCGGCGGTGAGAACTGATGGCCGGGATGGAGCTTCGCGCACCTCTGATCGGTCGTAAAGGCGACGTGGCTTATTCAAGAATCGAGTCTTCAACCTCGGCGAGAACACTTCATACCGGGGGCCATCCTGGCCGATGGTCAAAGTTGTATTCACGTCTTTGGCCGCTCCTGCTAGCGATTCTGTTTGTGCTTGTGATCTGGCAGGGGGTGTATTTTTCGGGTTGGAAACCGAGCTATGTTCTGCCATCGCCGGCCGCGGTTGGTCAACAAATTCTCACAATGCTTGGCGAGCCACGGTTTTGGCAGGCTGTCGCAACAACGATGACTCGTGCGCTAATCGGGTTCGGTGTAGCAGTCTCGCTTGGCACAGCGCTGGGTATTGCCGTGAGCAGGTTTCGCATAGTCAAGGCCGCAGTAGGGTCCCTTTTGACAGGCCTGCAGACAATGCCATCCATCGCTTGGTTTCCCTTCGCGATACTTCTGTTTGGGCTGACCGAACAGGCGATCCTCTTCGTGGTGGTGTTGGGGGCGGCGCCGTCGGTCGCGAACGGCCTCATCTCCGGGATCGGAGATGTCTCTCCCCACCTAATTCGTGCGGCACGGACGATGGGCGCGCGAGGTGTTTCGCTCTACCGATTCATCGTTCTTCCAGCCGCTCTCCCGGCCTACCTCAGCGGATTGAACCAGGGGTGGGCATTTGCATGGCGATCCTTGATGGCGGGTGAGCTATTAGTGATCATCGCGTCCCGACCGTCGCTGGGTGTACAACTGGCTTACTATCGTGACTTTGCGAATGCTCCCGCCCTGGTTGCGAGCATGATATTCATTTTGGTCATTGGTATGGTTGTTGACGGGGTCTTCTCCCGGATCTCTAACGCAGCCCGCGTCCGTCGTGGGCTTGGTGCGGTCAGCCGCTGACGCGTCTGCTGGCCGTATTCGCTACGCGTACGGATGCTTTCGGCCACTCGAGGGAGTAGACGATGCAGGTCACGGCAAAAGCTGACTATGCGCTCAGGGCGCTCGCGGAGCTGGCCGCGACGCCGTCGGGGGTCGCAACGAGAGCCCAGCTCGCTGAAGCTCAACAAGTTCCAAGCAAGTTTCTTGAAGCGATTCTGCTTGATCTCAAACGGGCGGGCTTACTGACTGCCCAGCGGGGCGCAGCCGGCGGCTATGCGCTCGCGATTGCTGCCGATCAGATCTCACTGGCTGACGGCATGCGTGCGGTCGAAGGACCGCTTGCCGGAGTGCGTGGTCTCCCGCCCGAGGATACGGAATATCGAGGCGCCGCAGCGCCTTTGCGCGAGGTGTGGGTCGCCGTGCGGGCAGGTATTAGGGCTGTTCTTGAAGCGACCACCATCGCCGATCTGGTGTCGGGAAGTCTCCCTAAGTCGGTGCGAGAACTTCTGGAGCCGGATGACGTTTGGCAGCGTCGCTGAGCGAGTCTTGATGCGGGCATGACCCCACATGCAGGCTCCTGCTCGATTCATTCTTGTGCGGCTCGGGCTTCCCGGCGCTTCTCTTAAAGCCTGCCGCTGAGTCAGTGCGTGCGGTAGCGTTCGCTCAACGCAACTGACGGCGGTCGCGGGGTGCGGCATCCGTTCTGATCGAGGAGGATCCACCGTCGTGACAGCTGCACTCAAGCAATTGATTGACCGGAATCTCGAGGCGGTCTCCGCCAAAGATCTTGACAAAGCGGTGGCAGCATTCGCCGTTGACGGCGCGCTGATCGACCCGCACTACCCGATCGACCGCATGCAAGGGCATGAGCAGATCGCCGAGGGATTCCGCTGGGTTTTCGCCGGTATGCAACAGCTGGGCTTCACCGTCGAGCGGTACTTCTTCGCCGATGACGGGCTCACCGTCTCGGTTGAGGTGCTTTCGAACCACGTGCTCAAGAACGGTCGCCCGCTTGAGTTTCGTCAAGTGTTCGTCGTCGAAACCTGCGACGGACTTATCACCCGCTGGCAGGCATACGAGCCATACGGGCCGCACGGCGTTGGTGGCTTCTTCCTGGGCCTCGGCAAACGAGCTACCGGATGCGTCACCGCGCCCCCGCCTGAACCGGTGCGAGCGATCCTCCAGCGACACGGTGCCGGGGTCGCTCACCACTCCACGGTGATGGGCGCGGAATGAGAGTTTCGCGCTCGGGGTTCATCAACCCCGATCTGGTTCAGTACGGGTTACGGTTTACCCGTGGAAGAAGAGCACGCTCCCGAACGGATGCCGGACGGTCACCCTGACCCACGGCCCGCTCTGACGCGCCGCACGGTCATCACCGGTGCGGCGGGAATTGTCGCGTTGGCCGCGGTTGGCGTTGGTGCGTTCCGTCTTCTGCAGCCGGCGGGGCCTGGCAAGCTCGTTCCCTCATTGATCGCGGCAAAGTCTTTTTACGTTGCCCATCATGGCGGGTCTGCCGATTGGCCGGAGATGTCGATGGAGGCGTATCGAAACTCCGTCGCTCGGGGAGTCGACGCCCTTGAGATCTCGCTTGCCCGCACTTCTGATGGCGTGTGGTTCGGCTTGCACGACAAGACTTTGGATCGCACGTCGGGAACAAGCGGATTCATCGCATCCGAACACAGCTGGAACGAGGTGCGACAGCACAAGATCGCGTATCCGCAAACAGCCCGCCAAGGCGGCGCGGCGCAGCCGTACGCCAGGGTCGAGGAGCTCATCGACGCATTCGGCGGCAGCCACACGATCTTCATCGATCCCAAGTGGGTTCCGCGCACCCACTACGGTGAGTTGCTGACGATCATGGAGCGTCATGCCGAGAAGCCGACGCAGACATTCGTGGCGAAGTCGTATTGCACGGGTCTCGCGTGGTCAGCCGTGAAGGCATTCCACAAACCCGTGATCGGCCATGTGATCCCCAACCGCAAGGCGGCACGGGTGGCTTTGTCAAAGGGGGCTAGCGGGCTCATGGTCTCAGGTGTTCTCGAAGTACTTGAATGAGGTAGCAGTGACACCGCCTTGGCGCAAGGCGGGGCGGTAACGGTTTCCGACTGCGTAGTCGGGCTCATCCCGCGCTGGCAGGCCCCGGTGTCGGTGCCGGAACCTTCTTGCCGGGCGTCGACAAATGAGCCGCCGATTCCTCCGCAGCTCCCTCCGAGGCGGTCACATCAGCGTTGCACGTGGATGCCCTTCGGCGTGACGAAGATCGAGACCGTCGCCGTGCTGTTCGGGTGGTCGAGCTTCGTGGTGTCGATCGCCAGGTACTGCCCGTCATCCTGCTGCCCGTTCGGCAGCATCTTGGCGTGCAACGTGTACGGGGCGGCGGAATTCGTCACGCCGTCGATGCCGAAGTCGTTGTCGTTGCTGATCACGAGCGTGCGTCCGCCATCCGTCGTCGCCACGCCCTCGATCTTGTCGTGACCGAAGAATCCGCCCGTGGGGTCGAGCTTGGTGAGCAGCACGCCGAGGTCGACGGCTGTCGACTTGGCGGCTGGAGTGATGCCCACCGAGGCAAGTGCGGTGGCGGATGCCGCGGTGTCGGCCGTTCCCACGAAGGCGTCGATCGACTGCTTCGCGGTGCCCACAAGCAGGCCGCCCTTGGCCGCGTCGTATCGCGCGCCGGCTACGCGGGAGGCGGGGCCGACATCCGTCGCGTGGGAGAGGTCGATCGAGTAGAGCCGCTTGTACGCCGAGGGCTCAACCTTGCCGTCGCGCTCGTCAACGATGAACCTGGTGCTCGAGAGAGCCGTGATCTCACTGACCGCGCCGCTGTTCATCTTGGGGTCGGTGAGCAGATAAATGTATTCGTGTGTGGCGCGGCTCTTCAGGTCGTACGTCACGATGCGCAGGGTGGTCACTTTGGAGGGCTTGGCGGTCAGGTCCGGCGTCTGCAGAGCGGACTGCATGATTCCGACCAGCGTCTTGCCATCGGGAGTGACCGTCAGGCCCTCCATCCCCTTGTTCGGCACACGCATGGCGAGCTCGGCGGGCAGGCTGCCGTCGAACGGTGACAGGCGCCCGATCTGGCGACCATTGCGGTCGAAATGGGTGATGAAGGGGCCGTATTCGTCGGAGACCCAGAAGGTGCCGTCTCTAAGGGCGACGATGCCTTCAGGGTCGTACCCGTTCGTGCTCGTCGGCAGCGCCTTGCCATTGAGGTCGGTGATAGTCTCGCCGGTGTTCGCCTGCGAATTCACCAGGCCGTTGTAAGGGCTGCCGTCGGCGGCGCGCAGCGGGATGGTCTTCTTCAGCACGGCCTTCGTGCCCGTGAGCGTGAACCTGCCGATTGCCGGCGTGAACGTCGGCAGTGGCTCGATCTTGGTGCTGCCGTCGGGCGAGTCCACGTTCGGGCCGCGGTCGGTGAGTCCGTAGAACTCGTTCTTCGAGCCCGGAACCGGCGTCAGTGACGATCCGTACGCGCCTTCGGTGATCTTCACGCCACCGATCGTGGCGAGTGGTGGAAGGTTGGTGCTGTACAGCGTGACGGCATCATTGATCGTGTACGTGAAGCTGTCGACGCCGGTGAAGTCGGTGGCGGGAACGTAGCGGAACGTGCCATCCGGGTTCAACGTGAGGGCGCCGTGCGCGGTGCTCGTGTGCGAGACGATGGTGCCGGATGCCCCGCGATCGTTGTCGAAAACCCCGTCACGCGAATGCACATCCAGCGCGCGCCCCGCGGTGATGAGGTAGGCGTCGTCTACGGCCGCGCTCGGCCCGCTCGGCTGGTGCGCGGATGCCACGCCGCCGGCGAGCAGCGAGAAGGCCACCCCACCCACGACGGCGGCGGACATGGCGATGGTCGGACGCTTCATTCTGGAGACTCCCTGGTGGCTGGCGGCCTGGAGAGCGACCGCTTGTCAGTCATACCGAGGGGGAGTGGACTCGACGCAGACGGACCGTGACGCGCAGGCGCGTTGCCCCAGAACGGGGGGTGAACGACAATCGCCGTTGGCTCCGATCGTGGCTCTGATCGAGCCGCCGATCGGCGCCGTCAGCCGTGGCTCAGGTGCTGCAGGATGGCCGTCGAGACGGCCTGCATCCCAGCCGCATTCGGGTGGAATGGTGCGCCATCTCGCGCGCGTACGCCGAAGGTGAACCCGGTGACCCACGGATCGGCCGAGCCGACCGCATGGTCGGTGCTCAGCGCGGCCATCGGAATGAACTCGGCGACAGATTCGCGCGCCGCTGTCTCGAAGGCGCTCGTGAGCTCGGCGCCGACAGCGCGGAACCCGGCCAGTTCGTCGACGGTGAACGGCGCGGTGCGGCTGGGTTCGGTCAGCGGGCCGATGATCGTGAGATAGTCCACGAGCAGAATCCGCGCGTGCGGCGCTCGCCGAGCTGCCTCCTCGACCACGGCGATGAGCCCCGCCGCCGCAGCCGCGACGCGCTGCGGGGTGACCGCCCCGATCGGGTCGCCGACGCGGTGCCGCAGCAACAAGCGGGCAACGGGACGCGACGACATCCAGGCCGTGAACGCCGTCTGCAGCATCGACCCGACGTATCCCAGGTCGTTGCCGCCGACGGTGATGGTCACCAGATCGAGCTCGTCTGCGAAGTTGATGGACTCGATCTGCGGTGCGAAACGACCGCGGCCTGTGCCCTGGGCCGCCGTGAGGATCGTCTCGGTGGTTGCCCCGGAGATGGAGGCATCGATGAGACTGGCGCCGAGCGCCGCGGCGGTCAGGTGGGCATAGTTGCGCTCGGAGCGCCCCGCGCGGCGCTGGGCAAAGGGTGGGATGCCGGGGCCCGACGCGAATGAACTACCGAGCGCGGCCATGCGGGAGATGCTCACGCAGCAACCTTAGCGACGTGCGCCCGGCGGTCTGGCGACGGTGATCGGTGGGTAGTGAGCGAAGCGCTACCGTTGTACCCGACTCATCGACGATTCGCGGCCCCGTTCATGGGGCCAGGGACGTTGCCCTGAGCGCTTTTTCCACGAGTGAAAGGACAACGCCCGGTGTCGGAATATGCATTGACGGAACGCGAGCTCGAGGGCAGAGTGTACGGGGCTCTCGAATTCGAATCCGTTCCCGGCGGAATCGCGCCGTTGCGCCTGCCCGCCTGGACGCGGCCGCAGCATGCCGGCGGGGGCATCGACCGCATGTCGGCGCAGACGAGTGGCGTGCGCATCCGCGTGCTTACGGCGGCCGCACGCATCCGGCTCGAGGTGACCTTCACGCGCACCACAACGCGCGGCAACCCGGCCCGTCTGATTCGCGTCGTTGCCGAGACCCCGCTCGTCGAGCTCCCGCTCACCCTCGACGAGGGCGACCTGCTCTTTGAGGCAACCGACGGCACCGCCGTGCGCGAGGCCGGTGAGCGCTCGCAGCTCGTTTTCGAGCTCGACGACGCCGGGGTCGAGCGACTCGTCACCATCTGGCTGCCGACCCCGGCCGCCTGCGTTTTTCATTCGCTGAGTGCGGATGCACCGCTGCGCCCCGCACCGGCACAGGGCGCGCGCTGGATTCACTACGGCAGCTCCATCAGTCACGGATCGAGCCTGGCTGACCCGCGCGGGCCCTGGCCGCAGCAGGTGGCGCGCGAGCTCGGCCTCGATCTGGTCAATATGGGCTTCGCTGGCAACGCGATGCTCGACGGTTTCGTTGCGCGGTCGATCGCACAGGCTCCCGCCGAGCTGATCACGCTGAAGATCGGCATCAACATCGTCAACGGCGACGCAATGCGCGCTCGCACCTTCGTGCCTGCGGTGCACAATTTTCTGGACCTCGTGAGGGCGGGGCATCCGTCGACGCCGCTCGCCGTCATCACCGCGCTCGCCTGCCCGATTCACGAGGATGCGACGGGGCCGACTCGCGAAGTCTCCCCCGGCAAGACCGGTGCCACGCCGCGAGAAATTCCTGACGGAGACGGCAGCCTCACCCTGCGACGCACTCGCTCGCTGCTCGAGCAGGTGGTCGCGGCGCGGGAGGACACGGCGCTGCACCTTGTCGACGGGCTGACCCTGCTCGGTGTTGATGATGGGCGCCTGCCCGACAACCTGCATCCCGACCAGGTCGGCCACGACCTCATCGCAGCGCGCTTCATGCCTGTCGCTCGCCGGCTGTTGGAGTCGACGCCGGTCGTTGGCCGCTAGAGCTTTTCCGCGCGGTCGACGTACGCTGAAGGCAGGGCAGAAGGGGGATCGTCGTGGCAACTCGTTCGGCGTCTCGGGCCACCGTCAGCGTCAGTGACGTGATGGCAGAACTGGCCGCCTTGGAAGACCCGAAGGTTCGTGCGGTGAATGAACGCCACGGCGACGATCACGGTGTCAATCTCACCAGACTGCGGGCGGTGGCGAAGCGCCAGGGGACACAGCATGAGTTCGCCGGCCAGCTGTGGGCGACCGGCGACACCGCGGCACGTCTCGTCGCGATTCTGATCAGTCGACCCAAGGCGTACACCGCGGGTGAGTTGCACACGATGCTGCGCGACGCGCACGCGCCCAAGGTGCACGCCTGGCTCGTCAACTACATCGTCAAGAAGAGCCCGCACGTCGAAGAACTTCGCGTCGCCTGGTTCGCCGACCCTGACCCGGTTATCGCGAGTGCGGGGTGGGCGCTGACGAGTGATCGGGTGGCGAAAGCCCCTGACGGGCTCAACCTGAGCGAGCTCCTCGACCTCATTGAGTCGCAGATGAAGGATGCGCCGGACCGCCTGCAGTGGGCCATGAACGAGTGCCTCGCCACCATCGGCATCCACCACCCCGAGCATCGCGCCCGCGCGATCGGCATCGGCGAACGTCTCGAAGTTCTCAAGGATTACCCCACCCCACCGAACTGCACATCCCCCTATGCGCCGATCTGGATCACCGAGATCGTGCGCCGCCAGACACTCGCGTAGAAAGAGAAAAGCCCCACTCCCCGTAGAAGCCGGGAAGCGGGGCAGTGGCTCCGACCGGCATCGATCCGGTGACCTTTCGATTTTCAGTCGAAATCGAAGGACCTGATAGAGCGCCATGCGGTTGAAAATCGTTGATTTGTCGCAGAAGCCGATCTTGTGTTACCTCAAAGTATTGGGTTCGTTCTCACACGCTTGTAGTCAAAATGTAGTCAGGCGGGTCGAGTCTAAGCTGCCGATCCGCGATTCCCGATGACGTGGCCAGTCATCGGGTCTTCGCCGCGTAGGAGCCCTCCGATCCCTTGGCGGGCGGAAGGCTCCTACCTGTTGAGGCTAGGCGGCGTCCTGCGGTTTCGGGGATTCCAGCTCGGCGAACTTGGCCTGCATAGTGGGGTTGCCCTTGGTGAGCTTCTTGATGGAGAGGCCAGTCGCCTTGTCATTGGCGAGGCGGAGGTTGTTCTCCGAGCCGAGCAGGCCCTCCTTGACCTTTTGGAGACGGTCGATGGCCACATCGATCTCCTTGATTGCGCCGTCGAACTTGCGCTTGGCGAGGTCCCAATTGCGACCGAATCCCGCCTTGAAGTCCTCGAGCTCGCTCTCAAAGTCCGTAATGTCGATGTTCTGCTTCTTGACCTGCTCCAGCTCGGCCTTAACCTCGATCGTGTCCTGGGCGGCGTTGCGGAGCAGCGCAATGATGGCAAGGAAGAACTGCGGGCGGATGACGAACATCTTCGGATACAGGTGCGAAACGTCAGTTATACCGGTGTACAGCGCGGAGTCCTCCTCGAGCATGGACACGAGCACCGCGTACTCGCAGCCCTTCTCGGTGCGGTCCCTGTCCAGCTTGGCGAGGAAGTCTACGTTCTTCTTCTTAGTGGAAGTCAGGTCCGCCTCGTTCTTCATCTCGAACATGATCGAGATGTACTCGACTGCGCCGTCGTTGAAGTCGCGGAAGACGTAGTCACCTTTGGTGCCAGCGGACGCGTCGTTGTCCTTGCCGAACTCTGCGTACGGGAAAGCCAGCGAGCGCACGCGATTGAACTCGGTCTCGCAGTGCTGTTCGAGAGTCTCGCCGAGCAGCTTGACCGACAGCTTCGCCTTCATGTCCTTATAGCGCTCGATGAGCTCATCCTTCAGGGCGAGCTCCTTGGTATGCGTCTCCGCTAATGTGGCGTTCTTGACCTTCTGCTCCGCCGTCTGCAGGGCGAGCGCAGCCTCGGCCTCGGTCAGCTTCTTCTCCATCGCGGAGACAGCCTCGTTTACCGCGAGCTTCTGCAGGGTATCCGTCTTATCCAGCTCGGCCGTAAGAGTCAGGATCTTCGCGTCTTTTTCGGCGGCGATGTTCTGGGCGTGCTGAGCAACCCTAGTCTCAGCGAGCTGAATCTCGGTCTTCTTGGCCATCTCGGCCTCGGCGAGACGAGAGTGGAGCTCCTTCTCGAACTCCGCGGTGCGCACCTGCTGCGCGATATTCGCATACTCCGCCTGGTCGACCGTAAACACGGTCGAGCAGTGGGGGCACTTGATCTCGTGGGTAGTGCTGGGCGTTGCCTGGTTCATGGGTGGGCTCCGATCTCGGGTAGGGGTTGGTAGCGGGTAGCAGTGGCAATGATTGCGCGTTTGCGGCGGTTGGCGCACAATATGCATGATAAGTAGGGTTATCAGGACAAACGTGACGGTCACCGGCCGATTGTGTAGATTTACCTCATGACCACGACCCCACGGCTCCTCCTCGACATGGCCGGCGTTGCCCGCCTTGCCGATGTGCGGCGACCCGTGGCATCCGTCTGGCGACGCCGATTCGCGTCGACGGATGATCCGTTCCCTCCAGTAGCGGGCCAGTCCCGCGGCCGAGCGCTCTTCGACGCGATGTCGGTTGCGCAGTGGCTTGCGCGGACCGAGCACGGGAACAACCTGGATGCGGTCGCGGATGCCGCGGCGTCGGCATCGCCCCCCGATTTCGATGTCGCCGATGCTGAGCACGTCGCGAGCATCGATGCGTTGCTTGCTCTTCGCTCGGCTTCGGGCGACGCCGTGGGCGGTCACGGCGCTCACGAACTGCAGCGACGTGCGGCCGCCGCGGACCCCGATGACGCATGTATAGTGACGGAAATCTCGGGGGCGCCCGCGAGCTGGGCTGAGTGGGCTGACCTGTTCGCAGACGCTGCCTACTCGCCAATCGAAGCTTCACGACTGCTGGAGCGACGGCACGCGGCGACGCGCTCTTCGGCAGGATCGTCGGGTCCACTCGTGCCCTCCGCGGAGGCACTCCTAGTCGAGCTTGCTGGGGCGCTCGCGGTTGATGACCAGGCCGAGCTGGTCGTGGGTGCGGAGATCACCCCTAGCCTTGTCGCTAGCCTCCTCGAACGGCTGGGAGATGGTGTCGACCTCGTCGTGTCCGGATTGCGTGAGGGCCGCCGCATCCGCCGTCGCCATTTGTGCGACGGATTAGCGTTGCCTACTACTGACTCGGTCACGGATGCGCCACGGCTCCTCATCGAGCGACTTCCGTCGGGTGCCGCGCGGTCGACCTCGGAGATTCTGCGGGCCGTCGACGAGGTCCTGCTCGGGATGCGCGACCACGATCGTGCTGTGGTGCTCGCCCCTGCGATGGCGCTGGTCGAGGCCATCTCGGCCTCCGACGGGCTCGCCCGTGCTGACTTGCTGCGCTCAGGGCGCGTTCGGGCGATTGCGAAGCTGCCCGCAGGTTTACTCACTGCAGCCCCGCGTGAGGCACTCGCGTTGTGGGTCTTGGGCCGCGTGACGGGGGACAGCTCAGTGGCGGACCGCGTCACAGCGGTTGCCGACCTGAGCGATGTGACCCTCGCCAAAGCCCAACGCACCGGTCTCGTCAATGATGTGCTGGCAGCAATGGGCAGCGCTCGCGACATGTATGCCCACGCCTTCCGCTTTGCGCGGTTGCCGCGCACGACCTCATTGATTGCTTCGCGTCGCGCGCTTGTTACCGGCGGAAGCCCGCGAGCGAGCACCTTCCGCTCGACTCAAGATTTGCCGGCTCTCCTCGACCAGGCCCTTGAGAATCTCGGCGAGGACGCTCCAGAGCTTTCGCCGACTTCAGCGCCCGGTCGCGTCTTGCCTGCCGCATCCCTGGAGCAACTCATCGCCGAGCGACATTTGCGGCTGCTTGCGGGTACGCGCGTCGCGGCTGACGAGTATTACGAATCAGGCTTCGTTGTGATCGGCCCAGCAGATCTAGATGACCCTGCGCGGATCGGCGCTCGCCATGTCGATCCCATTGTGTTCCGCGCGCGACATCCCGCAGCTCGCGTATCCGTTGCCGGGGACGTCATTTTCCGCACGGCACCCACGGCGAAGGCGTGGGTAGACCCCGTTGGCTCGAAGGTCGTGCTTTACCCCGCTCGGGTTCTTCGCGTAAACCGCGCTGACCCAGGTGGTCTGGTTTCCGAACTTATCGCGGCTGATATCACTGCATCCACGGGGGGCGCTGGAGTTTGGAAACGGTGGCGCCTTCGCCGAGTAACGCCCCAGACCGTGGAACCTCTTCGCGAGACTCTCGCCGACTTGGCAACCCGTCGTGAGGTCCTCGCGCGCCGCATCCGGTCGCTCGACACGTACGCCGACCTGCTCTCTGCTGGACTCGTCTCCGGCGCCCTCACTTATCCCGACAACGCTGCTACCGCGACACCCAACCCTCACTGAAGGACACCATGCCCCGCGTACCGAAGTCCGCCCCAACGGCGCCGTCAACGATGAAGGAGCTGAAAGACACGCTCTGGAAGGCCGCCGACAAGCTGCGCGGTTCGATGGATGCCTCGCAGTACAAGGACGTGATCCTCGGGCTTGTCTTCCTCAAGTACGTGTCGGACGCATTCGACGAGCGCCGCGGGCAGATCCGCACCGAGCTCGCCGCCGCCGACTATGACGCGGAGCAGATCGCCTCGCTCATCGATGACACCGACGAGTACACGGGCCACGGTGTCTTCTGGGTGCCCGCCAGCGCACGATGGTCGTTCCTCGCGGAACACGCGAAGGGGCTTGGGCCGTCGATGGGCGAATCCGAGAAGTCGATCGGGCTGCTGATCGACGAGGCAATGGATGCCGTCATGCAGGCGAATCCGCAGCTGACGGGCACTCTCCCGCGCATCTTCAACCGCGACAGTGTCGACCAGCGCCGGCTGGGCGAGCTGATCGACCTGCTGAACTCGGCGCGGTTCGCGGGGCAGGGCCAGTCCGGTGCGTCGGGGCGGCGAGCGCGCGACCTGCTGGGCGAGGTGTACGAGTATTTCCTCGAGAAGTTCGCCGCAGCCGAGGGTAAGCGGGGCGGAGAGTTCTACACGCCCGCCAGCGTGGTGCGGGTGCTCGTCGAGCTGCTGCAGCCGACACACGGGCGCGTGTACGACCCAGCGTGCGGGTCGGGCGGTATGTTCGTGCAGGCCGAGAAGTTCCTCGAGACGCACGAAGGCGAAGGCTCCGACATCTCGGTCTTCGGGCAGGAGCTCAACGAGCGCACGTGGCGCATGGCGAAGATGAACCTCGCGATCCACGGGCTGACGGGCAACCTCGGGCCGCGCTGGGGCGACACGTTCGCCCGCGATCTGCATCCCGAGTTGCAGGCCGACTTCGTCATGGCCAACCCGCCGTTCAACATCAAGGACTGGGCGCGCAGCGAGTCCGATCCACGCTGGACGTACGGGGTGCCGCCCACCGGCAACGCAAACTACGCGTGGATCCAGCACATCCTGTCGAAGCTCGCGCCCGGCGGCACTGCGGGTGTGGTGATGGCGAACGGATCGATGTCGTCGAACTCGGGTGGCGAGGGTCAGATTCGAGCCGAGATTGTTGAGGCTGACCTGGTGTCGTGCATGGTGGCGCTGCCGACGCAGCTGTTCCGCTCGACCGGCATCCCGGTGTGCGTGTGGTTCTTCGCGAAAGACAAGGGCGTACGCGCCGGCGAGGTGCTCTTCATCGACGCGCGGGGCCTCGGCCACATGGTCGACCGAGCCGAGCGTGCCCTGTCGGACGAGGACATCGCTCGCATCGCCGGCACCTTCCACGCCTGGCGCGGAACCGAATCGGATGCCGTACCCGGCCCGTATGCTGACACCGCCGGCTTCTGCTACTCGGCGACACTCGCGGAGATCAAGGCCGCCGACTACGCGCTCACGCCCGGCCGTTACGTCGGCGCAGCCGAGGTCGAGGACGACGGAGAGCCGATCGAGGAGAAACTTGCGCGACTTCGCGCCGAGCTAGAAGAGCAGTTCGCGGAATCTGCGCGGCTCGCCGAGGTCGTGCGTGAGCAGCTGGGGAGGGTCGATGTCTGAAACCTTGAGCTCCGTTTGCAGCGAAATTGTCGACTGCGTAAACCGGACAGCTCCGGAGACGATCGACGGGGCGTACCTACTGGTGGGAACACCCGCGATGCGCGGTAACACCATCGACAAGGCACAAGCCCGGCGAGTCTCCGAAGAGACCTTCCGAATCTGGACTCGCAGGCTCGAACCGCAAGCTGGCGATCTCCTCCTTGCACGCGAAGCGCCGGTCGGGCCTGTAGTGATCATCCCGGAAGGCGGTCGCATCGGCGCCGGGCAACGAACCACACACCTCAGAGCATCCCCTTCGAAGGTTTCCAACCGGTACCTCTACTACCTCCTAACTGCTCCTTTCACACAAGAGCGGCTGCTTGGCCGAGCAATGGGGTCGACCGTCGCGCACTTGCGAGTGGCAGATTTGAAGTCATTTGCGCTTCCGGATCTACCCCCGCTCCCGACCCAGCAAGCGATTGCCGAAGTTCTGGGCGCGCTCGATGACAAGATTGCCGCCAACACGGAGGTTGCCTCGACCGCAGAACAATTCCTTAGGACAGAGATGGACTCAGCTTGGCTTCAACGCCCTGACCGCGAGGCGGTGTTGTCCGACTTCGTAGATCTCAACCCTCCAACGCCAAAGCCCAACGACAGCCAGCCGCTCTACGTGGATATGAAGAAGCTCCCGGAGTCGGGCTGGTCGATCGATGCACCCGATCGACGAGAAGCGAAGGGTGGTGCCCGGTTTCAGCGAGGTGACGTTCTGCTCGCGCGCATCACACCGTGTCTCGAGAATCGCAAGACGGGCTATGTCGACAACATCGATGACGGCGAAACAGCGATCGGTTCCACTGAGTTCATCGTCCTCCGTGCCCGGGATGGTGTCGCTCCTCCAATCGCGTTTCTGCTCGCGACCGAGGCGCGCTTCCGCGAGTTCGCGATTCAGAACATGGTAGGAACATCCGGGCGGCAACGCGTGACGGCTTCAGACCTAGCTCGATTTGCGCTTCCGAAGCCCGGAGAGGGCTGGCTCGCTGACTTCGGCAATCGCGCAACCGCCCTATTCGAGCAGGTTGAGTCACTACACAAAGAGAACACGACGCTCGCCGCGACGCGCGACGCGCTCCTCCCGCAACTCATGTCGGGAACGCTTCGCGTCCGCGATGTCGAGAAGCTCGCTTCGGAAGTGGGTGCGTGATGGCGTATCGTCTCGCCGACCGACTCGTCATCGGCATCGCTTCCAGTGCTCTCTTCGATTTGGCTGACTCCGACGCATTCTTCCGTGAGCACGGGGAGGATGCCTATCGCAGGTACCAGGCGGATCGCATCGACGATACATTGCAACCGGGAATCGCGTTCGGCTTCATCCGGAAACTTCTGGGCCTGAACGATCTTCGCCCAGGGGACTCCCTGGTCGAAGTCATCATCCTTTCTCGCAACGATCCATCGACGGGCCTCCGGGTGATGCGCTCCGTCGAAGCCCATGGCCTCGAGATAAGCAGGGCAGTCTTCACCCAAGGAGAAGCTCCGCATGAATACATTGGCGCATTCTCGATGTCGCTCTTCCTCTCTGGCGAGGAGCAGAGCGTGCGCGCAGCGTTGTCCAACGGCTTCCCGGCCGGCTTGGTGGTCGCGTCCGCCAACACCGCGCGCGACGATGAAACTGTTCGCGTCGCACTCGATTTCGATGGAGTGATCGCCAGCGATGAGTCGGAGCGCATCTTCCAAACGGGCGGTGGCCTTCCCGCTTTCCACGAGAATGAAGTGGCCAAGCGAGCAGTTCCTCTCCAAGATGGGCCGCTGCGAGAGTTCCTCAGCGATCTCAATATGATCCAGAGCATTGAACGGGAACGCGCAATGACGGATAAGTCGTACCGACCCCGACTTCGTGTGTCGATCGTGACGGCTCGTAACGCGCCGGCGCACGAACGGGCGATCAACACGCTCGACGAGTGGGGCGTCACCGTAAACGACGCGTTCTTCCTGGGTGGCATCGACAAGGGAACGGTGCTCGAGGTGATGCGTCCTGATATCTACTTCGACGATCAAGAAAGTCACCTCAAGTCCACGTCCAAGTATGCAGCGAGCGTTCTGATTCCCTATGGAATTGCCAACGAACGGGCGGTTGTTGTTGACGCGTTGGAAGAGCCCTCCCCGTTTGCCGAGGATGCGGCGTGAGTGACAACTTCGGCTGCCTGCCTGCCTGCCCGCCCGACGAAAGAGAGGTCACCGTTGACGACCGCCACGACCAAGGCGCACTTCTGGGTGAAGGCACTGCTCGACTTTGAGGTCACGCAATGACCTCGGGAAACGAAAAGAAGGAGAACACCAAGATGGCGATGGAGCCAGAAGACCACGCGGCCAACGCGCCCGATATCGACGACCAGCCTTTTCTCGAGGCGAACGCCCAAGCGAAGAGCCGGTATGGCCGGTTCAACCTCGCGATCATCGGCGACTCGGGCGTGGGGAAGTCCTCGCTCGTCAACGCTGTCTTCGGGCGCGATTGGGCGCATGTCGGCAAGGGCCTGCCGGTGACCCGCGGTGTGCAGTATTACCACGATGACTCGCTCGGCATCTGGGACATCGAAGGGTTCGAGATCGGGTCGCCCATGCCGCCGGCCGAACAGCTGAGGGCTCACCTGAAGACCATCTCGGAGCGTCCCGCGAACCAGCAGATCTCGGTCGTCTGGTACTGCGTGCACTCCAGCAGTGACCGTCTCACGTCCGCCGCGATCGCCATGATTCGTGAGCTCGACGCGGCGGGGCTGCCGGTCATCCTCGTCCTTACAAAGGTCGACTGGGTGAAGAACCCGATCACAGGCAAGCGCGCCGTTACGAAGGACCTCGAGGAATTTGTCTCCTGGTTGGAAAGCCCTACCGACGGCAAGACTAAGCAGCCGATTGTCATTCCGTATGAGCGCGTCATCCTGACCTCCAACCGCGACAGACACGGGAAGGGCAAGGGGCATGGCCTCGGTGAGCTCGTCGCGGAGACCCTGACCCTCTCGCCCGAAGACGAGAAGGATGCCTTTCGCATCGCTCAGCGACTCAACCTCCCCTGGAAGCGCGAGATGGCTCGACCCGTCATCGCGGTGGCCGCGTCCGCAGCCGCCGCTGCCGCCGCGATCCCCGTTCCTGTCGCGGATGCCGCGATTCTGGCGCCGATCCAATTAACGATGATGGGACGCATTGCGGCCATCTACGACCTCGAGCTCAAGTCCATGCTGTCCCCAGGAGCGCTCGCGCAACTGGGCGTGCAGATCACCGGCCAGGCGCTCGCGCGTAGCTTCCTCAAGCTGATCCCAGGCGCGGGAAGTGTCATCGGCGCGGGCGTCGCGTTCGCTCTCACGGCAGCCACCGGCGAGGGATGGTTGCGACTGTGCGAGCAGGTCCACACAGGCAAACTCGACCTGGCCAAGATCGCCGAAACTTGGGGCAGATACGCCCCAAGCTTCCTTGATGTCATCCGCAAGATGACTGAGCAGCGCATCGCGAAGCCATGATCGGGAACAAGTAAAGGGGGCACTGTGGGGTGATAAAGCGAACCGGCCGAGTTATTTGAGCGCCGGCTTCACTCCTTTGGGATAACTTATAAGCAAGGAGCCTCCAGGCTTATAAGTTCGATTGCTTTCTATAAAACTCGGATGGACGAGATGCGATCCAGTGATTTCACCAGCGCTAGGTTCGGTGCGCTGGCGACCAAGCCACTGAGTGCCTGGCCGCACGCGTACTTTCTGCCTGCACCGATCCCGCGCGAGCTCACACTGGAGCCGGAGACAGTCGCAGCGGTGTCGCGGGCCGACCTCGCCCTCGGCCGCCTCTCCGGCCTCGCACTGCTCATCGACGACCCGGCTCTGCTGCTAGGGCCGGCGCTCGCGCAGGAGGCCCTGGCGAGCTCGCGGATCGAGGGTACCGAGGCATCTCTCAGCGAGGTACTCTCTGCCGAGAACGAAGACCTCCCGATCGAGAACGAGAACCTCCGCGAGGTCGCCAATTACCTTCGCGCGATCGAGCAGGGCACTGAACTGATCAAGACGTGGCCGCTCACACTGCGCTTCTTCTGCGCCCTGCACGAGACCCTGCTCAGTAGCGTGCGCGGCGAGGAGAAATCGCCGGGCGAACTGAGGCAATCGCCGGTGTGGATCGGCTCGCCTAATGCCCGGCCCGAGACGGCGCGCTTCATACCGCCTCATCAGGACGAGCTCGGTGCGTTGCTCGCCGATTGGGAGCGCTTCGTCAACGAGCCTTCCACGATGCCTCCCGTGCTTCGTGGGGCGTTGATGCACTATCAGTTCGAAACCATCCACCCGTTCCTCGATGGCAACGGCCGCATCGGTCGTCTGCTAATCGGCCTCGAACTCATGCACGACCACGTTCTGAGTGCGCCGATCCTTCACATTTCGGGATACTTCGAGACCAAACGCACCGAATACTACGACCGCCTGCAGGCTGTGCGCGAGCGCGGCGAGATCGACGAGTGGATCCAGTTCTTCGCGGCGGCCGTCGAGCATCAGGCGAACGAGAGCGCAGGCCGCATCCGCACTCTGCTCGACATTCGTGAGCGCTATCGCGCACAGGTGCGAGGCGATAGATCCCAGGTGGCAGACCTCATCGATATCCTGCTCGAGAATCCCGTTGTCACCGTTGGAGCTGTGGTGCGCGCACTGAGCGTCACCCAGCCGACCGGGTCGAACTTGTTGCGAAAGGCCGAGGCGCTGGGCTGGGTGCGTTCGGCCGGCCGGTGGGGTCGCGGTGGCAAGGAACGCTGGGTAGCCGCCGAGATCTGGCAGGCGATCACACGCAGTGACTTCGATGAAGGGGACACTAAGTGACCGGGATCTCGGAAGCCGAATGGGAGAGCGCCGCCCTCGAGACCCTCGCGGAGCCACTGGGATGGGAGCCGAAACGTGGCGAGGAGATCGCTCCCGGCAGCGGCGAGCGCGAGGCATGGGATGCGCTGCTGATCCGTCCGCGCCTGCTCGATGCAATGCGGCGGCTCAATCCCGACGTGCCGGTGAGCTACCTCCAGCAGGCCGCCGCCGAGATCGCCGCACCGAAGTCGCTCGACGCGATCACAGAGAACCACCGCATCCACGAATACCTCGTCGGCGGCTACCCGCTCAGCTACATCGATACCGACGGTGTCGAGCAGAATCCGCGCATCCGCCTGCTCGGTGCGCCGGAGCAGAACGATTGGCTGGCCGTCAACCAGGTGACGATCCGGCAGACCGACCTGCGCCGCCGGTTCGACATCGTGCTGTATGTGAATGGCATGCCACTGAGCATCGTCGAGCTCAAGAAGGCCGGCTCCACCTCGACGGGCGTCGCGCCCGCGCACGCCCAGCTGCAGACCTACCTGCGCGAGTTTCCGATGGCGTTCCGCTTCTGCGTCTTCACACTCGCAAGCGACGGGCTTGATGCCAAGTACGGCACGCCGTTCACGCCGCTCAACCACTTCGCCCCGTGGAACGTCGACGACGACGGAGCGCCACTCACGCAGCCGCGCATCGAAGGCGGCGTCGATGTGCAGCCGCTCGATGATGCGCTGGGCGGCCTCTACAACCAAGAGCGCTTCCTGCAGCTCACCCGCAACTTCACCGCGTTCGACGAAGGGTCCGGGGGCCTCGTCAAGCGCATCGCGAAGCCGCACCAGTACTTCGCCGTCACGAAAGCGGTCGGTACCACGATTCAGGCCGTCGAGACGAATGGCAAGGCCGGAGTCGTGTGGCACACCCAGGGCTCGGGCAAGTCGATGGAGATGGAGCTGTACACGAATCTCGTGTCACGGCATCCGAAGCTCAAGAACCCCACGGTGATCGTGGTGACCGACCGCAACGAACTCGACGGGCAGCTGTTTCGCACGTTCGATCGCAGCCTGCTCCTCGCCGAGAAGCCCGTACGAGTGCGCGAGCGCGCGCAACTGCGCGACGAACTGAGCAAGCGAGTCACGGGCGGCATCTACTTCACGACACTGCAGAAGTTCGGGCTGACGGATGCAGAGAAGAAGGCGGGGGCGCAGCATCCGCTTCTCACTGATCGACGCAACGTGATCGTCGTCGTCGACGAGGCGCACCGCAGCCACTACGACGAACTCGACGGCTACGCGCGCCACCTGCGCGACGCGCTGCCGAACGCCTCGTTCATCGCCTTCACGGGAACGCCTCTGTCTCTCGCTGAGCGTGACACTCGGGCCGTTTTTGGCCCGGACATCGACCAATATGACCTGACGCGGGCCGTGAAAGATGGCGCGACCGTGCCTGTCTACTTCGAGCCGCGGCTCATCAAGGTGACGTTCGCTGATGGTACAACCGAAGAAGACATCGATCGCGCAGCCGATGAGTACACGCTCGGCCTCGACGACACCGAGCGAGCACGGATCGAGGCAACCGTCGCCGTTGTCAACGCGGTGTACGGATCACCCGAGCGCATCCAGACCCTCGCGAAGGATCTCGTCACGCACTGGGAAGAACGCCGCACCCGCATGGTGCCTTTCCTCGAATCTCCTGGGAAGGCGCTCATTGTCGGAGGCACGCGCGAGATCTGCGCACGACTGTACTCGGCGATCGTGGCGCTGCGTCCCGACTGGCACTCCGACGCCCTCGACGGGGGCAAGATCAAGGTTGTCTACTCGGGGTCGGCAACCGACCAGCCGCCCATCAGCGACCATGTGCGCCGCGATTCGGCGAACAGTGCGATCAAGGACCGACTGAAGGATTCTTCGGACGAGCTTGAACTCGTCATCGTCAAAGACATGATGCTGACCGGCTTCGACGCACCGCCGCTGCACACGCTTTATCTGGATCGCCCACTCAAAGGCGCACTGCTGATGCAGACTCTGGCGCGCGTGAATCGCACGTTCGAGGGCAAGGAGGACGGCCTGCTCGTTGCTTACGCGCCGCTCGCCGACAATCTCGCCAAGGCTCTTTCGGAGTACACGACTGCCGACCAGGAGAATCGGCCGGTCGGCCGCGACGTTGACGAGGTTGTGGGGATCGCGGCCGAACTTGTTGCACAGATCCGCGACATGCTCGCCGACTGCGACTGGCGTGCGATCCTGAGCCGCGGTGGTCCGCGGGCGATGCGCACCGCCGCGACGACTGCGACGAACTTCCTGCGGGATGCGTCGAACTCGCTCAACGACCCTGAGCTTGGCGTCGACCGGCTCGCGAATCGCTATCGCGCCACGAGCGGCCGGCTCGCTCGCGCGTGGGCGCTGAGCTCAGGCAGAGCGGGGCTCGCCGAACTGCACGATGAGATCGCCTTCTACGAAGAAGTGCGTGTGTGGATGGCGAAGTTCGATGCCATGGAACGGCAGTCGCGCGACGAGCCAGTGCCAGAGGAAATCGAGCGCCTGCTGACCGGCCTGGTCGCCGAGGCGATGTCGATGGGCGAAGTGCTTGACATCTACGATGCCGCCGGGCTGCCGCGACTCTCGCTCGACAATCTAGGTCCGGAGTTCCTTGCGAAGGTGCAGGCAGCGCCGAACGTGCACCTGGCGATCGAGGCGCTGCGCAAGTCGCTCGTCGAAGCCGGGTCCGGCGTAACGCAGGGGAACCTGATCCGCCAGCGCGCGTTCTCGGAGCGCATAGCCGAGATCATGAAGCGGTACACGAATCAACAGCTCTCGACGGCAGAGGTCATCGCCGAGCTCATCGAGCTCGCGAAGGAGGTCGCCGCCGAGGCAGCCCGTGGTGCGCGCTTCTCGCCCCCGCTCTCGAACGACGAACTCGCGTTCTATGACGCGGTCGTGCAGAACGAATCCGCCGTAACGGACCAGGGTGAAGACGTGCTCGCGCAGATTGCGCGCGAGCTCGTCGCAGTGATGCGCCGCGACGTGCGCACCGACTGGACGGTGCGCGACGACGTGCGGGCGAAGCTGCGTTCATCGATCAAGCGGCTGCTCGTCAAGTACAAGTACCCACCAGACAAGCAGCCCGAGGCCATCAAGCTGGTCATGGACCAGATGGAGTCGATGGCGCCGCGGTATGCCGACGACCGGCGGCCGGGCGCATGAACAGGTGCTCGATTTCGCTCAGCTGTATGTCGATCGTGGGGACGTCGACATGCAAGCCTGACAATTCGGACAGGCTCACGAGGGTATTAAAAAGCCCCACTCCCCGTAGAAGCCGGGAAGCGGGGCAGTGGCTCCGACCGGCATCGATCCGGTGACCTTTCGATTTTCAGTCGAACGCTCTACCAACTGAGCTACAGAGCCGAAAGCCGCACTCGAGAGTGCGCCCTTCTCGGCAAAAGCCCCTCCTTGCGGAAGGGCTTATACCTTTGCGACCCTGACCGGACTTGAACCGGCGACCTCCGCCGTGACAGGGCGGCGCGCTAACCAACTGCGCTACAGGGCCTCGAATGAAACCATTATATTCAACTTTTGCGTGACCCCAACGGGATTCGAACCCGTGTTAACGCCGTGAAAGGGCGCCGTCCTAGGCCGCTAAACGATGGGGCCGGTGGGTCACAGACTGCATGACTACCGACGCACAAGCATACGGGGCGACCCGCAAATTGCCAAACCGGATGCCGCAGCCCGCCGAATACGCGACGAGCGCCGAATGGGCGCCGGAATCGGGCATCCGAGGGTTAGATTCGCCGGGACGGTCCGACCGGGCCGTCGCACGGACTTCGATGACGATTGCGGCGCGATCCCGATGTGACCCATGCGGGGTACTGGGCAAGCGCGCTCCTGATTGTTACTGTTAACGCTGTTAACAACGGTATCCGTGTGACTGGAGTGACCGAAGCGGGTCACGAGCAGACGGGTTCGAGGAACAATGAAACGCACTCAACCGACCGACGGGCGCACGATCGTCACTCGCGCCCGGCGTTGGCGAGCCCGCACGGCCGTCGTCGCCATCTTCTCCATGGCCGCGGTGGGCCTCATCGCCCAGCCCGCATACGCCACGAGTTATCCCAGCTGGCAGGATGTGCAGAACGCCAAGGCCAGCCAGTCGGCGGCGGCCACTCAGGTCACCCGCATCAACAATCTGATCGCCGCGCTGCAGTCCGAGGTCGCGCAGACCCAGGCCGAAGCGAAGAAGCGCGGCGACGAGCTGGCCATCGCCCAGGCCAAGTTCGACGACGCCGATCTGAAGGCGCGTCAGCTGCAGCAGCAGGCTGACGACAGCAAGAAGAAGGCGGATGCCGCAACCGAGCAGGCGGGCCGCCTCGCCGGGCAGCTCTACCGCACTGGCGGCACCGACCTCTCCACCAACATCTTCCTCAGTGGAGGCAGCGGCGCGAAGGCCAACAAACCCGACCAGCTGCTGGCCGATCTCGGCAGCATGTCCAAGCTGGTCGAACGTTCGACCGAGGTATACCGTCAGGCGAAGACCGCACAGAACTCAGCGAAGGCTCTGTCTGAGACGGCCGCCGTCGCGAAGGCCGAGCGCGAGAAGCTGCGCGTTGCCGCCGATGCCGCGCTCAAGGCGGCCGCGGCCGCGGCGCAGGCCGCGCAAGACAAGCTAGCCGAGCAGCAGAAGCAGATCGTGGTCATGCAGGCGCAACTCGCCGCGTTGAAAGACAAGACGACCAAAGTCGTCAGCGGCTACCAGAAGGGCGTCGCGGTTCGGGCGGCGGCGAAGGCTGCCGCAGAGCGTAAGGCCGCAGCTGCAGCTGCAGCTGCACGAGGCAACGTCAGTTACTCGGGTTGGGCGGTGCCCGCCTTCGGCCCCATCACCGACGGCTACGGGCCGCGCACCTCGCCCTGCCCGGGCTGCTCCAGCTGGCACCTCGGCATCGACATCGGCGCCGGGTACAACGCGCCGATCCGCGCTGCGCACTCCGGCACGGTCATCTACGCCGGCTGGAATGGCGGCTATGGCAACTTCGTGCTGCTCGACAACGGCGGCGGCATCTCCACCGGCTATGGACACATCCACCCGGGCGGCATCATCGTCGGTTACGGCCAGCATGTCTCGGCCGGCCAGGTCATCGCGTATGTCGGCAGCACCGGCAACTCGAGCGGGTACCACCTGCATTTCGAGGTGCGCATCAACGGCTCGCCGATCGACGGCATCCCGTTCATGAGACAACGAGGAGCGGCACTTGGCTGAGTTCACGAAGGCCACACGATCGCGGGCGAAGACCGCGGCATCCATCGGCGCCGGTGTGATGGGCGTGGTGACGGCATCCGTCGGTATCATCACTCCCGCCGCATACGCCGCCGACTATCCGTCGTGGAACGATGTGCAGCAGGCCAAGGCCAACGTGCAGCAGCAGCAGACGATGATCGGCAACATCACAACGCTCATCAACGGCCTGCAAGAGTCGGTTGCGGCGGCATCGAAGGCATCGATGAAGGCTGATGAGGCCTATCTCGAGGCCAAGATGCAGTTGCAGCAGGCAACCGAGAAGGCCACCAACCTGCAGCAGCAGGCGGATGCCGCCGACAAGAAGTCCAAGACGTCGCAGATGCGGGCGGGACTGCTCGCCTCTCATCTTGCACGCGCGGGCGGCCAGGACATTTCGGTCGACCTCATGCTCAAGGGCGGCGACGGCGGCGACGCGGCCAACAAGCTGCTCTACCAGCTCGGCACGATGAGCAAGCTCACCGAGCAGTCGCAAGCCATCTACAAGCAGGCCACGACAGACAAGAACAATGCGCAGTCGCTCACCGACCAGGCGAAATCGGCCGAGAAAGAGCGGGTGAAGCGGTCGGATGCCGCGACCGAGGCGCTCAACGCGGCACACGCCGCAGAGGCGGCTTCGCGGGCGGCATTGCAGACCCAGCAGCAGAAGTCGACCGAACTGATCTCGCAGCTGGCCACACTGAAGAACACCTCGGTGGCGGTCGAGAGTTCGTATCTCAAAGGCGAGGCGGAGCGTAAGGCTGCCGAGGCTGCGGCGCGCGCGGCGGCCGAACAGAAGGCGCGTGACGAGGCCGCGGCACGCGCGGCAGCCGCCGCGGCAGCAGCAGCCGCGGCGAACAACGGCGGCGGCAGCAACAGCGGATCGAGCGGCGGTGGATCGACTGCGCCGGCGTCGAACCCGAACCCCGTGCCGAATAGCAACACGGTTGAGCGAGCCATTTCCTACGCGATGGCGCAGCTCGGGGAGCCATATGTGATGGGCGGCGCGGGCCCGTACACCTGGGATTGCTCAGGGCTCACGATGATGGCATACCGCTACGCGGGCATCAACATCGGCGGGCACGGCGTGACCTACCAGTACTACACGATGCAGGATCGCGGGCTGCTCTTTTCATATTCACAGCGCAAGCGCGGCGATCTGCTGTTCTGGTACGACGGCGGTTTTTACCACGAGGCGATCTACCTCGGAGGCGGCATGATGATCGCGGCGCCGAAGTCGGGCGACGTGGTCAAGGTGCAGCCTGTATGGGGCCAGGGCGGCGACCTCTGGTACCAGGTGGGCCGCCCCGCCGGCTAGCGTCTTGGCTGGTTGAGGAGCGAGGAACGAGCGTCTCGAAACCTGGCGCGCGGCCTTGGTTTCGAGACGCGCTCGTACTATGCGCATCGCACTACGTGCGATCCCTCTTGTTCTTCGACGCTGTCGCGTCCAAGCGCGCTCCTCAACCAGCGATGAGGCTCAGTGGCCTTCTTCGGCGAGCTTCTTCAGGCCCGCCTGCACGATCTGCTCGGCCTCGGCGGCGTCGCCCCAGCCCTCGATCTTGACCCACTTGTTCGGCTCAAGGTCTTTGTAGCGCGCGAAGAAGTGCTCGATCTCCTTGCGGGTCTGCTCGGCAACATCCGTGATGTCCTGAATGTGCGCCCAGCGCGGGTCCTTGTAAGGAACGACGACGACCTTGGCATCGCTGCCCGCCTCGTCGCTCATGTTGAGCACGCCGACGGGGCGCACCTTGATGCCCACGCCGGGGAACAGCGGGTACTCGAGTAGCACGAGCGCATCGACGGGGTCGCCGTCGAGGCCGAGCGTGTTCTCGAAGTAGCCATAGTCGACCGGGTAGACGAAGCTTGTGAAGAGCACGCGGTCCAGATACACGCGACCGGTCTCGTGGTCGACCTCGTACTTGTTGCGGCTGCCGCGGGGAATCTCTACGACGACGTCGTACTCTGCCATGACTGTTCTCCCTTGTATTGAAAATCAGGAATAACGTTACTGGATGCAGCCTGACGTTTCTTCAGCCCGCCGCCCACGGCTGACCCCCGCGATAGCCGACATCCGCCGCGCCGTGCGCGCCGCCCTCGTCGCGCCGCTTAACCAAAACGACGGAGAAAGTGCCGGATCGGGCCACAAAGCCGCGATTTCGGGCTCACACGGCGAAAAATCCGTCGTTTTCGACAAAGCACTCGTGTTGGTGGGGTTGAGCGGGGGAGCGGACTCGCTGGCGCTCGCGGCGGCGACGAACTTCGAGGCGCCGCGGGCGGGCATCCAGGCGGGAGTAGTGATCGTTGACCACGGCCTACAGGAGGGGTCGTCGCATGTCGCGGCGCAAGCCGCGCAGCAGGCGCGCGACCTGGGGCTCAACCCTGTGCTGGTGAAGCGCGTTGTCGTGTCTGGGGAGAATGACGGCGGCCCCGAGGCGGCGGCTCGGGAGGCGCGCTATGGCGCGTTTGCCGAGGCCCTCGCCGAGACCGGGGCGAGTGCGGTGCTGCTCGCGCACACGCTCGACGACCAGGCCGAGACGGTGCTACTCGGCCTGGCGCGCGGTTCGGGGGCGGCGAGCCTGCAGGGGATGGCGCCGCAGAACGGGCCGTATCTGCGCCCGCTGCTCGGCATCCGTCGTGCGACGACCAGGCAGTTCTGCGTCGATTCGCGCCTCGAGCCCTGGGACGACCCGCAGAACCTCGACCCGGCGTATGCGCGGGTGCGGGTGCGCCAGAGCTCCCTGCCGACACTCGAGGCAGACCTCGGCCCGGGCATCGCCGAGGCGCTGGCCCGCACCGCCGAGCAGCTGCGCGAAGACGCCGACGCACTCGACGCCATGATCGTGGAAACCATCGAGGACATCTGCGAGCACGCCGAGGCGGGCATCTCGGTGTCGGTGGGCGCGCTGGCGGCGAACCCGCCCGCGCTGCGCCACCGCATCATCCGCTATGTGGCACAGAGCGAGTTCGGGGTTTCTCTCGAGCGAGTGCACACGCTCGCCGTCGCCAGGCTGGTCACCGATTGGCACGGGCAGGAGGGGCTCGACCTGCCAGGCGTTAGAGTTGTCAGGCAGGGGGGCCGCGTGATTTTCACCCGGGCCTGACGTTTCGATACATAAGGACCATACCGCTGACATGGAACTCTCCGACGTTCAGGATGATCTGACCGAACTGCTTATCAGCGAGGAGCAGATCCGAGCCCGGATCGCCGAACTCGCGAGGCAGATCGAGGCCGATTACGCGGGCGAAGACGTGCTGCTCGTCGGTGTGCTCAAGGGCGCCGTCATGGTCATGGCCGACCTCGCGCGGGAGTTGCGCATTCCGGTGACCATGGACTGGATGGCCGTGAGCTCGTACGGCAGCGGCACGGCGTCGAGCGGCGTCGTGCGCATTCTCAAGGACCTGGATGCCGACCTCACCGGTCGTCGCGTGCTCATCGTCGAAGACATCATCGACTCCGGTCTCACCCTCTCGTGGCTGCTGGCCAACCTGAATTCGCGCGGACCGGCATCCATCGAGATCTGCGCACTTCTGCGCAAGCCGGATGCGGCCCGCGTCGCGATCGACGTCAAGTACGTCGGCTTCGAGATACCGAACCAGTTCGTGGTGGGCTATGGCCTCGACTACGACGAGCGCTACCGCAATCTGCGCGGCGTGGGCGTGCTGGCCCCCAAGGTCTACGGCGGCTGATCGCCAGGGCGCCTGATTGACACAGCGGCACGCTCACACCGAGTCAAGCAGCACAGCCGCAGCGTCCCGCGGCGCGTCGACACGAGACGGCGTCATGCGCGGCAGCGCGAGCGCTGCGAGACCGGCCAGCAGGTACGCGGCGACGGGTACCCAGAGCCCGGTGGTAACCGCACCCTGCGCACTGCTTCGGGTCGCGTTCTCGCCGAGCATGCCGAAGTAGACGGCGCCGGCGAGTGCGACGCCGAGAACCATTCCAAGCTGACCGAACGTCGTGAGCGTTCCGGATGCCGCGCCGGCCTCCGTTGCCGGAATGGTTGCCAGGGTCAGCCCCATCAACGGCATGATCAGCAGCATCATTCCGACACCGGCGAGAGTGAGCGGGAGCGCGAGATCCCAGCCATTCAGTTCGGATCCGCGCGCGGCGATCGCGGCAACGACCCACGTGAATGCGCCCGCCTGAATCACTCCGCCCACCAGCACAAGGCTCTTCCCGAACCTCTGCGAGAGCGGTACCGCGATGCCGGTGGCGATCATCGAGCCGAGGGCGATGGGGAGGATCGTGAGCCCGGCAGACAACGCCGTGAAGCCGAGCGCCTGCTGCACGTAGAACAACAGGATCAGCGCGTATCCGCCGTTGCCGACCGACGAGAGCACCTGCACGAGAAGCCCCGAACTGAATCCGCGGTTGCGGAAGAGCGGCATCGGCAGCAGGGCCGAACTGTCGCGCGCCAGCCGTCGCTTCTGGTGCGCGATGAATGCCGCGATAGCGAATGGCGCCGCGATGAGCATCGCCCAGATCCAGGCCGCCCATCCGGCCTGGCGCCCGTCGGTGAGCGGAAAGACGACGAGAAAGACTGAAACCGCGCCGAGCAGCACACCGACCAGGTCGAGCTTCAGCGGATGCTCAGACCTGCTGCGCGGCACCACGAGAAGGGCGGCGAGAATCAGCACGATCCCGATCGGGATATTGACCAGGAAGATGCTGCGCCAGCCCAGCCCGAAGGCGTTGACCGTCACGATCCAGCCGCCGAACAGCAGCCCGGCGACGGCACCCAGTGCACTCAGCGCGCCCGTGATGCCCAGGATGGGCCCGCGTTCCTCGGGGGTGAACATGACCTGGATGCTGGAGAGCACCTGCGGCACCATGATGCCCGCGAAGGCACCTTGCACGATGCGGGCGGCAACCAGAAAGTCGCCCGACTGCGCAAGCGAGGCGAACAACGAAGCAAGTGTGAATCCGGCGACCCCGATCACGAAGATCCGGCGTCGGCCGACGACATCACCCAACCGTCCCCCCGTGATCAACAGCGTGGCAAATGCGATGACGTAGCCGGCAAGTGTCCATTCGAGTTGGGCCGGATTGGCGCCAAGGTCGGCGCCGATCGCCGGCAGCGCCACGTTGGTGATAGTCGAATCCATCAGATCCATGAACATCGCGACCATCAGGACGATCGTGGCGATAACGCGTGTACTCATATGCTCGGTTCTCTCAGTCCAGGCGGATGCGTACAGTGTACGCACTAGTTGCGTACACTGTACGCAGATGTTAGATTCGATGTCAAGGGAGGCTCTGATGGCAACGATCGACGAGGCATCCCAGACGCCGCCGAATTGGGTGACGACCGCATGGGCGATGCACGATTCGCCCCGCCAGGACGAGCCCGGCCTGAACGCCACAAAAATCGTGGCGGCGGCAATCGAGCTGGCAGACGATGAAGGCATAGCGGGGCTCTCGATCCGCAAGCTCGGCGGTCGGCTCGGCGCCGGCACGATGGCCGCGTATCGTCACGTGGAATCTCGCGAGGACCTCGTCATACTCATGGTCGATTCTGCGCTCGGCACGCCGCCGGTCAGCATCCTCGATACGGATGACTGGCGCGAACGGGTGAGGCGATGGGCCGGCGCGATCTCCGCTCGCTACGCGCGGCATCCGTGGCTGGTGGATGCGCCGATTGCGGGGTTCATTGCGACCCCCAACCGCGCGCTGTGGCTGGAATACATCCTGCAATCGCTGCGACCGACTGGTCTGGGCCTGCGGCAGATGCTTGACGTGGCCCTCCTGATCGACGGCCATGCGCGCAACGTCGCCGCGCTGACCCGTGCCGTCGACGCGCAGGATGAGGCGCAGGACGTCGCCGCGCCATGGTTGGCATCGCTGCTGACGCAGGAGCGATTCCCGATGCTCGCGCAGGTGCTGTCCTTAGGCGAACTCGACGAGGACAGCGCGCGTGATCTGGAGTTCGGCCTCGGTCGCATCATCGACGGTATCGGTTTCCTCGCTGCCGAGGTTGACCGGCGGTAAAGCACGCCCACGGCGAACATGCAGTTCGCGCCCAGCGCGGGCGCGATAGCCTTATCGCACCATGAACGCCAAGAAGATCTTCCGCGGCCCGATCCTGTATATCGTGCTGGCCGTGATTGCCGTGTGGATCGGCTCCAGCCTCATCACGATGTCCGGATTCAAGGGCGTTACCACCGAGCAGGGCCTGCAGTATCTCAAGGACGGCAAGGTTGCCAGCGCCAAGATCATCGACGGCGATCAGCGCGTCGATCTCACACTGAGCAAGGCCGACAAGACCAACGGCAAGCTCGTTCAGTTCAACTACGTCTCGCAGCGCGGTGCCGACATCGTGAAGGCCGTCGACAGCGCCAATCTGCCCAAGGGCTTTGACGACGAGGTTCCGCAGCCCAACTGGCTGCTCTCCGCCCTCGGCATTCTGCTGCCCGTGCTGTTTCTCGGCGTGATCTTCTGGTTGATGCTCTCGGGAATGCAGGGCGGCGGCAACAAGGTCATGCAGTTCGGCAAGTCCAAGGCCAAACTCGTCTCCAAAGAGAGCCCCAAGGTCACCTTTGCGGATGTCGCGGGTGCCGACGAGGCTGTCGAGGAGCTTGAGGAGATCAAGGAGTTCCTGAAGGAGCCGGCCAAGTTCCAGGCCGTCGGCGCGCGCATCCCCAAGGGTGTGCTGCTGTACGGCCCTCCCGGAACCGGTAAGACGCTGCTCGCGCGCGCCGTCGCCGGTGAGGCGGGAGTTCCGTTCTACTCGATCTCCGGTTCTGACTTCGTAGAGATGTTCGTGGGTGTCGGTGCAAGCCGCGTGCGCGACCTCTTCCAGCAGGCCAAGGAGAACTCCCCCGCCATCATCTTCGTCGACGAGATCGACGCCGTCGGTCGCCACCGCGGCGCCGGCATGGGCGGCGGGCACGACGAGCGCGAGCAGACCCTCAACCAGCTTCTGGTCGAGATGGACGGCTTCGACGTCAAGACCAACGTGATTCTCATCGCGGCGACCAACCGTCCCGACATCCTCGACCCCGCACTGCTGCGCCCCGGCCGCTTCGACCGTCAGATCGGCGTTGACGCCCCCGACATGCAGGGCCGCAAGCAGATTCTTGAGGTGCACGGTCGCGGTAAGCCCCTCGCCAAGGGCGTCGACCTCGAGGTGCTGGCCCGCAAGACGCCCGGCTTCACGGGCGCCGACCTGGCCAACGTGCTCAACGAGGCGGCGCTGCTGACCGCGCGTTCCAACGCGCAGCTCATCGACAACCGCGCCCTCGATGAGGCCGTCGACCGCGTCGTCGCCGGCCCGCAGAAGCGCACCCGCGTGATGAAAGACCAGGAAAAGCTCATCACGGCATACCACGAGGGCGGCCATGCCCTCGCCGCCGCCGCGATGCGTCACACCGACCCCGTCACGAAGATCACGATCCTTCCCCGCGGCCGTGCCCTCGGCTACACGATGGTGATGCCGCTGGAAGACAAGTACTCGATCACCCGCAACGAACTGCTTGACCAGCTGGCGTACGCCATGGGTGGCCGTGTTGCCGAGGAGATCGTGTTCCACGACCCGACAACGGGTGCGTCGAACGACATCGAGAAGGCCACGGGCATCGCGCGCAAGATGGTCACCGAATACGGCATGAGTGCCGATGTCGGTGCCGTCAAGCTGGGGCAGTCATCCGGTGAGATGTTCCTGGGCCGCGACATGGGTCACCAGCGCGACTACTCCGAGCAGATCGCCGAGCGCGTCGACGCCGAGGTGCGCGCGCTCATCGAGAAGGCGCACGACGAGGCATGGGAGGTTCTCAACGAGAACCGCGCCATTCTCGATCGCCTGGCTGCCGAGCTGCTCGAGAAGGAGACGCTCGACCACAACCAGATCGCTGAGATCTTCAAGGACATCACCAAGCTGCCCGAGCGCCCGCAGTGGCTTTCGAGTGGCAACCGCCCGATTTCGGATGTTCCCCCGATCGCTTTTCCGAAGGCATCCGCCCCCGTGAACCCGGGAGCCGTCGACGGCGGCATCGACTCGGAGCCGCCCAGCAAGCCGAAGCGCGCGCCGGCCCGCAAGCCGCGCCCCGCCACGGCGTAGCGCTGCACAGGAAAAACTTCACCGTGACAACGAAGCCAACGACGGCGATCGACCGGCAGCGCATCCAGGCTGCGGTCAGTGAGTTGCTGCTTGCCATCGGTGAGGACCCGGATCGGCCCGGGTTGCGGTCGACCCCTGAGCGGGTGGCGGATGCCTACAGCGAGTTCTTTGGCGGGCTTGCGGAGGATCCGCTCGAGTACCTGGCCGACTCCGTGCCCCTCGGCGAACACGAGGCCGAGACCGTGCTGCTGCGCGGCATCGAGTTTCGTTCGATCTGCGAGCACCATCTGCTGCCCTTTCTCGGCGTCGCGCACGTCGCGTATCTGCCGAACGAACGCGTGGTGGGGCTCGGTCGGCTGCCACGGGTGGTCGAAGCGCTGGCCGCCCGCCCGCAGCTGCAGGAGCGCCTGACCGAGGAGATTGCCGACACGCTGCAGGAGGGGCTCGACGCGCGTGGCGTGCTCGTGGTGCTCGATGCAGTACACGGCTGCGTGACGACCCGCGGGCCGCGTCAGACCCAGAGCTCCACGGTGACCGTCGCCAGTCGCGGCGCGCTCGCCGACCCGGTGGGCCGTGCAGAGATCATGGCTCTCATCGGCGGAGTGGGCGCGTGAACGCATCCGCACGGCGGCCGCACGGTCGCACACAGATCATGGGCGTGCTCAACGTGACTCCGGACTCGTTCAGCGACGGCGGTCTCTACATCGAGACGGATGCCGCGGTTCGGCACGCGCTCGAGCTCGCGCAGAACGGCGCAGACATCATCGACGTCGGCGGCGAGTCCACGCGCCCCGGTGCGGTGCGCATCGGCGCGGTCGAAGAGCAGCGGCGCGTGTTGCCGGTGATCCGTGAGCTGGCCGATCACGGCATCCGGGTCAGTGTCGACACTATGCACGCCGAGACCGCCCTGGCCGCCGCGAAGGCGGGCGCGGCCATCATCAACGACGTGTCGGGCGGACTCGCCGACGAAGCCATGGCGAATGCGGTCATCGAGACAGGGCTGCCGTTCATCGTCTCGCACTGGCGCGGCCAGTCCGACACGATGAACGAGTTGGCGCAGTACACGGATGCCGCGGGCGAGGTGCGCGCGGAACTGTTCAACCGGGTGGGCGAGCTCGTCGTGCTCGGTGTGCACCCCGACAAGCTGATCATCGACCCGGGGCTGGGCTTCGCCAAGCACGGCGCGCACAACTGGCAGGTTCTCGCGCACCTCGACAGTTTTCTGGGTCTCGGGCTCCCCCTGCTCGTCGGGGCGTCGCGCAAGCGCTTCGTCGGCGAGCTGCTGCCCGAGAACACGCCCATTGCAGCCCGGGATGCACCCAGCGCCGTCATCAGCGCGCTGGCGGCCCAGGCCGGCGCATGGGGCGTGCGCGTGCACGACGTGGTGAGCACGCGTGCCGCGCTCGACGTGGTGGATGCGTGGCAAGCTGGATACGGAGGGGATATCGCATGAGTTCTGCGCAACGTTCTGGCGCCCTACCGCCGGTGGGATCCGACAGCATCACGCTCACGGGCCTGCGCGTGCACGCGCACCATGGCCTCTACGCCTTCGAGCGCGAGGCCGGCCAGGAGTTCGTGATAGACGTCACGGTGTGGCTCGACCTCTCCGCCCCGGCCGCGAGTGACGACGTGCGCGGCACGATCCACTACGGAGAGCTGGCGCTCGAGGTGACGGATGCCGTGCGGCGCGACCCCGTCGACCTCATCGAGACCGTGGCCGAGCGGGTGGCCGACGTTGTGCTCGCCCACGAGGCGGCCGACGCCGTGCGGGTCACGATCCACAAGCCCACCGCTCCCATCGAGGTGCCGTTCGACGATGTTGCAGTCACCATCGAGCGCGCCCGTGCACGCCGGAGCCTGGAGGATCGCGCCAGCGATCCCGCGACGCTTGTCGCCCGCGAGCCTGCGAGCGAGGGCACCTTTTCGACTGGTGCCGGGGAGCCTGCGTGACGCCCGCCGCAATCGTGCCCCGTCCCCAGCGGATGCGGCCTGCCGTGCCGGCCGTGCTTGCCTTCGGCAGCAATCTCGGTGACCGCGAGGCGACCATTCGTGCCGCGGTGGCCGATGCGGGGGCCGTGGCGGGCATCCGGGTTCTGAAGGTGTCGTCGCTTATCGAGACCGCGGCGCTCAAGCCGACCGGTGTTGATCGCGACGCGCCTGCCTACCTGAACGCCGTGGCGACGATCGAGACCGTGCTCGATCCGCATGCGCTGCTGGAGGCCGTGAACGCGATTGAGGCGCAGCATGGCCGCGTGCGCGAGGAGCACTGGGGCGATCGCACGCTCGACATCGACATCGTCGACTATGACGGCAGGCAGAGCGCGGATGCGACGCTGACGCTGCCGCATCCGGGTGCCGCGTCGCGCGTCTTCGTGTTGCAGCCGTGGCTCGAGATCGACCCGGATGCCGTCGTGGCCGGCCGCGGTCGCGTCGAGGCCCTGCTCGCCGCCGTCGGAGGAGAGCACTGATGCGGCGCTCGCACGCCACCCCGCTCATCGGCCTGGGGCTGGCCGGGGCGGTTGTGGGGTTTCTGCTGGAGCTCGGGCTTGTGGCCTCAAGCCTGCCGATGCTTGTGCCGCCGGTCTCGCTGCCGCTCACGCTCGTGGCCATAGCGGCCATCGTGGTGGGCTTCGCGGTTCCCATCTACCGGGCCGTGCACGGCAAGACCAGCGCGCGCATCGACCCGTTCCAGGCGATGCGCGTTGCGGTGCTGGCCAAGGCCTCGAGCCTGGCCGGCGCAATGCTCACGGGTGCCGGGGTGGGCCTGCTGGTCTACATGCTCAGCCGCACCGTGCTGCCCCAGGGCGGCACCATCGGCCTGACCGTCGGCGCGACGGCCGGCGCGGTCATCCTGCTGATCGGCGGCCTCGTCGCTGAGCGCCTGTGCACGCTTCCGCCGCCCCGTGACGAGGACGTTCAGCCGCACCCTTCAGCCAGCTGACGGTTGCAAACGAGAAACGCCGCCCGAGGCGAGCCTCGGACGGCGTGTTGCGTGGGGCATCCGCAATTCGGTGAAACGGCGAGCGGATGCCGCGCGCAGCTACTTCTTCTCGGAGCGCTTGTCGACCGCACTCACGATGCGCCAAGCGATCGGCAGAACCGAGGCGGCAATGGCCCACTTGACGACGCCACCGATGAGGAACGGGTAGACGCCGAGCGCGAGCACGGTGCCGAGGTCATTCGGGAATCCGAGCGAACCGAGGATGAAGGCCATGTACGGCAGGCCGAACGCGAACGGCACGAGGCTGGCGCCGAGGAAGCCCAGGCCGGAGAGCAACGGGCGGCGATCCCAGCGACGCTCGGAGAACCAGCCGATGAGCGCGGCGGCGAAGACGAAGCCGATGATGAAGCCGAAGCTCGGGTTGCTCACCATCGAAACGCTTCCATCGCCGCCCGCGAAGATCGGCAGGCCGGCGAGACCGAGCACCATGTAGAGCGCCATCGAGCTGGCGCCTCGCCATGAGCCGAGTGCCGCGCCCACGAGCATCACGCCGAGGGTCTGGCCGGTGATGGGAACGGGCCACATGGGAATCTGCACCTGCGCGAGGGCGGCGACGATGGCGACTCCCGCCACGATGAGAATAGCGTTGTTGACGGCGCTGCGCGGAATGATGCGGTCGGCCAGTGTCGGCCGGGACAGTGTTGGTCGAGAAGCTGCGATGGTGGTCGAAGACATGAGACCCCTTGCTCGTCTGAGCCGAGCGGACCCTCCGCTCGCACTATTCACCCTAGAGCCAGTTGGGTATCCGGTTGTTTGCACAGCCGACACATGTGTTCATCGAATCTCTTGTGTGATGTGTACACCACAGGTGGACGTGATGACGCGCGACTACCATGGGACGGGGCGCCGCAGGGGCGCCCATCCGCTGATTTCGGGGGTACCGTGTCGCGACGTCTCGACGTGCAGGCCGACTGGAAGCGCGTCTCGCCGAAGTATGTGCTCGTCGTCATCGTGGGCTCGCTGAGTTCCGGCGTGGTCGCCAGCGCCGTGGCCGTGTTCCTGTGGCTCGTCGCGCAGCTCTGGTGGGCCTGGATAGCACTCATCGTCATTGTCGTCATCACTCTCGTGATGCTCATCGTGGCCCCCCGTCGTGCCCGGTCGATCGGCTACGAATTGCGTGCCGACGACCTGCTGTTTCGCCGCGGCATCATGTTCCAGCGCTTCGTTGCGGTTCCGTATGGCCGCATGCAGCTCATCGACATCACGCGGGGACCGGTGGGGCGGATGCTCGGCCTCGCCGACCTGAAGTTCGTTACGGCAGCAGCATCCACCGGTGTCACCATCCCGGGCCTGCCCGATGAAGACGCCGGTGAGTTGCGCGACCGTCTCGTGGAGCTGGCGGAGAGCCGCCGGACCGGGCTGTGACCACTCCCGAGGGGCCGGTGACCGGCCAGCCGCAGGAGCTGGAGGCGCGGCAGCCCGTTGCGGCACAAGCCGAACGTATGGCCGACGGCGAATGGCACCTGCTGCATCCGGCAACGCCGCTGCTTCGGGGCGGCATCGGCTTCATCGCCGTGCTCGGCATCGTGATAGCGAATCTGCGGGAGCGGCTCACCAACATGGCCATCGGCCTGTTCGGCGGCAACCAGGGTGCGCCGCCGAACTCGAACTACGACGGCGACCCCATCGACCAGCTCGTCAACCATGGCCTGGTCGGCTGGGCTCTGCTCGCGCTCGCCGTGCTGCTCCTTCTGGCGCTTGGCGCGTTCTACCTGTCGTGGCGCATGCACAGCTTTCGCATCGGCGAAGACGCGGTGGAGGTGCGCAGCGGCATCCTGTTTCGCAGGCATCGCAAGGCGCGACTCGATCGCATCCAGGGCGTGAACGTCTCACGGCCGTTGTTCGCCCGCATCTTCGGCACGGCCAAGCTCGAGGTCGGCGTCGCCGGGCAGGATGCGAACGTCGAACTCGCGTATCTCGGCTCGGCCCTCGCCGATGAACTGCGCCGCGACATCCTGCGGCGGGCAAGCGGCGCGCACAAGGCTTCGGTCCCTGAGCCTGCCGAAAGGCCCGCCACACCGGATGCTGTGCCAAGCTCAGCGACCGTCTCGCCCACCTTCACGGTGCGCGCGACAGAAACGCTCAACCGTCGCGTCAACGAGTTCCTCGCGCCCGAGCTCGACCCGGACGCCGCACCACCGGAATCGGTCGTCAAGATTTCGCACGTGCGGCTCATCGGCTCGATAGCCCTGCACGGCTTCACGATCTTTCTGTTGATCGTCGTCGGCCTGCTGATCGCCGGCGTGGCGAGCGGCCGGTACTGGCTGCTGTTCGCGGTGCTGCCCGGGCTCCTCGGTTCGGTGGGCTTCTATGGGCGGCGCTTCACGAAATCGGTGAACTACACGATCGCGGGCACCGCCGACGGCGTGCGGGTCGGCTTCGGCCTGCTCTCTACCAGCAACGAAACCCTGCCGCCGGGCCGCATCCACGCCGTTGAGGTGATGCAGCCGGTGCTGTGGCGGCCGTTCGGCTGGTGGCAGATCCGCATCAACACCGCGGGACATTCGAAGCAGAAAGGTGCGGCGGGGCAGCCGAACACCACGATGCTGCCCGTCGGCGACATCACGGACGTCGTGCGCGTGCTGGAGCTGATCCTGCCCGGGTTCGGCACGGAGGAGCATCGCGGGCTGATCACCGCCGGAATGATTGCACGCGCCGGTGACGAGTTCACCGCCGCACCGCGCCGCGCGGTCTGGCTGCGCCCCTTCTCCTGGCGACGCACCGGGTACACCGTCTCAGACGGCGCGGTGCTGCTGCGCTCCGGAGCGGTGTGGCGACGGCTGGTATTCGTGCCGCTCGCACGACTGCAGAGCGTTGAGGTCTCCCAAGGACCAGTGCGCCGGATGCTGCGCCTCGCGATCGCGCGCCTGCACACCGTGGACGGTCCCGTGCACCCGCGCCTGTCGGTGGTTGACGCGCAGGAGTCGCTGGTGATGTTCGAGCACGTCGCTGCCGAGGCGATTGCCGCCGAAGGCGCAGATACGAGCCATCGCTGGAATTCGCGCGCGATGGAGTGGGGGGTTCCGAGGCAGCGTGCTGCCGGGGACGATGACGGGGCTGCGAGCAGGCAGGAGGGCAACGCATGAGTGCACAGCGGTCCGGGCGTCTGGGTGTTGGCATCGTCGGCGCTGGCAGGGTCGGCCCCATTCTCGGTGCGGCGCTCGCCGGTGCCGGACACGCCATCGTTGGTATCTCCGCCGTCTCCGAAGCGAGCCGTGAACGCGCCGGTGCGATTCTGCCGGGGGTGCCGATTCTCGACGTTCCCGCCATTCTCGAGCGCAGCGAACTCGTTATTCTCGCCGTGCCCGATGACGAGCTGGTCGCCCTGGTTGCCGGGCTCGCAGCCACCTCCAGCTGGCAGCCCGGCCAGCTCGTGCTGCACACCGCGCCCGGGTTCGGGGTGGGCGTGCTGGAGCCCGCGCTGAAGGCGGGGGCGATTCCCCTCGCGGTGCATCCGGCCCTGTCATTCACGGGCATGAGCATGGATCTCTCACGGCTGGCCGAGACATACTTCGCGGTGACGGCGCCTGCACCGGTGTTGCCGATAGCGCAAGCGCTCGTCGTGGAGATGGGCGGTGAGCCCATCGTCATCGACGAGGAGGATCGGCCCGCATACGGCGAAGCGATAGCCACGGCCACGGCGTTCTCGCGGTCGATAGTGGGCCAGGCGGCCGGCATCCTTTCGAATATCGGAGTGGAGAGTCCCGGCGCCTTTCTCGGCTCGCTCGTGCGTTCGGCGGTAGATGACGCGCTGCGCACGGCGACCACGACCGGCAGCGCCGATCTTTCCGGACTTCTCGATTCATCACAGCGAGCGGCTTTCGATCAGGAGGATGGGGAATGACCGAGCAGCGCCCCACGGTGTATACGACGGTCGAGGAAATACGCGCGGCCACGGCGGATGCTCGCGGTCGCGGCGACGGCATCGTGCTCGTGCCGACGATGGGGGCCCTGCACGCTGGCCACCGCGAATTGGTGCGCAGCGCCCGCGAGCTCGGTCAGACGGTCGTCGTCTCCATCTTCGTCAATCCCCTTCAATTCGGGCCGTCCGAAGACCTTGACCGCTATCCGCGCACCCTCGATGCCGATCTCGATGCGCTGGCGGGCCTCGCTGACCTGGTCTTCGCGCCGTCGGTCGCCGAAATGTATCCCGATGGCGCGCCGACGACTCGGGTTGCGGCGGGCGAGGTCGGCTCACTTTACGAGGGCGCCTCGCGCCCCGGCCATTTCGACGGAATGCTCACCGTGGTCGCCAAGCTGTTCGGCATCGTGCAGCCGGACGTTGCGGTGTTCGGCCAGAAGGACGCCCAGCAGGTGTTCCTGGTGCAGCGCATGGTGCGTGACCTCAACCTGCCCCCGCGTCGCGTCGCCGTCGTCGACACCGTGCGGGAGGCCGATGGGCTGGCCCTTTCCAGCCGCAATCGCTACCTCGACGAGGCCGAGCGCCTGGCGGCCGTGACGCTGTCTGCGGCACTGACTGCCGCGGCATCCGCTGCCTCACGGGGGGCGGATGCCGCGCTCGCCGCAGCGACCACAGTGATCGACGCCGAACTAGCCGTTAAGCTGGACTATCTTGTTGTCGTCGATCCGGCGACGTTCCTGTCAGTCGCCGCCGATCATCATGGCTCGGGCCTCATGCTCGTGGCGGCACGCGTCGGAACGACCCGTTTGATCGACAACGCGCGCATCACCCTTGACTGAACCTGGACGAAAGACACCCATGAGCGACACGCAGCCCGCCGAACCTGAATTCAGCGACGACGAGGTCAGCCAGCAGAAGGCCGTGCGACTGGCCAAGCGCGAGCGGCTCATCGAGTCGGCGACGTCGTCAGCCGGCGGTGCGTACCCGGTGTCGGTGCCCATCACCGACACGATCCCAACCGTGCGGGCGCGTTTTAGCGAGCTTGAAACGGATGCCACGACCGGTGTCACCGTGGGTCTCGCGGGGCGCGTCGTGCACGCCCGCAACACGGGCAAGCTCTGCTTTGCGAGTCTGCAGTCGGGCGACGGCAGCCGTATTCAAGCCATGGTCTCCCTCGCAGAGGTGGGCGAAGAGTCGCTTGCGGCGTGGAAAGAACTCGTCGACCTCGGCGACCACGTGTTCGTCTCCGGTGAGGTCATCTCGAGCCGTCGTGGTGAGCTCTCGGTCATGGTGCGCGAGTGGCAGATCGCGGCAAAGGCGATTCTTCCGCTGCCCAATCTGCACAACGAGCTCAACGAAGAGACCCGGGTGCGCAGCCGCTACCTCGACCTCATCGCCCGCGAGCAGGCTCGCGTCAACGTCGTCAACCGGGCCAAGGCGGTTGCCAGCCTGCGCCAGACCTTCGCCGAGCGCGGCTTCGTCGAGGTGGAGACGCCGATGCTGCAGGTGATGCATGGCGGCGCATCCGCTCGCCCGTTCGTGACCCACTCGAACGCGTTCGACACGGAACTGTTTCTGCGCATCGCGCCGGAGCTCTACCTCAAGCGCGCGGTCGTCGGCGGCATCGAGAAGGTCTTCGAGATCAACCGCAACTTCCGCAACGAGGGGGCGGACTCCACGCATTCTCCGGAATTCGCGATGCTCGAGCTGTACGAGGCATACGGCGACTACAACTCGATGGCCTCTCTCACGCAGACCATGATTCAGAACGCGGCGCTAGCCATCAGCGGAAACCACGTGGTGACCTGGGCGGATGGCACCAACTACGACCTGGGCGGTGAGTGGGATCGGATCAGCATGTATGACAGTCTGTCTGCGGCATCCGGTCGTCTGATCACGCCGGCGACATCTGTGGATGAATTGCGCGAACTGGCCGCTGGGGAGGAGCTCGACGTCGAGCACCCCACGCACGGCAAGTTCGTCGAAGAGCTCTGGGAGCACTTCGTCAAGGACTCCCTGGTGCGGCCCACCTTCGTCATGGACTTTCCCGTGGAGACGAGCCCGCTCGTGCGCGCACACCGCGGCATCGACGGGGTCGTGGAGAAGTGGGATCTCTACGTGCGCGGCTTCGAACTGGCCACCGGATACTCCGAACTCGTCGACCCTGTCGTGCAGCGCGAACGCTTCATCGAGCAGGCGAAACTCGCCGCACGCGGAGACCTTGAGGCGATGCGTCTCGACGAGGAATTCCTGCGTGCGCTCGAATTCGGCATGCCTCCGACCGGCGGCATGGGCATGGGCATCGACCGTCTGCTCATGGCGCTGACGGGTCTCGGCATTCGCGAGACCATCCTGTTCCCCCTGGTCAAATAGGCGCAGCGAAAGCTGCGCAGTGAAATGAGCGACGCGATGACGAATCCCACGAATGACGACACGCCCGCGGGCGAGAAGCCCACGGGCGATGAGACGCCGAACGACAGTAAGCCCGAGCGCCAGGGTCCCACGAAGGCCCGCATCACCATGTGGATCGTGGTCGGCGCAGTAGCCCTCTACTTCATCGGCAACGGCCTGTACGGCATCCTCACCAAGTAGCAGAAAGGCCCCTCACGCTACGAGCGCGGCGGATGCTGCCCGGCAGCGCCTCGCAGGTGCGCCTGCGTCAGCGCCTCCATCTCCTCGTCGCTCAACTCGTCCATCGTGCGGGCCTCGCGCTTGTCCGTGCGCATCCAGCGCAGGAACAGGATGATCAGCACCGGAATGTCCGAGATTTCGGCGATGAACCAGAGGAAGTCGCCGGAAAGCTGCTGATCCCGCAGAGGGTTGGGAAACCATCCGGGGAACGCGCCAACCAGGGCCGGCGCATGATCGAGCACCGCCCCGTTGAGCCGCAGCAGGATGGCCGGAACGGCATCCACAACCAGTTCCACGAATGCCAGCATGAACTCGGCCGTGATGAACAGGCTCGTTCGCAGCATGCTGCTCTCGACGATGGGCAAGACCATCAGCAGGCCCACGAGCGGCACCAGCAGGGTGATCGACCATTCGCTGAAGGGATTGTCCCGCAACACATACGCCACCGGAGTCAGGAAGATGAGAAAGGCGAAGAAGGCGAAGATCGGCGCGAACATGGCGTTTCCCATGATGCGCACCGGCCACGAGCGCAGCACGCGCTCCATGGTGCGCAACGGAAACCCGCTGAGTGCCGCGCGCGCGAGTTGCACGGGCCGTCCGAGCGTGAGCAGCGACGGAACCGCGAACAGCAGCAGCGCGATGCGGGTCGTGAATGCCCAGCGCAGATCGAGGCTCCACGCGCCGAGAAAGCCGAAGGAGACCCACGCGAACGAGCCGAGTCCCAGCAGGTAGAAGCCGAGCGTGGGCAGCAGCGGCCAGCGGATGCCTGCGCGGCGCGCGAGCACAATCCCCGCCGCGTAGAGTGCCGCGGCTATCAGAAGTGCGACGAGCGCGACCGGGTCGAGACGCCAGGTTGTGAAGAAGTCGATGAGGGAAGGCGTGTGGTCTCCATTCAGGCAGGGGCGTTACCATTATCAGACCATGAATGATTTCTGGAGCGGCGTTATCTGGTCGCTCGCGCCGACCGTCATCGTCGGGCTGCTGTTCTGGCTCGTGATGCGCGCGATCATGCACGCCGATCGCACCGAGCGCAAGGCATACAACCGGCTCGAGGCCGAAGAGCGGGCGCGGCGAGGGCTGCCACCCACGACGATCCCCTAAGTCGACCGCGCAGCAGCGCGGAAATGTCGCCCCAACCGGCTACGGTATCGATAACGACAATCGTCGATCGAGGGGGTGAGGCGATTCGTGGACAGCGCCACCTTCACCGCGATTCTCGTCATCGTTCTCCTGGTGATCGACTTCATCATTCGTATCGTCGCGATCATCGTCGTGCCCCGCAATCGGCGCCCCAGCTCGGCAACCGCCTGGCTGCTCGCCATTTATTTCATCCCTTACCTCGGGGTGCTCTTCTTTCTCCTCATCGGCAGCTACAAGCTGCCGAAGCGTCGGCGTGAGAAGCAGGAGGAGATCAACCGCTTCATTCTCGACAGCACGCACGGCATGGAGCGCGTGCGCAAGGATCACCCGTGGCCGCCCTGGCTCGAATCCGTGGTGCAACTCAACCGCAATCTGGGTTCCATGCCCCTGGTCGGCGGCAACACCGCCAGTCTCATCGGCGACTATCAGGGCTCTCTGGATGCCATGACCGCGGCGATTGCCGGTGCCCGCCGCTACGTGCACGTCGAGTTCTACATTCTCTCGCTCGATAAGACGACGGCACCGTTCTTCGATGCGCTTGAGGCGGCGGTCGCGCGGGGCGTGGTCGTGCGGGTGCTGCTCGACCACGTGGCATCCATGCGGTCAAAGGGGTATAAGAAGACCATTCGTCGGCTCGAGACAATGGGCGCGCAGTGGCACCTGATGTTGCCCGTGCAGCCGCTCAAGGGCAAATACCAGCGACCGGATCTGCGCAACCACCGCAAACTGCTTGTCGTCGACGGCGACCTCGGTTTCACCGGTTCGCAGAATGTGATCGATCGCTCGTACAACAAGCGCTCGAACCTGCGCCGCGGCCTGAAGTGGAAGGAGCTGATGACACGGCTCGAAGGGCCGATCGTCGCCGGTCTCAACGCGATCTTCATCACCGACTGGTACGCCGAGACCGACGAGCTTCTGGGGCGGGAGGTGGAGATCGCTGACGAGATCGAGCACGGCGATACCATCGACTGCCAGGTCGTGCCGAGCGGTCCCGGGTTCAAAGGCGAGAACAACCTGCGCCTGTTCCTGGCGCTGCTGTATTACGCGCAGGAGCGCATCGTGATCACGAGCCCGTATTTCGTGCCAGACGAGTCGATGCTCATGGCCATCACCACCGCCGTCGGCCGGGGGCTGAAGGTCGAGCTGTTCGTTTCGGAAATCGGCGACCAGGCGCTGGTCTATCACGCGCAGCGCTCGTATTATGAGGCGCTCCTCAATGCCGGCGTGACGATCTGGATGTACAAGAAGCCGTACATTCTGCACGCCAAGCACTTCAGCATCGACGACGACGTGGCCGTGATAGGCACGAGCAATATGGACATGCGTTCGTTTCAGCTCAACATGGAGCTGTCGCTCATGGTGCGCGGCCACTCCTTCGTCGAAGCCATGCGCGAGGTCGAAGACGGCTATCGGCGCGACAGCCGCCAACTGACCATGGAGGAGTGGGAGAAACGCTCGCTCTGGAAGACGACGCTCGACAACCTGGCCAGACTCACCTCTGCGCTGCAGTAGCGCATGTGTGCGCTCGCGGGAACGCCGGCACTCAGCGCAGCAGATAAACCTCGCAGTGCGGCTCGGCCGCGCGGGCGAGCCGGCGGTCGGCGGTGATGAGCCCGACCTGCAGGGTGGCGGCGAGTGCGACATACATCGCGTCGTATGGGCTGATGTTGTCACGCAGGCTCCATGCACGGTTGGCCAGAGCGTCATGCGCGTACCTCGTGATGTCAATGCGTGCATAGCTCATGCGGAGCTCGTCGGCCTCGGTCAGGCTGATGGCAGATCGAGTAAGCATCTTGCGAGTGGCATTGAGGAATTCGGGGTCGATCAAATGAGGTGCGTGCAACTCATGACCGGCGATCTCTGGGTGCGTGACTGTGCCCTCCGGGCCGTGCCGTACGAGTAGTTCCACAAGAGCGCCGCTGTCGATCACCCGACTCACCGTTCTTCTCGACCCTCGCGAATGACGTCGAGAATCGTCTCGCGATCAACGCCGAGAGGTTTCCATGCCCGTGACTCTGCATCGCGCAGCTGTGCTGTCTCCTCTGTATGTTCTGCCACTCGACGCTCCCACCGCTCCCGCAGACGCTCACGTTCGGCAACCTCCGTGAGCGTTCGGCGCAAGTACTCAGAAAATGACAGGCCTTTGCGGGCCGCCACGGTCTTCAGGGTGACTTGCACCTCAGGGTCGAGGTTTCGCACTTGTATTGCCGCTCTCATGATCCGATTCTACGCGCGAATGCATGCATATAACAATGACCTGCATGCATTCGCGTGTTCCTCACCAGTCTGTCGCGCACGACCGAGGCTGGGAGCGGCGGAAGGAGAAACTGTGCAGAACTCTTCGAGCCAGCGGATGTGCAGTGTGCTCAGCGGCGGGGGCGCAGGCGCACGTTCGGCAGCGCCGGTGCGGGGAGTGGGGTGCCGTCGTAGTCGGCGACGTGGCCGAACCGGCCGCTCGCATCCACTTCGTCGATGACGTCGCGCTGCCACGCCTCGCGAAATCCGACGACTTCGTCGTGGCTGCGACCCACGAAATTCCACCACATGATCAGCTGTTCGCCGAGTGGTGTGCCACCGATGAGAATGACGCGAGCTGTGGCATCCGTTGTCAGCGTGATTTCGGTGCGACCGGGGCTCAGATACGCGAGTTCGGATGCCTGCACGGCGGCGTCGCCGACCGTAACCGGTCCAGCGTCGACGAGCACGCCGTGCTCGAATGCCGGGTTGAGATCGAGGCTGAGTTGCGCTCCGGGCTCGAGGTCGAGTTGGGCCGCGACGAGTGGGCTGAAGATCGCAACATCGGTGCTTTGGCCGGCCAGCTCGCCCATGAAGACGCGAATCTGCGCACCGTCACGATGCAGAACGGGCGACTCGTAGTGCTCGAAGAACGGCTGCATGGAACGCGCCTCATCGGGCAGCGCAACCCAGAGTTGAACGCCGTGCAGCGCCGTCGTCGCGGGCGTTGAAACCTCGGAGTGGCTGATGCCGCGCCCGGCGGTCATGAGGTTGAGCTCGCCCGGTCGCACCATCGCGTGGCTTCCCACGCTGTCGCGGTGCTCGATCTCGCCGGCGAACAGCCAGCTCACCGTCTGCAGGCCGGTGTGCGGATGCGGCGGCACGCGCATGCCGCCGGTCGCCGAGACGTCGTCCGGCCCGTAGTGGTCGAGAAAGCACCAGGCACCGATCGTGGAGCGCTCGCGCTGGGGCAGCGTTCGCCGCACGGTCATGGCGCGGGGGCCGCCGAGCGGCACGTCGCGAGGCTGCAGAATCTCGATCGGCGGATGCGCGGGAGCGCTCTCGGCTCCGACTGTGTCCGCCTGCGCGTCCGCGCCTGTGGCCGGGGGCGGCGCCGTGCAATCGGCGACCACCTCGGCGGGGTCGGTCTCGAGATTGCTCATGGCGGCATCCTATTCCGCGCCGGGTTGGCGCTCACGGGGCGCGATGCGTCGCATCCGTCGTGGTGACGAGCAGTTCGCCCACCTCGCAGTCGAGCGCGGCGCAGATGGCCTCGAGCGTTGAGAATCGAATCGCCTTCGCACGGTCGTTCTTCAGCACAGACAGGTTGACGATGCTCACCCCGACACGGCGGCTCAACTCGGTGAGCGTCATCTCGCGCTCGTCGAGCAACTCGTCGAGCCGACACCGGATGCCGCTGCCCGGCTCGACTGCCCCGCTCACCACTAAACGAGACCCTCAGTGTCGCGGCGCAGGCGCTCGGCAACGAGCTGAGCCCGCTCCCTGTCCCGCTGCACCTGACCGCCGTACCGGAACGCGATGCCCACGGCAGCGAGGGCAAGCGCGATCAGCACGGGCCAGAGGCTGACGGTGAAGTCTTGCGTCGGGGCCGGCCAGCCGGTCTCCGAGACTCCGGCCGCGACATCCTTGTCGGCGATAGACCACCCGGTGACGGTCAGCACCTGCTGCGAGGCCATGTTGCCGCCGATCGCGTAGCAGACCTGCCAGCCGAGCCCGCCGATGAGGATTGCGGTGGCGGCGATGGACATGATCCGCGGCAGGATTCCGCCGAACGGTTTGCCGCCGAGCAGTTCGAAGCAGAGCATCGCTATCACGATCGCGATGGCCAGGAAGGTGGCGCCGATCAAAGCGTCGCCGCCGGCCAGCCAAGCTCGCGCTGCGAAGTCGAGACCCTTCACCGACACTGTTGCGTTGTCGAAGCCGCCGCCTGCCACGCTTGCCGTTGGCCCCTGTTCGATGACGACGGATGGCTTGAGCGATGGCCAAAAGGTCGCCACGGGCATGGCGACTTCCACGCTTGCCCCGGCAAGCTTTCCGATGACCTGCGCGAGCATTCCTATGACGTCGGCAAGCGCATAGATGACCGCGATGACTCCGGTAGTGCGCAGCAGTCCTCGACCGCGGGTGACCTCGGGAGCCGGCGCGAAGGTGCGGCGTCGCATCCGAGCGAATTCTCGCGTCGATCGACGGGTGAATGAGGAGCCAGTGTGCATCAGACAAGCCCCTCCGTGTCCCGGCGCAGGCGTTCGGCGAGACGTTTGGCGCGAGCCGTCTCGTGCTGCAGGCGCTCGCCGGCCCGGAAGGCGGCAACGATCAGCCGCAGGGCGATGCCAGCGAAGAACGGCCAGGCATCAAGGCTGGCGGCGAACGGAAACTCAGATCGAGGCGGATCCGCGTTGAGCTCGGAAGCAACCATCCAGCCTCCGAAGCCGGTCAGTAGCTGCCCACCCAAGCCTCCGAGAATAAGCGCCCACGCGCTGATCGAGAGCATGCGCGTGAGGGCGGCGGCGAACGGTGCACCCTGTCCGAGTCGAAAACAGAGATACATAATGGCGGCCGCGACCACGACCACGGTGAGAGCCATGACCAGGATGCCTCCAGCGAGCAACAGCCGGGGCCCGGGGCTCAAGCCTGTGACAATGAGCGCTGCGGTCGGGTGGGTGCCGGAGACAATAGACGCGGGCCCGGATGCGGAATCCGTCGGCACCGCGGAATTCGCCGCCAGCGTCACCTGCACCCGCTCACCGAACGTCTCGGCGATGCGTACTGCAGAGGAGCCGATCGTGACAGCACCGGCGATGAATGCCGCGAACGAGATCGTGGCGAGATTTCCGCGATTCGGCCAGTGTGAGGCCGCACCGTGTCGATCGTCGGGGCCGTCCCACTTGTCGGCTTGAGGGGCACGGTTGGAAATCCCGGCCTCGGTGAGTGAAGCGGGTGCATCCGGCCCGGTCAGGTCGATTGGTGCGATGCGGGGAAAACGGCGGCGGCTCATGTCTGCCTTAACGATTGTCGATAACAACGAATATCGATAAAGTAGCGGATGCCGCGAAACCGTGTCAAGCATCCGGTACTGCCGCTGCTCGTGGCTGCGTCGGGCGCGTGCGCCTCCGTCGGGGACGAGAGTGCCAGTTCATGCCGAGAGCAGGTGTTCCACCGGCCGATCTCGGCACGAACTGGCACTCTCGACGAAGCGACCTTGCCGGCTTCGCAGCCCACCCCGTCACGCCTACGGCGAACAGGGGCAGTAAACCACCCGCTCGCTGGTTACTCTCGATGTACCGGCACCAATTCCTGCGCGGTGCCTAAGGAGTCAGCATGTTTGAGAGATTTACCGACCGAGCCCGTCGCGTCGTTGTTTTGGCCCAGGAAGAGGCCAAGATGCTCAACCACAACTACATCGGCACCGAGCACATTCTGCTCGGCCTCATCCACGAGGGTGAGGGTGTTGCCGCCAAGTCGCTCGAGTCGCTCGGCATCTCACTGGATGCCGTGCGCGAGCAGGTGCAGGACATCATCGGCCAGGGCCAACAGCAGCCCACCGGTCACATTCCCTTCACCCCGCGTGCCAAGAAGGTGCTCGAGCTGAGCCTGCGCGAGGCGCTGCAGCTCGGCCACAACTACATCGGCACCGAGCACATTCTGCTCGGCCTCATTCGCGAGGGCGAAGGTGTCGCAGCCCAGGTGCTCGTCAAGCTCGGTGCGGACCTCAACCGGGTGCGCCAGCAGGTCATCCAGCTGCTGAGCGGCTATCAGGGCAAGGAGCAGGTGCAGGTCGGCGGAAACGACCAGACCACTGCCCAGGCCGGCAGTCAGATTCTCGACCAGTTCGGTCGCAACCTCACCCAGGCTGCGCGTGACAACAAGCTCGACCCGGTGATCGGGCGCGAGAAAGAGATCGAGCGGGTCATGCAGATTCTCTCGCGTCGCTCCAAGAACAACCCCGTGCTGATCGGTGAGCCCGGCGTCGGCAAGACCGCCGTCGTCGAGGGCCTCGCCCAGGCCATCGTGCGCGGCGACGTTCCCGAAACGCTGAAGGACAAGCAGCTCTACACGCTCGACCTCGGCTCGCTCATCGCCGGCAGCCGCTACCGCGGTGACTTCGAGGAGCGCCTCAAGAAGGTGACCAAGGAGATCCGTACCCGTGGCGACATCATCACGTTCATCGACGAGATCCACACCCTCGTCGGGGCCGGAGCCGCCGAGGGCGCTATCGACGCTGCAAGCATCCTGAAGCCGCTGCTCGCTCGCGGTGAGCTGCAGACCATCGGTGCGACCACGATCGACGAGTACCGCAAGCACTTCGAGAAGGATGCCGCGCTCGAGCGCCGCTTCCAGCCGATCCAGGTCGCCGAGCCCACGCTGCCCCACACGATCAACATCCTCAAGGGGCTGCGCGATCGCTATGAGGCACACCACAAGGTCTCCATCACGGATGGCGCGATCGTGGCCGCGGCGAACCTCGCCGACCGTTACGTGAGCGACCGCTTCCTGCCCGACAAGGCCATCGACCTGATCGACGAGGCTGGCGCCCGCCTGCGCCTGTCGATCCTGTCGGCCCCGCCGGAGCTGCGCGAGTTCGACGACAAGATCTCCGCCGTTCGTGGTCGCAAGGAGGCCGCGATCGAGGATCAGGACTTCGAGAAGGCCGCGAGTCTGCGCGACGAGGAGAAGAACCTCCTCGGCGAGCGACTGCGCCTCGAGAAGCAGTGGAGGAGCGGCAACGTGCAGACGACCGCCGAGGTGGATGAGGGACTCATCGCCGAGGTGCTCGCGCAGGCCACGGGCATCCCCGTCTTCAAGCTCACCGAGGAAGAGTCCGCTCGCCTCGTGTTCATGGAGAAGGCGCTGCACCAGCGCGTCATCGGCCAGGAGGAAGCCATCAAGGCGCTCTCCCGCACCATTCGCCGTACGCGTGCCGGCTTGAAGGACCCGCACCGCCCATCCGGCTCGTTCATCTTCGCCGGCCCCACCGGTGTCGGTAAGACCGAGTTGGCCAAGGCGCTCGCCGAGTTCCTGTTCGATGACGAGAACGCCATGATCTCGCTTGACATGAGTGAGTACGGCGAGAAGCACACCGTCTCGCGGCTGTTCGGTGCCCCTCCGGGCTTCGTCGGCTTCGAAGAGGGCGGCCAGCTCACCGAGAAGGTGCGCCGCAAGCCGTTCAGCGTCGTGCTGTTCGACGAGATCGAGAAGGCACACCCCGACATCTTCAACTCGCTGCTCCAGATTCTGGAGGAGGGGCGTCTGACGGATGGCCAGGGGCGCGTCGTCGACTTCAAGAACACCGTGATCATCATGACCACCAACCTCGGCACCAAGGACATCACCGGCGGCCCCGTCGGCTTCCAGATCGAGGGCGACACGCAGACCGGTTACGACCGCATGCGTGGCAAGGTCGTGGAGGAGCTGAAGAAGCAGTTCAAGCCGGAGTTCCTGAACCGCGTCGACGAGACAATCGTCTTCCCGCAGCTCTCCAAGCCGGAACTGCTGCAGATCGTGGATCTCTTCATCAAGCGCCTCAGCGAGCGGATGCTTGACCGCGACATGACCGTGGAGCTCACGGTCGCCGCGAAGGAGCACCTGATCGAGGTCGGATTCGATCCCACGTTGGGTGCGCGTCCGTTGCGTCGCGCCGTGCAACGTGAGGTGGAGGATTCGCTCAGTGAGAAGATTCTGCAGGGCGAGCTGAACGCGGGCGACCACGTGCACGTGGACTTCGTGGCCGGCGAGTTCGTCTTCACGACGACGAAGCACGAGGAACCCGTGAGCGTCGGAGTGAACACCGGCACGACGATCGGCGCGGGTTCGGTGACGCCCGATCTCGCCATCACGGGCGAGAATCACGCCGCCGGCTAGACCGCGCGAAATTATTGCACAGAGCGGGGCCGACCTTCGGGTCGGCCCCGCTTTTTCGCGTCCGCGTGTGTCAGCTGGGACCGCGTCGACGAGCCGGGACCGCCGTTTGGGGCGGGCATCCATTGCCGGATGACGTGCTGGACCGGACTTTTGACGGCAAACCGGATGCTTCGGCCAGTTCTTCCGGTTTGCCGTCAAAAGTCCGATCCAGCGTGAATGGCGCGGCGCGCGGGGTGGCCTCAGTGACGCTGGCGATGATGGTTAGTGACGCTCCCACAGGTGGAGGCCCTGCGACATCGCGGCCAGGATCTGCGCTTCCACGTATGACCAGTCGTAGAGGATCTGCGCGTAGGTGAAGCGCAGCACCGTGTAGCCCCGCAGAGCCAGCCGGGCGTCCTGCATGAGATCTCTCGAGCGCTGCGACGACGTGGAGTGGGGACCATACCCATCCGCTTGAATGACCAGCCGATCGCCGATGAGTCCGTCCACCGGATGCCCGTCGATGACGATCTGAATGCGCAGTGCGATGCCGCGTTGCCCCAGTCGAACTCGGATGACTGTTTCGATACCGGAATCGGCTCCGCCGTCGCAGTCCTCGATGACGGCCTGCAGCCGCCCGCCCACGGAACGTGCGAGGCGCTTCAGTTCGGCGAGATCAAGCATCCGCTTGTTGATGCCGGAATCGATGATCGCGACCGCAAGCTCATGCGGCTGGCACTGGGCGATGTGCAGAAGCATGTTCGCCAACGGTTCGATCGTGTCGGTGAGGTGCACAGGCGCCGGTCCGCGCCCCCAGTGCAGCAACGGAAGCGGGGCGGCGCGATCTGTCACCGGCGCCGAGAATGTACGCGGCACCGAAACATGCAGGCGTTCGTCGTCCAGGGCCCATAGTCCGCGAAAGCGTGCAGCCGAGACGCAGCTGAGGCGCCCACCGAGCCGCGCCGCGCGCAGCAGTGCTGTGTCGCATCCGTTTACCGCAACACGATGGCGATCAACCCGTTGCAAAAGACCCGCGTCGATCTCCTTGCGCACGCGGTATGGCGTGACGCCGAGGTTGCGAAGCGTCGTGCGGTGCATGATGCCGCCATGTGAGCGAACGATTGATTCGACGTACATGCCACGAGGATGCCGTGAGAAGAGTTGCGCATGGAGCAGCGGAAGCGAATCTGTGGATAGTTGTCAGCGAGCGGTGCCTGTGGAGGAGTTGGAGGCCCGAGACGGCAGGCCGAGGGCAGGGCCCGTCGACCGACGGCGGCTGTTGCGCTGCGCCGGACTTTTGGCGGCAGACCGGATGTCTCGATCGATTCTTCCGGTATGGCGCCAAAAGTCCGGTCTGCGGGAGCAGGACGGAAACGGGGCACGAGAACGGGAACAGGACGGGCGCGGCGCGGGCGCCGGCGGCGGCATCCGTAGACTTGAGGGGTGAGCAGAGACCCCTTCGTGATCAGGCGTGCACGTACCGGTGACGTTGCGGCCATCAAAGAACTCGTGGAACCGCTCGTGCAGCGACGTATCCTGCTCGGCAAAGAGACGGTGGTCTTCTACGAGGCGGTGCAGGAGTTTCGTGTCGCCGAGACCCCGAGCGGCGAACTCATCGGATGCGGCGCCCTGCACGTCATGTGGAGCGACCTCGGCGAGGTGCGCACCCTCGCCGTGGCGCACGACTGGCTGCGCAAGGGTGTGGGACACGCGCTGCTCGAGAGGCTCGAATCCGATGCGCTCCAACTCGGGCTCAGCCGCCTGTTCTGCCTCACCTTCGAGTTGGAGTTCTTCCAGCGCAACGGCTTTGAAGACATGGGTGACGTCACCGTCGATCCCGAACTGTATTCCGAGCTGCTGCGCTCTCCCGACGAAGGGGTCGCCGAGTTTCTCGACCTGGCCCGGGTCAAGCCCAACACCCTCGGCAACACGCGTATGATCAAGCACCTCGACCAGCACGCGCCCCTCAACACGCCCTAAGCAGGTGACGCTCCGTCGCAATGCCGGGCGTCGTCTCTGCGCGCCGATACTCTGAGGGCATGTCGACGTTCAAGCACCCCGTCGGCCCGCAATCGGGCAAGGTCTACTGGCGACGGCGGCTGCTGGTGATTCTCGGCGTCGTGGCCGTGATAGTCGTCATCGTGCTCATTGTCGTGCGCCCCGGTGCGGGCAAGGCCGACACCGCGAAGACCCCGCCGCCGAGCACCACGACAACACCCAAGACCTCCTCGCCCCCGAGCACCGTGATACCGACGGATGCCACTACCGCCGAGGGCGCGCCCTGCAAGACCGCGAACGTCACGGTAGAGGCGCTGACGGATTCGACCAGCTATGCCGCTGACCAGCATCCGCTGCTCTCGCTCTCGTTGACGAACACGGGGCCGAAGTCCTGCACGATCAATGCGGGCACGGCCAAGCAGGTGTACACGATCACGAGTGGCTCTGAACAGTACTGGATCTCCACCGACTGCCAGACCAAGCCGGTGAACACGGAGATTTTGCTGGCGCCGAACAAGACGGTCACCTCGACACCCATCGCTTGGGATCGCACCCGTTCGGACAAGTCGACATGCACGGAGACGCGCACACAGGTTCCGGCGGCCGGTGCCTCGTATCATCTGCAGACCTCGGTGAACGGCATCGTCTCGAAGACCACGAAACAGTTCGCCCTGAACTGAGCGCCGTAAGGTGTGAACGAGGCGTGCCCGAGGCGTGACCAACGCCGCACGTGTGACCAGCACCGTCAGGAGATAGCGTGACCGACCCGACTGCACAGACGCCACCGCCCGGCTGGTACGACGACCCCGCTGGATCATCGCAGCTGCGCTGGTGGGACGGCACGCAGTGGACACAGCATCTGCGTGCGAGGGCGGATGCTGCTGCACCCGTCACCGGGACGTCCACCGCAACAACACCGCTCGCATCCGCTGCGCCCGCTTATGCCTCGGGGGTCGTGCCGCCCGTTGCGCCTTCGAAGGTGGCCGCCGGAACTCCGGTCTACACCGGCTTCATCTGGGCGATCGTGCTGCTGCCCGTACTCTCGATCATCGCCCTGGGCTTCTTCGACATCCGTGGCTACATGCTGCGGTCGATACAGCTCGACGGCCAGGCTTCGTCGTCGATGGCCGGCATGTCGATGCTGTTCGATCCGATGTACCTGCTCATCATGGTGCTGGGCTGGGCGGTCTACGCCGGTACCGTGGTGCTTGCCTACTTCGATTGGCGTGCCCTCACTCGCGCCGGATTCGTGGCGCCGTTCCACTGGGCCTGGTCGTTCCTCAGCGCAACGGTGTACGTGATCGGCCGCTCGGTCATCGTGCGCCGACGCGCCGGTCATGGCCTCGCGCCGATCTGGGTGCTCATCGGCGTGGTGATACTTGGCGTCATCGTCGCAGGGGTGAAGGTGGCCGACGCCATCGCGGGTATCGTCGCCACTCTTCCGAGGTACTGACACGCGACGCTTGCAAGCTCGCCGCGCATAACTCATGCAGATTTGCGCGACGCTCCACCGCATCCGCGTATCTGCGGAGAGGCCCGCCGCACGAGGCAGATTCTGCAGGAGTTGTGAACGCAGCGGCGGCGATACAGTCGTTACATGAGCGATGACGGCAGGCTCTCTGACGGAAGTCTCTCTGACGGCAGGCTCTCCAAGGTTGGGCGCACCGCGTTTGCGGTGGCGCTGGCACGTGCGATCGAGAGCGAACGCGACGATGCCTGGTTCGTCGACCCTCTGGCCAGGCAGGTCGCGCCGTTCGTCTCGGTCGAGTCGATGGACAAGCTCAGCCCCGGCCTGGTCGCCTGGATGGCCGTGCGCACGCGCTTTCTCGACGAGCTCATGCTGGGGGCGGCCGGGCGCGGCATCCGCCAGTTCGTCACGGTGGGCGCCGGTCTCGACGCCCGCGCGTTCCGGCTGGCGCTGCCCGCCGACTCCACCGTCTTCGAGGTGGACAGGGCGGATGTCTTCACCCAGAAACGCGCGCTGGTGCTCTCCGCGGAGCTCGCGCCGGTGGGCAGCCGTCGGGAGATCGTCGCGGATGTACTCGATCCCGCGTGGACTGCGGCGCTCGAAACGAGCGGGTGGCAGCGCGGCGAGCCGACGCTGTGGCTGCTCGAGGGCTTCCTGATCTACTTCGACGAGCGGGCTCGCACGCGTCTGCTCACAACGCTGGCCGAATCATCGGCCGCGGGAAGCGAGCTCGGGTCGACGGTGGATGCGCGCGCGGGGGCGAAGCGGCATCCGCTCTGGCATTCGTTCGAGGGCGTCGACCTCGGCCGGTGGTTCGCCGAATGCGGGTGGGAGGCCACGCTGACGACGATGCGGCAGGCATCGGCCGGCTACGGTCGCCCTGTGCCGCCGGGGCGCGGCGAGACCCCGACCCTTGTCGCAGCCCGCCTTGCCCCGGTGGTTGACCACCGGTAGGCACGACGCAAAACCTCGTACCCTCGTACCCTCGTACCCTCGTGCCGTCGACCGCAGACTCGCAAGTCGCGAGCCTAAAAGTCGCCAGCCTAAACGTCGCCAGCCTAGAAGTCGGGAATGCCGCGTTCGTCGTCGGCGCGCGCGAATGCGGTGACCATCGCCTCACGGATGTGCGCCGAGCGGTCGTCGATGCGGGTGCGAAAGCCCAGGCGGCTGGCTTCGCTCGCGCGCTGTTTGCCGCTGGAAACGGGCCGGATCTCCCCGGCCAGGCTGATCTCGCCGAACGCCACCGTGGTGTGCGCGATGGTCTCGCCCTTGGCAGCGGATGCGATGGCCAACGCTATCGCGAGATCCGCGCCGGGCTCGGTGAGGCGCACGCCACCCACGGTGGAGACGTAGACATCCTTGTCGCTGAGTTTGGTGCCGGCGCGCGACTCGAGCACGGCAAGCAGCATGGCCACGCGCGAGGAGTCGACTCCGTTGGTCACGCGCCGCGGATTGGGGGCGCTGGTGGGGAGCACGAGCGCCTGCACCTCGACGGGCAGCGGCCGGCGCCCCTCCATGGCCACCGTGATGCAGGTGCCCGAGACGGGCGTGCCGCCGCGGCTCAGGAACAGCCCGCTCGGGTCGGCGACCTCGGCGATGCCATCACCCGTCATTTCGAAGCAGCCGACTTCGTCGGTGGGCCCGAAGCGGTTCTTGAGCGCGCGCACGAAGCGCAGGCTCGTCTGCCGGTCACCCTCGAACTGGCACACGACATCGACAAGATGCTCGAGCAGGCGCGGGCCCGCGATGGAGCCGTCTTTGGTGACATGGCCAACGAGCAGCACGGGCAGGTTGCGCTCCTTGGCCACGCGAATGAGAGTGGATGCGACCTCCCGCACCTGGCTGGGCTGGCCCGCCAGCCCCTCCGAGAGGGAACTCGAGACGGTCTGCACCGAGTCGACGATGACGAGCTGCGGCTTGGTGGCATCGATCTGCGCGAGGATCGTGGCCAGATCTGTCTCGGCCGCGAGAAACAGATTGTCGTGCAGCGCCCCCGTACGCTCGGCGCGCATGTGCACCTGGCTCACCGATTCCTCGGCGCTCACATACAGCACGCGCGACTTGGCCGCCGCGGCCTTCGAGGCCACCTCAAGCAGCAGGGTCGACTTGCCTACGCCCGGTTCGCCCGAGAGCAGAATGGCCGCACCCGGCACGATGCCTCCGCCCAGCACCCGATCGAATTCGTCGATGCCGCTGGGCCAGTGGGTGACGGCATCCGCAGTGGTGAATGAGGTGATGGGGCGCGCGGCCCGGGATTCTTCAAGGCGTACCGGCTTGAGCGCACGCAGGATGCCGGTGCTCGCGCCGTTCTCCACCACGGTGCCCCACTCCTGGCACTCGCCGCAGCGGCCGGCCCACTTGGGGGTTGTCCAGCCACACTCAGTGCACCGGTAGTTGGTCTGGGCCTTGGCCACGCACGCCTCCTCGATCTCTACTCACTGTAAGCGAGGCCACCGACAGCGGCGGATCGCTACACGGTCGCGGCGTCAGACTCCTCGGTCGATGTGATCGCGTCGGCTTCTGCTGCCGCGATGCCCTGTTCCTGCTCCAGTTCTGCGTCGATATCCGTCGCAGCCTGCTCGAACTGTGAGTTGTACAGGCGCCAGTACGCACCGCGCGCGGCGATCAGTTGCTCGTGCGCGCCCTGTTCCACGATGTCGCCGTGCTCCATCACCAGAATGAGGTCGGCATCGCGGATGGTGGAGAGACGGTGCGCAATAACGAACGAGGTACGCCCCGACCGCAGCGCCGCCATCGCATTCTGCAGGAGCAGCTCCGTTCGAGTGTCGACCGACGAGGTGGCCTCGTCAAGAATCAGCACGCTCGGGCGCGCCACGAACGCACGGGCGATGGTGATGAGCTGCTTCTCACCCGCCGAGACGTTGGAGGCATCCTCATCGAGCAGGCTGTCGTAGCCGTCGGGCAGTGAGTGCACGAAGCGGTCGACGTAGGTGGCCTTGGCCGCCTCGAGAACCTCGTCGTCGCTCGCATCCTGCCGGCCATAGCGGATGTTCTCGCGAATCGTTCCGGCGAACAGCCACGGGTCCTGCAGAACCATGCCGGTGCGCGAGCGCACATCGTGCCTGCGCAGATCGGCGATGCTTTGCCCGTTGAGCAGAATGCGTCCGCTGTTCAGCTCGTAGAAGCGCATGATGAGGTTCACGAGTGTGGTCTTGCCCGCGCCCGTCGGCCCCACTATCGCCACCGTCTGCCCCGGCTCCACAGAGAAGCTGAGGCCCCGAATGAGCGGGCGGTCGGGAGTGTACGAGAACGCGACATCCTCGAACACAATGGTGCCGTCGCCGTCTACGGGGGTGGCAGCGTCCGTCGCATCCGGCTCCTGCTCGTCGGTGTCGAGCAGATCGAAGACGCGCTCCGCGGATGCTGTGCCCGACTGCACGACCGCCGCCATTCCGCCAAGCTCCGAGAGGGGTTGGGTGAACTGCTGCGAGTACTGGATGAACGCCTGCACGTCGCCGAGACGCACCTGACCGCTCGCGACCATGAGCCCGCCGAGCACGGCGATGCCCACATACGTGAGGTTTCCGATGAACATCATGCCGGGCATGATGATGCCGGAGAGAAACTGCGCCTTGAAGGAGGCCTGGAAGAGCTCCTGGTTCTCGGCCTTGAACTTGCTGAGCGCGTCCTGCTCGCGACCGAAAACCTTGACGAGTGCGTGACCGGAGAACGATTCCTCGACGCGGGCGTTGAGCCGCCCCACCTTGCGCCACTGAATGCCGAAAGCCTTCTGCGACTTAGGCCCGATGATGCCGAAGATCACGGCCATGAGCGGCAGGCTCACGAGCGCGACGAGGGCGAGTTGCCACGAGATCGAGAACATCATGATGAGCACGCCCACCACGGTGAGCACACTCGTCACGGCCGACGAGAGCGACTGCTGCATCGTCTGCGTGATGTTGTCGATGTCGTTGGTGACCCGGGAGATGAGCTCGCCGCGCTGCACCTTGTCGAAGTAGCTGAGCGGAAGCCGGTTGATCTTGGTCTCGACATCTTCACGCAGCTTGAACATGGTGGTCATCATGATCACGTTGATCACGTAGCCCTGCACCCAGCTGAGAATGGATGCCACGAAGTAGAGCGCGAGCACCAGGATGAGCACCTGGGTGAGGCGCACGAAGTCGACGCCCTGGCCCGGGGTAATCTGCATGGCCGAGACGATATTGGCGAGGTCCCCCTGACCGGATGCGCGCAGCTGCGCGACGGCTTGCGCCTGCGTGAGGCCAGCGGTGAGATTTCTCGAGATGACGCCCTCGAAGATGATGTTGGTCGCCTCGCCGAGCACCTTGGGCGCGATGACGGAGAGCACAACTCCTATCGCGCCGAGGAGCGAGACGAAGGTGAAAGCGACGGCATGCGGCTTCAGCAGGCCGAGCAGCCGGCCGAAGCTCTTGCCGAAGTTGCGGGCCTTGCCCGGCTTGACGCTCGACCAGTCGTCGGCGCCGAGACGGGCCTGCTCGGCAAGCTCGAGTTCGAGCTGTTCCTCTTCGGAGAGCGGGGCAGGGGTCGAGGTGTTCGTGCTCATGACTGGGCCTCCACGCCGAGCTGGGATTCGACAATTTCGCGGTAGGTCTTGCAGGTCTCGAGGAGTTCCTCGTGCGTGCCGAGGCCCACCATGCGGCCGTCGTCGAGCACGACGATGCGGTCGGCGTCGACGATGGTCGAGACGCGCTGGGCGACCACGATCTTGGTCACCTCGGGAAGTTCGCGCCAGAGCGCCTGCCGCAGTCGGGCATCCGTGGTGAGGTCGAGCGCAGAGAACGAGTCGTCGAAGACGAGAACCCTGGGCCTGTGCACGATGGCTCGCGCGATGGCGAGGCGCTGGCGCTGGCCGCCGGAGACGTTGGTGCCGCCCTGGGAGATTCGAGCGTCGAGACCGCCCTCCATCTCTGCAACGAAGTCACGGCCCTGCGCGATTTCAAGCGCATTCCAGAGCTCCTCATCGGTCGCGCTCTCCCTGCCGAAACGCAGATTGGATGCGACGGTGCCTGTAAAGAGGAACGGTCGCTGCGGAACGAGCCCGATGCCGTTCCACAGGGCATCAAGGTCGGCGTGGCGCACATCGACCCCGCCGACGAGCGCGCTCCCACCCGTCACGTCGAAGAGACGAGGAATGAGCGAGACGAGCGTGGTCTTGCCCGCGCCGGTGGAGCCGACGACGGCAACGGTCTCGCCGGGAGCGGCCGTGAAGGTCACCCCGCCCAGCACCGGATGCTCGGCGCCCGGGTAGGTGAAGCTCGCGTCGCGGAACTCGACGGTGCCGGGCGTCGGAAACTCGGTGACCGCATCCGTGGGCCGGGTCAGTGTCGACTCGCTCGCGAGCACCTCGCTGATGCGCTCGGCGCTGACGGCGGCGCGCGGAATCATCATGGTCATGAAGCTCGCCATGAGCACGCCCATGAGAATCTGCATGATGTACGCCATGAACGCGAACAGGGTACCGACCTGGATGTCGCCGTTATCGATGCGAATGCCACCGAACCAGATCACGCCGACGACGGTGACGTTGAGCACGAGCATCGCGAGCGGAAAGAGCAGCACGAACAATTCGCCGACCTTGCGGCCGATCATCATGATGTCGTGGTTGGCGCCCTCGAAGCGTTTGGCCTCGATGTCTTCACGCACGAAGGCGCGCACCACTCGGATGCCGGTGAGCTGCTCGCGCATGATGCGGTTCACGGCGTCGAGCTTGGTCTGGTAGCTGCGGAACAGCGGCACCATGCGCCCGATGATGAGTACGGCGATGATGAGCAGCGTGGGCACGGCCACCGCGATGAGCCAGCTGAGACCGATATCTTGCCGCAGCGCCATGATGATGCCGCCGATCGCCAGCAGCGGCGCGGTGACCAGCATGGTGGCGCCCATCATCGCGAGCATCTGTACCTGCTGCACGTCGTTGGTGTTGCGGGTGATCAGGGAGCCGGGCCCGAACTGCGAAACCTCACGCTCGGAGAACGCGCTGACGCGCTCGAACACACCATCGCGGATGTCGCGGCCCATCAGCATGGCGGCCCTGGCAGCGAAGAAGGTGGCGATGATCGAGCAGGTGATCTGGCCAAGCGAGATGACGAGCATCAGCACGCCAGTCGACCAGATGTAGTTGGTGTCGCCCTTGGACACGCCCTTGTTGATGATGTCGGCGTTGAGGCTCGGCAGGTAGAGGGAGGCCATGGCTGACGCGAACTGGAACAGCAGAACGGCCGCGAGCAGCCAGCGATACGGCTTCAGGTAGCGCAGGAGGAGTCTTCCAAGCATGGGAGTCCTTCGAGGTGTGTGATGGCCCGGTTTGCGGTGCTGACCGGAGCCGGAGGGCGACGATGGTGAAGTTGTGAGGCTGGTGACGTGTGCTACCGGCTCAGCGTATGACGCACGTGCGACATTCCTGCCGGGACGGAGCCCTGCCGGAACGGAGAAAAGAGCGCCTTCTCGTCCCCGATGCGATCTGCGCAGCATTAGAGCATGTCACTTGCCCGGCCCGAGGTCAAGCATTCGGCCACAAGTCCGTGCGGGTTTCGAAGGGCGAGAGCACACTGGGCCCATGTCCAACTTTCAGTTCACGCTGCATTCCGGACGAAGGATCGGCATCACGGCGATGGGGGAGCCGGCGGCCTCCCGGGTTCTGGTGTTGTGTCATCCGGCGCCCGGTTCGTCGCATTTCGACCCCGACCCGATTGCGTCCATGCACCGCGATGAGCACATTATTGCCATCGACAGGCCGGGCTATGGATCATCGGATCCCCTGCCCGCGGGCCAGTGGCCGAGCGTTGCGGGGGCTGCCGACGACATCGCCGAATACCTGCGTTCCTCGGAGAACTCTGCGCATGCCATCGACGCGCACCAACTCGACAGCGTGGGGGTCGCGGGCTGGTCGGCCGGCGGCCGGGTGGCGCTCGCGCTGGCCGCGCGGCATCCGGATATCGTCGACCGCGTCGCCGTCATCGGCACGCCGGCGCCCCACGAGGAGGTGTCGTGGATCGCGCCCGAGTTCGTCGAGCTGAGCGCGCATCTGGCCACGCTGTCTGCGCAGGATGCCGTCGAGCAACTCAGCGAGACGTTCAGCACCCGGATGTCGGCGCAGATGCCGTCGGAGGATCCCGAGAAGCCGGTGCCACTCGTCGGACTCGGGGCGACGGATGCCGACGCTGGCGTACTCGAGATGCCCGGCGCTCGGGATCGGCTCGAGGTGATGGTGCGCGACGCGTTCCGGCAGGGCCCGATCGGTGTCGTGACGGATATTCTTGCGTACGCCGCCCAGCCGTGGGGCTTCGATCTGAGCGACGTGGCGTCGAAGGTGCTGCTGCTTTACGGGGAGGCCGATGAGAGCGTTCCGCCTCGCCACGGCGAGTGGTACGCGGGGCATCTGGCCGATGCGCAGGTGGAGACGGTGCCGAATGCCGGGCACCTGCTCATTGTGCCGATGTGGGCGCGGGTGCTCTCTCATCTGGCGGCCGGATCGACATGGACGTCGATGCCCTGACGCCTTTTCGCCGAACGACCGACGCGGTCACCGCGGGCAGAAATGCGGATGCCCACACCCGGTAGCCGCCGTCATTCGGGTGGAACAGATCGATGGCGAACTCGGTGAGGATGCCGCGCAACCCGCGACGCCTGGTCGTCTCATGCAGAGGCACCACCTCAAGACCGTGCTCGGCGGCCACCTCGCGCACGATGCGGTTGGCCACAGCAACCTTGCGCTCGTTCCAGGGAAGGTAGAAGCACGGCAGGTCGGCGACTATCGCGTGCTTCGGCAGGGTAGCGAAGACCTCGCGGATGTTCGCCTCGAACAGTGCGGCGTCGAATTCCACGATGTCGTTGGCCCCGATGGCTACCGTCACCAGGTCGGGCTTGAGCTTGCGAAACTTTGGAAGCTGGTCGGCGACCGCGAGGGCCGTTGTGGCGCCGGAGACGCTGAGATTGACGACGCGCAGGCTCTGGCCGGTGAGTTCGCGCATCCGCTCAGCGATGAGGCCCACGTAGCTGTGTGCGGGGGTGCTGGCGCCGATGCCCTGTGCGGCGCTGTCGCCGATGGCGACGTAGAGCAGGGAACCCTCCTGCTTGGCATAGTCGCGCCACCACTTGGAGTTGACCGGCAGCGTCTCGTTGAGAATCGCGGAGTTGCGCCGCATGCGCTCCTGGGCCGCCCGAATGCCGAGGGCGCCCGCGGCACCCACCACGACGGTGCCGGCCAGCGCGACGACCGTGCCGAGTACTCCCCTATTGGTGCCCACTGCTCAAACTTTACGCCGCGCGGTGGTTCTCGCCCGGCGGATGCGGCCGGTTGGTGAATGCAGCCCGGCTCGCGTAAACTCATCCGCGGTACCGTGTCCGAGCGGCCGAAGGTGCAACTCTCGAAAAGTTGTGTGGGGGAGACTCCACCGTGGGTTCAAATCCCACCGGTACCGCCACCAGAAACCCCCCTGTATCCCTTATAAACACTGGGATTCAGGGGGTTTTGTTAACTCTCTGATGCGTCCTTTGACCACAATTTGACCACATTTGAATCGGACTTGGCCTGATTGAGCGCGATTGCCACCGCGTCTAGGTCGTCATCGAATAAATCGGCATATGTGTCAAGAGTCATGGCTGCAGAGGCGTGTCCGAGCATTCGCTGCACGGCTTTGACGTTTGCACCTGCCGAAATGGCAAGGCTCGCGGCGGTATGCCTGAGGTCGTGGATTGTGAGCGACGTGGGCACGCCTGATCGCCTTTTGGCGTACACGAACCAGCCGCGTCGGGCATCGGGCTGGCGCTGGTGGTTGATCCCATCTCCGAATAGGAGCTCGTCGCGGTTGCGAGCATCGCCTTGTTGCTCACAGAGTTCCTTGATCGGGAGGGACAGGAATTCGGGGTAGGGGACGCTGCGCGATTGGTGCGACTTAGGCGTGCCGACGTGGATCGTGCCGGACACGCTGACGGCATTCTCCACAACGTTGAGGCGTCGTCGGCGAGTGTCGATGTTGCGGATGCGGATTCCGGTGGCTTCACCCCAGCGAAGACCTGTATAGGCGAGCAGGAGTACGAGAGTGGAGTGCTTCCCGGACTCGTCGGCTAATGCTTGCACCTGTTCGTGGCTCAGGTATATGTGTGGCTTCTTGATCTTCCGGGGGAGGTCAATTCCGCGGGCAGGATTCGAAGGTATGCGGCGGTCTTTCGTGGCGTTGTCGAGAATTGCGGCAAGTACACCGTAGGCGCGCAGCACCGTGGTTGCTGACCTAGGTTGAATCGTTTTCCCGTCGCCCGTTGTGAGTCGGGACACCCAGGCTTGGACGTCCGAGTGTCGGATAGATCCGACTTGATGTTTTCCCCAGTACGGTTCGACTTGGAGTCGCCATGCGATTTGGACCGGACGGAGGCTTGACGGCTTCAGGTGCGTTTGTTGGACGATCCAGTCCCTCCCGAGGGCTTCAATGGTCGTCCTACTTGCTGCGGGGTCGATGAATTCCCCTGTCGCCTTCTTAACTTCCACGGACGCAAGGTAGAGCTCCGCGTCTCGCTTCGTCCTGAAGCCCCGCTTTGTGGTCTGAGCGTGATCTGGCTTTCGGTAGTTGACGCGGTACCGTTTTCCTTCGGTGGTGACGTACGCGGTGATAGTCCCCATGACTCTACGATCCTGGTTCGCTGCCTGGCTCAACGGTCCAGCCTGCTGCCTGGAGTAGATCTTCGAGGTGGCGTGCCTCGGATAGGACGGCGGCTAAGCGGCTCTCCGTGACTGGGGCTGCCGTCTGCAGGTCTGGGTCTCCGGCCTCGGACTGGACTTCGAGGACGGTCTGAAGGCGCCGGGCTTCTCGGCGAAGTGCGAGGAGTTCACGGAGGGCATTGAGTTGATCAATATCAGTTCGCTCCGTTGCAACTGCCGAGCGATAGCCGCCCATGGGCGTGGCAGTGAGCCAGGAGTCGAACTCGGCTGCGCTCATGTCTTCGAACGAGTCGTCGAGATTGGGCAGGTCCAGTTTCGCGTCGGGTGTGCCCATGGGGGCGAGAAGAAAGCTGGGCGGGATGTTGAGTACTCGGGCGATGTTGAGGAGCTGGCTGACGGTGAGTTCGACTTTGCGGCCAGATTCGATGTTCTCCAGGGTCGCTGCGGTGACGTTGCTTCCGGGCATCGCTGCGGCAAGTTCGCGCGCGGTGCGATAGCCGCGTTGCCGTCGAGCCGCTTTGATACGTGCGCCAATGCTCGATTCCGAGCGATAATTCGTCATTTCGACAGACTAGTCGCGTTTTTATTGTCAAACTAACGAATTGGGCTTATTGTCATTTCAACAGTCAGATGTTGATTGTGTTGTCAAAATGACGGAGATTCATGATGATTGGGGAATTCATTCAACCGTCGGATGTTGTTGAACTGACGGGATTGTCGATCGCGGCACTTGCGCAGCTGCGGTATCAGGGACGGGGGCCGCGGTTCTATAAGCCGACGCCTCGCACTGTCCTATACAAGAGATCCGAGGTCATCGACTGGCTGGAATCGAGCGCTCAACTCCGCACCGGGGTGTCGGCATGAGCGCCAAGTCCGCGGACGGGAGCCCGTTGCGGGTCGAGGCATGCGCGGATGTCGTGGAGGACTATGGCGGATACCTGGTTCCAGTGGATCCGATGGAGGATCTCCAGTGCGACAGCTGCCAGTGAACAGAGGGCGTCTCTCCGGTGTGTCCAAGTCGGTATACCCCCGAATGGGGGTAGCCTCTGGTGCTGATGGAAGAGGTGCGCAACCGCGGTTCCGAGGCGCGAGTGCGCGTAGTCGGGGTTACCGGCGGGCGGTGACCTCCAGTGGCTGATCGTCCATCACACACTCCCGGGAACCGGTTCGTGCTGTGGGCAACCAGCGTAGGAGTCTGCGCGCTCGCCGCAGGCGGCTTCACCCTGTCCTTTTCAGCGCTTGATGATTTGGCTGTCGCCTCGGGGATCGATCATCAGTTGGCGTTCTTGTGGCCGTTGATCGTGGACGGGTTCATTGTCGTGGCCACCGCGGCCGCATTCGCCCTGCGCTCTCGAGGCCCTGCCGTGACCTGGTACCCGTGGCTGGCACTGGTTCTGTTCTCGGCCATCAGCGTCGTCGGCAATTCCATCCACGCCGCAAACGCCGCCCGGATCGGCGTGCCGGTCCCGGTCGCAACAGTGGTCTCCGCTGTCCCAGCGATAGCGCTTCTCGTGGCAACCCACCTTTTGGTTGTCATCGTCGATAGCCGCCGCCAGCCCGCAGCGGGGGCGATAGGACAAACGGTGCGTGCGGCAACGTCAGCGGATCAGCCGCAGAGGCGGTCCGGCCCAGTCGCGGCACTTGTCCGTGTCGGCGAGCCGGATGTGGTGGCGCGACTCCGGGAGCGGCGCACGGCAGGTGCCGCGATCACGGGGGCTGTTATTGCCGACCTGGAGGGTGTCTCGGCCCGCACTGGTCGTCGCCGCCTGGAGGTGTTCCGGGAGAAGTTCCCGGAACTGTTCGAAACCAGTGAAGGAACATAACGAGGGATGTGATGGCAATGTCGTGGGGGACTCTCGCGCAAACCGAAAACACCAACTGCCTGAACGAATTGCTGCACGCTGTCGACTCGATGCGCGCATTCGTCATCGACCGGATGCGCGGCCGCCCCAACGAAGTCGACCAGGTTCTTCAACTGGTCCGCGAGACGGTATGGCATCGCGCCCACACTTTCAATCCGAACCTCGGCGGCTGCAACGCCTTCGTGTTCGGGATCACCCGCAATGTGGTTCGCCGCGAACTCGTCCGCCGCACCCCACCCACCGAGGAACTGGACGAGGAGATACCCGAGGTTCGGCAGCCTGACCCGCTGCAGGCATTAGTGGCCCGGTTCGACACCCACCGGTGGATGCGCCTGGTTGCCGATGCCGTGGGCGAGACCGACTGGGCACTCATGGTCGAACTCGCCCTCACCCACACCGACCCGTCCGTTGTAGCGAGAGAGCACAAGCTCACCCCGCGCAGTCTGCGAACAATCCGGGAACGGGTTGCCGTGACCGCCGCCACCATTCGTGCAGCACTCGCCGCCGCGGACGGAGACCTGCCCGTCACGGCATCCGTGATCGTGCATTGCCTCCCGGCACAAGGCGGACTGCGAGAGGTCGCAGGCATGCTCAACGATGACGCCTCCACTATTGCCGCGAAATTACGCATCCATCCCGGCTCGGCCCGGGCGCGCATCGCCACCGCGAAACGGCTACTAACGGTGGCGCAAACCGTCCTGGAACACGAGCTCGCCGCATGAGCGCCCTCGCCACTGGTCTCGGCGCCACCATCGCCCGATCCAAGGCCGGCCGCAGGCTGCTCGCGCTGTGCATGGCCGCGATCGTGGCTGTGCCCATTCTTCTGGTTGCGGTACCGGTCTCGATGATCGTCGTCATGGGCAGCGGCTCCGTGCACGCCTTCGGCGGTGCATGCCTCGGCGCTGCACCAACTGTCGGCCCTGGCCAGAGCGTCGATGGGTATGGTCCCGCGCAGTTGAAAGTCGCTGCAACGATCATCACCGGCGGCCAATCCCAGGGCATCGATACGCACGGGCAACAAATCGCGGTCATGGTCGCCATGGGCGAATCCTCTCTCACCGCACTTGACCACGGTGACGCCGCCGATAACACGACCATCGGAGTATTCCAGCAAGGTGCCTCCTACGGTAGCCGTGCGAAACGGATGAACGTGGCCACGGCCGCGTCTGCCTTCTACTCCCGCATGATCGCCGTACCTGGGTGGGAGACAATGGACCCGTCGACGCTCGGGCATATGGTGCAGCACAACGCCGACCCGCACCACTACACGCCCTACTTCACGCCGGCTGGCAACATCGTCGCCGCACTGACTGGCGTCGCCAGCAAGTCTTGCGCCGTTCCGGTGGATGCCAAGGCTGCGGCTGCGATCCTTGTCGAGGCGGTCAAGTCGGGGAAGTTGACCTTCCTTGAGAACAGCTACCGGCAGCAGATCTTCAACATCGCGACCGGCACAGCGACGCAGGCATGCACCCTTGACCCGCACATTCTGCAGATCATGGTGATCGCCGTGAACAACTTCCGCCAGGTCGGAGTCAGCGACCTCAACCGGCGCTGCACCGGAGACACCCCGGGGATCGGGACCGCCTCAGCGCACTGGCAGGGCAAAGCCGTCGACTTCTATGCCCTCAACAAACGCTCCCTCACCGGCAATGACGACCTCTCCAAACAACTCATCCACATCCTCGACCCCTACGTCCCCCACGGCTCCGGACTCGGGCAAGTCGACTGCCGGCCCGGCGCTGACCGCTTGCGTGAACTGAAGAACTTCACCGCGCAATTCCGTGATAGCTGCGATCACCAACACATTCAGGTCCCCTAACGAGGGAATTTGAGGATGTGCGCGCCAAAACCGGGTCCGAACGGGAACGTGTAAGTGAAGTGGTACACGAAAGGGCCACAGGGGAGGGAGCTGAGCCTCATGCGCAAGACAACCGCTGTCGGATCCGTTGCGCTGGCTGTGCTCCTCGCAATCTGTGGATGCACCGCTGCACCACGGCCGCCGCAGCAAGATCATGCTTTCACGACCGTGCCCACTCCCTCCGTGTCAGCCCCGGCCAGCACTAGGCCGTTGGCGTCTGAGTTCGTCGACTCCGTGCTCGTCACCGTCTATCCCGCAGGGCAGTTCACCTCGAGCGTGGGGTGCGGTTGCAAAATCAACGACAAAGCGACCGAGGAACTCTTCCCTGCAGGAACACCCGTGCTTGTGCTGCGGATCAGTCTCAGTGGAGTGTGGAAACCCACACAAGGCGACACCACCACGCAGAACGTTACCGGCACAACGCTGACGGGCACCCGTTTCGACGGGCGCCCCGAAGCCGCGGTCCTCGACACCACAGACGGCAGCCGCGCCGCACACCGATTGGGCCTCCCCTGGCTGCCAGCCGGGCTCTTCGCCGGGCACTCCACCTGGACCGTCCCGAACAAGCACGAGCGGTCCTTCGTCGCAGCCTGGTACGTGCCCCAGGGAGTCGACCGGCTCCTGTTGAAGGTGGATATCCCCTCCGAAGGCAAGCCAACTGATCTGTTCGTCGATCTTCCCGACCCGGTCCTGAAGCTCCTGAACGCGAGCGCGAACTAACGGCAGCCTCATGCACGGACAAGACGTACCAGCTGAATGAAACACGGATTCCGAAACAGGTGAATGAAGGAGAAAGTGATGTTTGCAGCAGTGACTGAAGCCTTGACCGAAGCCGTCATCCGCGCCCACGCGCGTACCGGCCTGATCTACTCGGTCAATAGTCCAACCCCCGACTTCTCAGGGCCGGGAGTGTCCGCCTTGCAGTCGGTCGCGAACGTCGTTTTCGCGATAGTCCTCACCCTGGCCGTTATCGGCGGACTTATCGCCGCCGGCTTCATCGTGGTTGGCCATATTTCCAGCAATGGCCGCGTGCAAAAGATGGGCATCGTCGGACTGGTCAGTTGCGTCTGCGGTGTCGCGGTTGCTGGCGGCATTGCGGGGCTGATCAACTGGGGCCAAGGCCTCAAGATCGCCTAGGCACCCTGATGATCATCCAACTGGCTGCCGCTGACCCGTGGTCGCCGAACTATGGCTGCTTCGTCACGGACTGGGGCTGCGGGGCCGCCCAAACCGTCGCTGGATTCATGGGCTCCATGATCCGAAACCTTGGCGACTTCATCGCCACACTCATCAGTGGTTCCTTCAATACGAATATCGATCAAGGTAGCTGGAATGTCGCCCATAGCCAGTTCCTGTTTTGGATTGCTGTGGTCTCCCCGGTGATTCTCATCATCGCCCTTGTCCAGATCGGCATCGCCATGGTCCTCCAGGATTGGGGCCGCATCGGCCGCACCGCCGCCGGGGCAGCTCTGGCGATCCCGTTCAGTGCAATCTGCGTCTGGGCGATGCAACAGTTCTCCTCGATCACCGACGATGTCACCGTGAATCTGACCAGCACTATTCAAGGCGGGAGCCTCGCTGACGGCCTGCTGCGGGTCCTGGGGCTGACATCCGCGCCGGCGCAAACGACCATCCCTGGCCTGGCTGCCGCAGCGTATGGCCACGACTCGGTCATTTACGGCCTGTCAGCCCTCGGAGCCACCGCCCCGACGGAACTCGGCTCCTATGCTCTGGCGCTACTGCTTGTCAGTGTCATGATGATCGCCTCGCTGTTCTTGTTCATTGCCATGTCCATCCGCGAGTTCGGGCTACTGGCTCTTGCGGCGATGGCGCCGATCGGCCTGATGATGATCGGCCAACCGAAGTTGTCCGCGTGGGCGCACAAGTGGATGAACGTCACCACCGGTCTGCTGCTGGCTAAACCGTTGGCGGCCGGCATCATCCTGCTCGCCGTGCAGCTAACGAAGTCCTCCACCAGCATCGCAGTCATCCTCATCGCCGCCGGCGCAGTGGTCGCCGCCGCGTTCTCGCCCCTGTGGGCAACCAAACTGGTTTCCTTCGCCGGCACCGAAGTCGGCACAGCCCTACATCATCGCTTCTCCGTAAGAGATCAAGTCTCCCGAGCCGGCACGGCGACCGCCCCTGTGCGAGCGGCAACCCGCGTCGTGAAAGCAGGTCGATAACCCATGAGCACACTCAGCGCGGAAACCCTCCTCAGCGAAGAAGGCGCACCCCGAGTCAGATTCGCCTCCCGAGAACGCCGCGGCGTCTTCCTCGGCCTCAGCTTCAGCCAGCTAATGGTCATCGGCAGCGTCGTCGCAGCCCTGCTCATCACCCTGCTGGTCAATGTGAACGCGATCTGGGTGGTGCTGCCGGTCGCAGCCATCGTGTTCTTCTTTGGCGTCGGCACCTACCGGCGGGAGCCGATGATGCTGATCATCTGGCAAGCCACCCGCTACGGCATCCGAGCCATGAAGGGCCAAACGAAGTTTCGCCGCGACGTGTGGATGCGTGTATCCGCCGCAAGCCTCACCGTCGGGCAAGCTCATGCCGCTGAAATCGCGCCCCACGTTGCTTCCCGATTCCTGCTACCTGGGGCGCTGGGAGATGTGCAGATCGTGCAGATCCCGGGCACGGGTGCTTTCGTCTACAACGCCCGCGGCAACCTTGCCTCCATCACGCTGAGGGTCGGCTCGCGGGCGTGGGCATTGCGGGACAAAGGCACCCAGGAGGGCGCCTATGACGGATTCGTGGAATGGCTCAGCTCCCTGGAAAACATGCCGGGCCTGACCGAAGCCACCGCCCGCATCCGCGTGGACCGGGCCTCCACGAACGAACTGCGCGACTACCTGAGCGCCCGGCAAGAACAATTCCACCCAGAGGTAACACCAAAACTGGTGCAGGAGTATTGGAAGCTGACCCAGGCCGCATCGAAACGGTCAATGGGATTCTCCAACACAGTGACCTTGACCTTCTCCACGGCAAAGCTCAACGCGGTGATCCGGGACGCGGGCCGCGGCATGGCGGGGTTGGCCGCCGTGCTGAAAGAACGAGTCGCGGCCTTGGAAACAGCCATGGAACACGCCAGATTGAGCATGGCCGGATGGCTAGACGCCGACGAACTCGATACGGCGCTTGCCGCTGCCGCAGATCCGGTTGCTGCCTCGAGTCGGCGCGAGAGGCAGGGCGCCGAACAGAATTCCGTCCAGCTGAATCCGCCGATCATGGGTATCGACGAAGGCTGGGACCACCTGCGCGTCGATGAGAGTTGGCATCAAACGTTTTGGATCGCCGAATGGCCTCGAACCGATGTGCGAACCGGGTTCCTGGAACCGCTGCTGTATGCCGGCGACTCCACCCGGGTGATCACTCTGCAGGTGCGACCGATCGCCATCCACAAGGCTCTTGCCGAAGTCAACCGGGCACAAACCGACATGGAGACCGCCGCGACAATCCGCATGAAGCTGCAGTCACGCATCACGCTCGAGCACGTTCGCGAGGCCGAAGCCCTGGAGGTGCGCGAGAGCGACCTCGTTGACGGGTTTGGTGACGTGCAGTTCCGTGGCTTCGTCACGGTCTCGGCCGAGTCCACGGACGCCTTGGCGAAGGCACGCAGCGAGATCGAACAGGCCTCCCACACGGCCCGGGTCTCACTCGCGTCGTTGTCAGGGCAGCAAGCGGCCGGCTTCGTCACTGCCGCGCTTGTTGTGCCGGTAGAGGGGGACTGATCATGCGACACAACACCGTCATCGGCCGACTTCCCGCCACCGAGACCGCGGCGGAACGCGCACTGCGACGCCGCACCGAACACGAGCAAGCTCCGGCTTCTGCTCGGCGCCGTTCCGTGTTGATACCGGGGGAGTTCCCGATGTCGAAGATGCCGGCCTGGGGCTGGCATCACCCCGAGAACCTGCGCGGCCCCCTCCGGGCAGCGCCGCCGGCACACCGAGGATCCTCGAAAGTGTTGGGTGGCGCGTACCCGTTTCTGGCCGAAACCGGCGACATCCTCACCGGCGCATACATCGGCGAAAACCAACTCTCAAGGGCCCCATTCTGCTTCGACCCCTGGGACGCCTACTCCGCCGAAGCCGTCCGCTCCCACTCGGTGGCGATCATCGGGGTCAAAGGCACCGGCAAATCCATGCTCGCCAAATCCTGGTCCACCCGCCTCGCCCGGCTGGGGCGGAAGATCGCCGTCCCGCACGACCCAAACGGCGAATGGGTGAACGTTGCCGAATATGTGGGCGGCAAATCCATCAGCGTCGGCCCCGGCAAGCCGGCCCGCATCAACCTGCTCGACGAAGGACCCCGCGACCGGGTCTTCACGGATATGGACTGGAATCAGAACGTGCTGCAGTACCGGCGGGCGACAATCAAGACCGTGGTGCGGCGGCTGCGCGAAGGCGGCAACCTGGAACCGGTCGAACACACAGCCCTGGATATCGCTCTCGACGCCCTCCGCAGCCAAACAACTGTGACCGTCACCCACGTATACGACCGACTCATCCTGCCGGATGCGGACCTGCCGGCTGAAGTGGCCGAGGCCGGGCACCGTCTCGCGCACGCGCTGCGGCGCATGGTCTCCGGGGACCTGACCGGGTTCTTCGACGGCCCTTCCACCGTCCGTTTCGACTCGGACACCCCCATGATGGTCGTCGACACCTCCGCCCTGAAAGGCGCCTCCCCGGAAGCGCAAGCGCTGGCCCGTCTAGCGACGGCGAACTGGATCCGCCGCTCCACCCTCGGCGGCAACCGGCAAGCAAGGGTCATCGTCCACGAAGAAGCCGCCGTCGAACTCCTCAACGACGTCTCCGGCGGCGACGGCCTCGCCGACCGGGTCGAGGATGAGAAAGTGGCCCGGCATTTAGGCACCAGCAACTGGTACCTGCTACACCGCATCGCCGACCTCGACGCCCTCGGCGACCGCAACAGCGCACTGCACTCCCGCGCCCTGGGACTGTTGGCCGATTGCGAAACCCGCGTCTCCTACGCCCAACACACCGGCGAAATCGCCAGGTCAAGGGAAGTCCTCGGCTGGAACGATACCCAATCAGACCTTGTCCGCAAGCTCCGCAAAGGGGAGGGTCTTTGGCAGATCGGCCAGGACCGGGTCGCGAAGGTGAAGAACATTTGCACCGACTACGAAATGGGAGTCTTCCGCACTGACGCGCTCGGCGGTGAACGCCGATGAGACACGCACCCGCCCCGTGGGCAACAGCCGCGCTCTACGCCCTGTTCGGTGCCGTCATCGCTGGAGGACTGGCCACCGGTATCGGCATAGTAATCATCCATCTGGCGTGCGGGAGCGGAGGGGAGCCGACCGGGGTCTTCGCCGGCCTTCAACTTGCGTTCGGGGCCGACACGTCTGGGTTCACGATTCCGGCTGGCTGTGCCGCACCCGTCACTGCTGTTCGCGTCGCCGACATCGTTGTCCTGGTTCTATTGATTGCTGCGGTGGTTGCTGTGGCTGTGTGGTGGTTTCGGTTCAAGCAATCCGACCGGTACTTCATCCGTGAACTCAAACTCCGCGATGGCCTGGCGAAACCGGGCGAGATTAGACGCTTCGTCTCCGCCCGCGCCGCCCTGCACCGTGCCCACACGCTGCGGCCGTTGACCAAGAATGCGGTGCCGTCGGATGTGGGCTGGAAAGTGGGCCGCTCCCACGGCCAGGACGTGTTCGTGTCCATTGAAGACTCAGTCGTCGTCGAAGGCGCACCCCGCTCCGGCAAAGGTTACCGGTTCATCATCAACGCCATCCTCGACTGGACCGGCCCCCTGATCACCACCTCCACCCGCAACGACAACCTCTCCGCCACCATGAGCACCCGCGAGAAGCGCGGCGAGGTCACCGTTTTCGATCCACAGGAACTCTCCGGGGTGCGCTCGAGCCTACGGATCTCACCCATCACCGGCTGCGAGGACCCACTCGTTGCCGACCAGCGCGGGCAGGCCATCGTCGCCGGCACCGCCCTCGGCGCTTCCCGTACGAATCAGGAGTGGGCGCACGTTGCCTCCTCCGTTCTCTCCCGGCTCCTGCACGCGGCCGCCGTCACCGGCCGCGGCGTTGACACTCTCGCCAGATGGGGATCCAACCCCCGCCTCGCGCTGGAAGCAGTCAGTATCCTCACCAACCAAGGCACGCCCGGATGGGCCGAAGACTTGGACGCGATCATCAACGGCGACGAGAAACTCCTCGCCTCCTCCTGGTTCGGCGTCTCTGGAGCCGTCCGCCCTCTGGCCATCCCGAGCATCCGCGAAGCCATGACACCCGACCGAGGAGATGAGTTCGATCCGGATCGTTTCCTCTCCGGCCAAAACACCCTCTACCTGATCGGAACCGGCGCCGGCGCCGGATCCGTCGGCGGCTTCCTCGGCGCAGTCCTCGACGACATCGTAGAAACCGCCCGCCGCAAAGCACTCGCCTCACCCGAATCCAGACTCAACCCGCCATTGGCGCTGATCTTGGACGAGATTGCGAACATGTTCTCCTGGCCGGCACTGCCACGGATCATGGCCGACGGCGGCGGCATCGGCATCTCCACCATCGTCGTCCTCCAAGCCCTCTCCCAAGCCGAAACAGCCTGGTCTCGGGCCGAAGCCGACACCCTCTGGTCTGCTGCCACCGCCAAACTCCTCCTCGGCGGAGCCTCCGACGTCGACCACCTGCGCGACATCGAATCGCTCCTGGGCACCCGCCGTATCCGCAACACCGGCCACTCCTACACCGACAGCAGCTCCACCACCAGCATCAATAGTGAGAAGACTCCGGTGATGGCTCTCGACGAGATCCGGCGAATGCCCGAAACACTCGGGCTTCTTGCCTACCGCAATCGCCGCGGTGTCCTTCTTGACCTTCACGGGTGGACCGCCCGGGCCGATGCCGCGACGATCAAGACCGGCAAGAGCCGCACGGAAGCCGATCAACAGATTTTGTTCGGGCAGCAGTATGAGGCGGCCCAGGAACGGCGCACCAGGATCGGTGGGGCGGCCTGATGTCCAATCATCGCCGGCCCGCACGGTTGAACAGTTACCGCGGCCACTACCTGCACTCACTGGCCTGGTTTGCCCGCCGTGCCCGCTGGTTTGCCGAGGAGCAGCTCGAGCATGGTGAAGTCCGCTGCGCTCTTTGCCGTGGTGTCGGTACGGATCGTACTTTCGAGTTGCACCACCTTGACTACCGGGGCGTCATTGAATCCAGCCACGGCTGGGCAGCCCACGAACATCACGACGATCTCGTCGCTTTGCACCCGCGCTGCCATGAATGGGTTCACACCCTCATCGACCGCGACAAAGCCCTCTCCGGCCTCGTCTCCCGCCGCGCCGCCTCCGCGCAAGCGATCGCCCGCCTGCGGACCAAGGTCGCACAAACACTCACGGACGGGGAAACCGCATGAACGAGGAAACACCGATCGAGGATCTCCTCGACGCCCTGCCAGCCGAATGGGACGCCAACTCGGGCAATCGTGATGCCGGGATGCTGGGGGTCACCGTCATCAACTGGCGCACCCTCGAGGATGACTCCGCTCCCGCAGTATGGATGCAATTGGGCGACTGGGTCGACTGGCTCACCCGCCGCTACAGCATCCCGGCCCGCAAGATCCCACCTTGCTGGTACCAGCACGGGGCACTGGTGGAAGAACTCTCCGCCCTGCACACCGCCTGGCTGGTGTCCTTCGACGCCATGGACGCCGGTTACGGGCCCATCGGCTGGCACGAACGCCTTGCCGCAGCCCTCCCACGCCTGACGACCTGGTACAACGGCGAATGCCAGACCGGCCACACCACCCTGACAACACCCCCACAAACCACGCCCGACGACACCGAAGTCTGGAACAACTGGATCGGCGAATCCCACAGCGGATAGAAGATGCGCGCCTGGTGCGCGCGCAAATACTCCTCGAATTGGAACTTGTAGGTGAAAGCGATCGACACCAGGTCGAGAGCACCGAAGGAAAGGCATGACAATGAGCACACGAGTTCCCATTACCATCGAGGGAAACCTCACCGCTGACCCCGTCTACGGCGAATCCGAGAACGGCACCAAATACGCCAAATTCACCGTCGCCGTCACCGACCGCAAACTCGAAGACGGCAAATGGATCGACGGCGACACACAGTTCCACCGCACCACCGTCTTCGGCCACACCGCCGAGCACGTTCGCGAGAGCATCACCAAAGGCGACACCGTCCTCGTCAACGGCACCCTCGAATTCCGCCACTGGACCGACCAAGCCACCAGCGAAGCACGCGTCTCCACCGAGATCGTCGCCGACGCCATCGGACCCTCACTCCGGTATGTCAGCGCCGAACTCAACCGCCGCACCCCAAAAGCTGACGGCCCGGCCGCCTCAACGACCGCGCCCGTCACCACACTGCAACCAGCCGACGCCGCAGAAGTAGCGTTCTAAACCTTGATAGCACTTCGCGATCAGTCAGGGGCCCGGATACTGTCCGGACCCCTGACTGATCGCAAAGATGCAAGCGGCCGCCAACGACGGCGAAGCGCCGCCTCTCCCCGGTCAGCTAGATGCAACCTGGCGCGCGCGACGTATGCTCCGGTCATTCCAAACGGTTGACGCGCTTCCATTCGTCGACATTGAAGCCGCGGAAACCCGCACTTACCTCAACATTCACGCCGCGCGGATGCTGGACAGTCTCCACATCACAAACCTCGACGTCTCCATGGTCCGAGGTCGCTCACGGTGGCTCACTCGCGGGCTCGCGGAATGCGTATACAACTCACGAAACAAGGTCGGCGACGCCCTCTTCGCAGGGATCCGATACATCTCCCGATTAGGCGACTATGAATGCTGGGCTATATTCGACGGGACCGACGTCGTGCAACTCACCGAACAACGCGTCGACATCGACAACCCTGCACTCGTCACCGTCGCAGAACGACACGGACTGGCGCTCGTATGAAGTCAAAACTGAATGAGCTTGCTGAACTTCCGAAAGCTTGAAACCCAGCGACTAGAAGTATCTCCTTGATGTTTGGTCGTTGCGTATACCCCACGCGGGATTTTATTGACCGGGCACTTTCTCGGGCGGGGCTTGCCGGACGGTCCCGCCAGCGCGTGCGCCTTGAATCAGCCCTCGATTGAGACCGCCCGTCAGCGATCGGTCTATTTGCTGGCCGTCGCGCAGTTGGCGAGCGCACCACGCGAGTCTCCGAGGTCTGCCGATTCTCGACCGGAGGCTATTTGAGGAGGTCCTTTTTGCGACCCTCTTCGATGAGGTACGACACAAACGCGGAACATACTACGAGTACGTACTTGGCAAGCGCTTGGTCAGCGTCGGCTGCTTCGACTCCTGCGTGGCGTATGCCCGCAGCGTCCGAGGTCCAGCCGTACATCTTCGACCATGCGCTCTTGAGGGCGGGGTGGATTGTCAGACCTGCGGATTCGAGCCTGCCCAGCCCGGCTCCGAGAGTGCCTTCTCCGGTCACCCTCTTGACAATGGCTTCGACTGCGGAGATTGATTCCTTAATGGAGTTGGGGTAGTCGGGATTTTGCCGGTCCGCGAGTAGCTCGACTGCGCGGTCGAGGGCATGACGGGCCCCGGCGATACTGTCGGTATTCTTCTGAGCGCTCACCACTGCCTCAGCCTCGGCAGTGGTATCGATCGGCGTTATCTCGTTGCCGATAAATCGATAGCCGACGAGGAAATGCTCAAAGCGGTTGTTGAACGTGTCCGTGAACGTCGATCGAAGGTCTTCGGTGGCGTGCGTCTTGTAGCGGTCGAGGTACTTGACGACTGCCTCGATCAGGTCGAGTACGTCGTACCAATCAGCATTGAGAATTGAAGCCTTGATCTCCGCCCATACGTTGGCCTCGCTCTTCATTTCATCGCGAGGTCTCTTATACTCCCACGTCCACACGGCGCCCAAGACGGCTGCTTCGGTGGTGTCGGCCGAATATGTTTGAGAAGCCACGTTCCGCAGGGTGCCGCGGAGGGTCACAAAGACATTCCAAAGCTCTGTGCGGGTCTCGACGTCGAGGGCGTCGCGCTGGGTGAGCGAGCGAACGGCGCGTTTGCCTATGCGTTCAGCGAAGGAAGTCATGTGGTCAGGCTACTAATCGGCGGCGACAACAACGTGCTTTTAAGGCGCCGGACGTTTTCGACTTTGAGAAGGCGCGAGTACACGGTCGCAGGTAGGCATCGGGCGCGGCGCGAACGATGGCACACCATTTGTGGGTATACACGGTGATCTCGCGCTGCTCGATGGCTGATCCGTTTATGCGATAGTTCTTCGCACCGCCTCAGACCGTACGGGGAATCGACCGGCGGAACCGCGACACGCACGATGGCTGAGGGATTTGACCGGTGCAGTCTGAACAGCCAGATACAAGTCCGGCGACAAGTAACGTTGTCGACATGACGCTCGTCGTTGAATTGGCAGATAACGCCGTCGACAGGTACACCGACACACTCTCCGAGGTCGCCGCAGCGCTTGCTGTCTCTGATGTGGAAACTGCTCGTGAGCGGTTAGCACCAATCTCCGGAGAGTTGTGGACGGGGCGGCTTTCTTTCGCGGTCTCTGCCGGTGCCGGGGCCCCCAGCACGACAGCGCGCAATGTTTCCGACCGGATCCGAGCGCAGGTTTTCCTTCGCGACGGCCTACGCTGCACCTACTGTGGCGGCAGGGCCATTCCTCGTTGCGTTTTAGTGGCGATCAGCGACGTGTTCCCAGAGTCATTCGCTTACGACCCGCACTACGGCCGCGGTCGAATCCACCCTGCGTTCTGGGCTGTGGCCCCAGAGGCGGATCATGTCCTGGCGCATGCCCGCGGTGGGGCCGGGGAGATGGACAATCTGACCACCCTGCACACAACGTGCAACGCGCGGAAAGCAAATTTGCTGGTTGCAGAGCTGCCCGTGGTCGTTCCCGCCAAAGAGATCCCGGGATGGGACGGCCTTCTTGCCGAGTACGCGGGGACCGTTGCCGCCGGAAATACTCACGGAAAGCGACACTCCGCCCCCGGGTACCACCAACGATGGTCGAGGTACTTCGAGTTGCAATCTCTGGGATCCGTGTTTGATCCTGGTCTCAACGCCACGCCCCTGGACGACCGACTCGATGAAGGTCTACTGCCAGATGAGTTGTACAGCAGTACGTTGCCGAGTGCACCTTTCGTCGACCGGTGAGTGCGACGTCGCTCTTCATCGATCTGGCGCTCGTTCAGCGTCCCGTCAACGGACGAGGTGACAGGCTACTCCCCGCGAGCCGCGGTTTCTACGGAGTTCTTGCTGGTCTGATCGTTACGGGATCGCACTACGGTGGCACGGTCGCAGGCTGGGCCCGGTTTGCCGCATCTTGGCCGGCGGGCATCAGGCGACGACCGAAGCAATTGCATCGGAGCCACCACGCGACAGCAACGATGTGGCGATTGTGCCAGCAAGACCACCCAACAGCGCGCCGATAGCTTGCCTCGTTTCGGGGCCTCGCAGCGCCTGATCCAGACCGGTGCGAACGCCGGGGGAAAAGCTGTAGACGAGTCCGCATATAGTGCCCGCGCCGCCTAGAACGACCGGGGCAAGCCACTTGGGGGTGTTCTTATCCATGAGTTATTCCTGTCTGCTCTACAATATGTATATACGAGATGTTATATTCGTATGAGTTGAACTTATACATGTATTAGTAAGGTGTCAACATTATGGGCAACCGATCCGCGGGCGAGGTGCTTGCCGAGGCGCGCAAGAGCCTCGGTTGGAGCCAGGCAAAGCTCGCCGAGACTCTTGGCTTCAGCACTGTCCTAATTTCGAAGATCGAAAGCGGCGTGCGCACTCCATCTGAAGCGTTCATCCAGGCTTTGTCGTCTCATCTGCCCGAGAAGGCGGAGGCCGTTCAGGAAGCTGCAGGCTCTGAGACTCATCCGGATAAGCGCAAAAACGCGAGCCTGAAAATCGTGGATGCGATGAAGCTTGCGAAGAAGAACGGCGAGCGAGCCAACCGACTCAAGTCGCGGGCCGAGCACGCCCAGCGCGAAGCAGACGAGATCGCCCAACATCTCGACGAGAGAGTCAATGAGTTCGATCGTGAGGTGGTCGATCCGTTCTCTCGACTTGTGTCGCGCGTTACCGACCTGCCCGATGACGTAATCATGCACGCGGACCTTCAGCCCTCGCGTGCAAACCCCGAGTTCTCCGACGCGCTCAAAGACTCCCAATTGAAGACCAGCAAGAGCATCGTCTCCCTACTAGGCGCGGGCGTCCTCGGAAGCGGTGCCGGTGCAGCGGTCGGGGCCGGAGCTGCAACTGCCACGTACATGACGGTCGCGAGCATCGCTATGGCATCCACAGGCGCCGCGATCTCTAGCTTGTCCGGTGCTGCCGCCACCTCGGCGACTCTCGCCGCCATCGGTGGAGGTAGCCTGGCCGCAGGCGGCTTGGGAATCGCGGGAGGAACCGCGCTGCTCACCGGGATCGTCGCGCTGCCGGTAATTGCCGTTGCTGCGGGTGCTGTGTTGGCAAGCGGCGGGCGCGTCCTGGAAAAGCAGAAGTCGGTCGAGCAAAAGATCCAACAGGCCGAGACTGACTTTGAGGCGAATGAGGTCATCTTGCGCAGGTTCGTGGCTCGCGCGGGGAGGATCAACGAGATCTTGTCCGTGGCACTACTCGCTGCGCGTAACCATCGACGCACCATAGAGCGCGCATTGCCTGATCAAAGCGACGTTGCATGGTCTGAACTCGATCCATCCACGCAGGCTTCGGTGCGGCGCGTGGCAGAAATCGTCCTAGCGTGCCTGACCGTGCTCGCGCTGCCAATTGGCATGAACCTGAAGCAGGGCGCACCGAAAGACGCCATGCACGCCGAAATCGTCGACGAGAACTCTGTTCCTCAAATCGCGCCCGAACTGGAAGCGGGCCGCGAGCTTGAAAACGAGTTCATCGACTACGCAATCGAAGAGTCGTTCGGCCAAGTCGTTCGCTGAAGGTTCCCCTTACGGAGCGGACAAGGTCCTGCCAAGAGGCTCTATTGCGGCCGACACCGGATCGACCAGAATCGGTGGGTTTGCATCAATAGGCGGCTTGAACCGGTTGCGACCCGCTGCCCATAGTCCCGTTGCATCTTATGGATGTCCTTAAATAGGGGGGCGTAAGAAGATTGGTACCGATGGCCGGGGTATCAGTGCAGACTGAGTTTGTGATTGGTGAAGCACCGTTGGCTAGGCCGTACGGCGTCTCAGCCGAAGACGCGATTTTGTTGTGCCGTGAATGGATGATTTACCTCGGCGCGACCGACACTGTTGCCGCATCCAGCGAGAGTCGTAAGCTCTGCGATTTGTACAGCTCTCGCTACCTCGCGTGGGTCGACAACCGGCGCGGGAACCTCGAAGAGGGCCAGGTGATGCAAGCGGCCGATCTCTCCTCGACAGACGGGCGACGAGGCTTGATTTTCGTCCGTGGGGGCGTTCTCCCCGAGGCACGACAACAGGCGGATCGGCTTGGGGTGGCTCTCCTAAGATACGATGCCCGAAACGGCTCGCTTGAAGGTAGAAATCAGGCCGGGTTCGCAACCCGCGCATCGGGTTTGGGCAACTCATAATCTTGCGTGCTGGCGCCAAATCAGAGTGGTGTGAGAGCAGATGATCGTCCGATCGATCCGGTACCGGCGATCGGGCCGGTTTGGACTGCATCGGCTCTGGCTGCGCGGCTGAGCTCGCTTCGAGCTGCCGTTCGGGATATGTCGAGTGTCTCTTCGATCGGGCTGCGTTGCATCGTTTCGGTGAGTTCGGTCCGCGCCGACTTCAACGTTGGCGTGGTCACGACGACCTGGTTGTCCTGTCTCCCGCGGGTGAGGCCTACGTAAAGTCCGGCTGCGTCGACGCCGGGTCCGACGATGGATCGATCGGTCGTCTCGCCTTGGACTCCATAGACGGTTGAGGCGTAGCCGAGGTGGACGTGTGCGGCAGCGTAGTCGTGCGTGATCTTTCGAAGCTCGGACGCGTCGGAGACCGATTCCAGAATCACATGGCTTGTGGTGATGTTCTTAATGATCCACGTTTGACGGTTATCGACACCGGACGTCGAGTCATTCCTGCGAGTCTGGACGATGTCACTCTCAAAAATCGCCTGATCTGCCTGGCCAACGACACTTCGTTCTGCGGTGATGTCGCCGCGTTGAATTCGTTGCGCTTGGATGGCCTCGCTGATTTCTTGCGCCTCCGCATGGGTGGCAGTGACGAGCGCGACTGTTTGACGGTGCCGCGCGGCGTCAAACCAGCCATCGACCAACGTTTGACGGGCCTCGGCGTCATTGTTGGCGAGAAGCACGTGTCCGGCCTTGATGAGTTCGTCGGCGACATCGCCGGCATCTTCTGGACCTTCGGGATCGCGCAGCCGTGAAGTGAGTTCTGCCCAATCAGGATCTCGAAATCGGTGAATGACGTCCAACTCGAGTTGGTCGAAAGCTCGGCGGCGGAATAGAGCCATAGCACCGGAGTGCCCCACGGGCAGAGCTTGATAATCATCGCCAACCACGGCGACACTGGCGCCTGTACTCTCAAGGACCTCGAGCAGGGCATTCGCGGCCTCGAGCTCAAGCATGCCGGCTTCATCGACGACGATTCGATCGCCTGAACGGATCTGCTTCCGCGGTCCTGAATACTCGAGCCCGCTGGACGAATCTACTTCGCCACGCTGCAGTCGCGTCCATTCGGTTGCGCCAGCCTGGTTGGTGGCCCAACGCCATCCGTAGTCGTGCAGGAGTTGGTGCAGCGAGGAGGACGCACTGTTAGTTTCGCGTCCGGCCACGGATGACGCCTTCTTCGTCGGCGCCACGATGATCATGTTGTGGCCGTGCCGGCGGAGTGCGGCGCCAGCCACTTTCAGCATCGTGGTCTTACCGGTCCCGGCTGCGCCAGTGACGCTGACCACTCGGGAACTACCGGCGATTGCTGCTGCACCACCGAGCTGCCCGATATCCAAAACTCGCTCGGGTTCAATCTCTCGCCCGACGGCGAGCACTTCCTCGCGCTGCAACGGTTCGCCGGGCGTACAGATCGATTCGATCCGGTGCGCGACCGCGGTCTTGACACTGGCTGTGCTGGTGGCCATGAGTCGTTTGACATGGTCAGGGATGTTCGGCTCGGTCAGCAGGGTGACCGTATGCGCACCGATGGCGTCGTTGGTCACCCTGTCGATGATCGCATCCAGCTCGGACCGGTCAGTGACGAGCCCGGTCGAGGCGATAGCCCGGACGGCTCCGGCCCGGACGTCCATGACGTTGAATCGTCCGCCGGTGCCGGTTGACCGGTTGTCCGCGTCGACGATCGCTTTCGCGGCCAGCAGGCCTAAGTCAAGGGCTATGACCGGGACCGCATCGACAGTGACCGGCACTCGTTCGTGGCCGAGATTCTTGTCGGCCGCCAGGAGTTCGCCTCTCACCAATGTGGCCCAGTCGTCTTCGTTCAGGTGGCCGGGCTTGTTCGGTCGATCGGTTGCCCATGCCCACCGGTCAATCTGGTTCAGCACATCCCTGGAGGGTTCTTGTCCAGGGTGCTGTTCTTTCCACCATTGCGTGCGGACGGTCTTGTTCGCTTCGATCTGTGCTGACCGCTTCGACAACGGCCGGACAAGATGTTCCAGTTGGCCGATCTCGCCGCGACCATTCAAGGTCAGCCCTTTGGCCGCCAACGCGGCCACCCACACTGGGTCCGTCCGGCAGGCCAAGTCCCCTTCGGCGTTGACCACGTTCTGGAACCGCAACGCAACCCGGGTATCCACGTTGGACCACTTGCCGTCGGTGCCTTGGACTTTGACGTTCAACCACAGATGACGATGCATGTGTGGATCCAACGACCGGGACCGCTCATGCTTCAACTCCACCACCTCAACCCGGGTCAGGTTCTCGCGGATGCAGCCGGCCTTCCCGCGCCTGGCGTTGAGCTCGGTCTGCCACATTTTGATGATCCGGTCCCGGAGCCGGTCCTGCAGATCCTCATACGCGGCATTCAGCTCGCCATCTAGCATGGCTGCGATCGAGAACGACTTCGGTGCGTTGATCGTGGCGTCCAAGACGAGGTCTGCGACTGGCGACTCGAGGTCCCGGCCGCGCCGCTGCCCGGTGAGCGGATCGATGCCGTCGACCCAGTCCCGCAACTGATTGCGGGTCAGAAGGTCGTCACGAATCGCGCCATCTTCGACGATGTACCGGGTCATCACCGCGTCCGCATAATCCGCCGCAGCCAGGACGCCGTCGGCGGTTCTGGCGGTCATGGTCGAGTCGCAGACCCCACCGAATGCGTACGCGATCGCTTGCTTCACACCCTGCGAAGCAATCCCTCGTTTCCATCTCGCGACGCCCCCGCGCATGCGACCAGAATACTCCTCGTCACGGAAAGTGCCTGCGTGCATTAGCTCTTTTCGCTATTGCCTTTCGCCCTTCGCGCTCGTTTCTCGCGGTCGCTTTACCTCGTCCCTTCTCTCACCCATCGCCTTCTGTCTCTTCTCTTGTTGGTTTCTTCTCCGCCGCGCCTCTCGACCCCGTTCCGTCGCTGGCCTGAGCACGCATCCCGCTGCGGGACATAGAAGGACCCCCGGTGCCGGGTGAGTCGGCGTCCGCTCGGCGCCGGTTCTGGCCGTGATGTGCCGTCACGAACAAGCCTTGAAGCCGCTCTCGCGGTCACGTCCCGTTGAGTGGTGGAGTTTCTCGACACCGTGCGGGTCAGTTGTTTCAGTTGAGGCGGCGCTGAGTTCGGGCAAGGACGCAGGGTCCCCGTGCGAATCATGACGGTGGGTCTCGCGTAGCCTGAAAGTGTGACCAGTCGTGGCAAGCCTCTCGCGGACGATGATCCGCGCCATGGCACTTCCAACGGCTACGGCAATCACGGGTGCCGGTGCGACGCCTGCCGAGCAGCACATGCCGCTGCTCATTCGGCCTACATCAAACGACAGCGCGAAGTCGGGCGCGTCCTGGGAACGCACGGTTCAAGCCTCGCCTACGACACTGGGTGCCGGTGCGACGTGTGCCGCCTGGCGCACAACGCGCGTTCGGTCGAGAAGAAGCGTCGCCAGCGGGCGCGACGCGCGGCGAGTTAGTCTGCCGCGTCTGGGTCCTCGGCGTCCGGTTCACCGTCGACGGACGCATCGTTAGGGTCTACCGTCTGCCCGCCCGGGTCCGAGAACTCGTAGAGCAGCGGACCGGTAAGGGCCTCCACGTTGATGGCCTCAGGGCTGGGCTCGGCTCTGCCCTCGGCATAGGCTAGGCGAACGGCTGCGATGTAGGCCAAACGCACCGCCTGGATCACGAGCACTCGTCGCAAACCCTCCGAGACCTCGCCGCGCTCGCGTGCTACTGCCGCCAAGCGTGAGATGGTCTCAGCTCGACGCGCGATGCGAATGTCCGGGTGGCTACGCTCGGTACGGATCTCGGGTGTGATCAGGTCGCGACGGAGCGAGGCCGGAAGGTCGATCCGGTCACCCTTCGGCGGGATTTTCTCATTGAGGATGGCTTTGAATCTGGAGTTCTCGATGGCATTCAGGTACGCGGTGTACTCGGCCTCGTCGAGGTGCTTCTTCGCGTCGATGAACGCTTGCGCCTTCTTATCGCGCAGGTTAATCGACTCGTACTCCCACAGCGGCCAGATCTCCACTGCGGCCACCTCGAACAGATCGAGGATCCGCATTGCGGCGGCGTCGGTGCGCTGGTTAGTGAGGTGTCGACCGAGCCGAACTCGCAATTGCTCGTTCGTTTGGCCGACGTAAATGGGCTCGCCGTCGTAGTCGTAGAACGCGTACACCCCCCACTTAGCATCAGCCCACTTCCGGTCCTGGTAGTCCTTGACGCTCAAGAACTCTTTGAGCAAACGTCGGAACTCTTGGACGTCGGTCGCCGGGAGTTTGCTCTTCTGGGGCTTCTTCGGCTTCGGGGCGGGCCTCGCCGTGCTCTTACTGGACACTTGCGCGCTCCGTCACTACGGCACGAGCCATCGTTCCCTTGACCATCGGCATGAGGTAGTGCTGCCCGAGCCACTCAACGGCTGGAACGGCCACGGCATCGCCGAAGCCGAACAGTGCCTGGTTGTTGCGCGCGGCGCTTAGGTCATAGTCGCCAGCGCCCATCAGCCGGGCATACTCGCGAGGCGTCATCCAACGGACCTGGAGCCGCTTGTTACCGAGGCGGACGACTGCCTGCTTCGACGACCCACCGCGCGCCGTGCGCAAACAACCCGAAATATCGTCGGGCCGGACCTCCCAGACCGCGACACCGCCACGCGTGCGACGGTAAGCCGTGCGGTACTTCACGCCCGACCCACGCCGCAGGCTCGCCACACGTTCGCGCTGGAGAGGCGAGAGCGACGAGACGAACGCCTCGGTACGTTCCGCGCCCCACCACCGCTCGTCATCTCCCGACATTTCTTCGACCATCTCGCCGAGCCCCTCCAGCTTCGGGGCGGGTGGTGCGGGGAGCTTTGCGCGGTGCGTACGCAGGCTCTTGTCTCCATAGACCCACTGGAGCCAGTCGGGTCGAAGTTCGGAGTTAGGCTCCGCTACGTCCTCCGGAGGGTTCTTCGCGCCGACCAAGAAGAGCCGGGGGCGCGACTGAGGCAGGAATCGGCGCGCGTCCATCGCAAGGACATCAACTGAATAGCCGAGGTCGTTGAAGGCACGAATAGCCGCAGACAGATCATCCCCGCCGTGGGACGTGGCCAACCCTGTGACGTTCTCCAAGACCACGACTTCGGGGCTGTCGTCGTTGAGTTCCTTGAGGAGTCGGATGAAGTGCCAGAAGGTCCCCGACTGTGCCCCGGCGAGACCGGCGCGGCCACCTGCGAGGGAGAGGTCGGTGCACGGCGATGAGGCCCACGCGAGGGCCGCATCACGCGGGAGGTCGGCCACCTTGACCTTGCCAACATCACCGAGTGCGAAAGCGTGCTCGTCCGAATGCGGAAACTGAGCGTCGTACATCGCCTTCTTATCAGGCTCGTAATCGTTGGCCCAGGCCACACGGAACCCTGCCGACTCCAAGCCCATCCGGGCCAGGCCGATGCCCGCGAAGAACTCCAGAACCTTCGGGCGGGCCGCATTGATCGGCGTAATTTGTCCCATGTTGTCATGGTAGCGATCGCCGCCGTAAATCCCATCCAACCGCTACGGGTGCGTTGGTCCGACTAGGAACCTCTACTCGGAACCGATCAGCGTTTCGAGTTGCAGCAGGGCCGAGTTTGTCCTGCTGAACCGTTCCGTCTCACGCTCGTCCTCGCCTGCGGTTCGAAGGACTGCGCCCGCTTCGGCGAGTAGTTCGACACCGCGAGCGGTCGAGCCTGTTTCAAGGAATAGCACTGACGCGTTATAGAGGCAGATCGCTTCAAGAACACGGTTCGAATCAGCGAGGAGTGTACTGTCTGGGTGTCGGGGCGCGTGCAGACGCAACAAGTCCACCGCCTCGTCGAGTGTCGTTCCGGCGTCGCTGAATCGCCGCTCCTCTGTGAGAAGAGAGCTGAGCATGATTAGGTTGCCAATCAGTTCGTCGTAACGCGTCCAGTCCCACGAGTTCGCCTTGGCCTCGTCGCGCCGCATCCCGACAAGAAACGTCTGGGTCGAGAGGTCAATGAGGTCATCTCGTCCACGGATCAAGAATGGGCGTCTGCGGTTTGAGTTGAATCCGAGTGGCCCAGGAGTCTTCATAGGCACGACTGTATCCGCAACTTGGTCCGACTTCGGAACCGCTCATTGGAGGCCGTAAGCTGTGACCGACCAACTAGGAGGATCCATGAGCGACATTCGTACTCGGACGTGCTCGTGGTGTGGCGTGCCCGGACACGACAAGCGCTCTTGCGCCGTGCCTCCGCACGCGGGCCAGTGCAGTGTCTGCAACTACCACGGTCACGACCGGCGCAACTGCCCGCGTCAGTAGCGGCTTCTGAGAGGTGTCGAGCAAATGAGCGATCTGACTTTGAAGGTGGGCTGCGACTACTGCGGCGCGCAACCGGGGGAACACTGCCGCACCTCGTCCGGCGCGGAGGCATCGTCAAACCACGGTGCGCGAAACGCTGTTAGTGGTGCGTTCTTCCGGCAAGGCATGGACTTCGGATACGAACAAGGCTTTGCCGATGGGGTAGCCCAGAAGGAAGTCTGACTAGGCGACGGCCCCGGACTCGGGGCAACGCCGCCCCACGTCGCTGTTGACCTCGGCGGGCTCCATCCGGTGCAGGCAGATCGGGCAGTTCGGGGAACTCAGCACCTCGTCACGAACCCGTCGAAGCTCCCTCTGCCGCTCCAGATCGTCCATCCCACCATGCTACGCAGGCTCGAGCGGCTACGCGCGGCGCTCCGTGGGGTCTTCCTTGACCTCGTGCGGGTGCGCAGGCATTCGTGGGGCCCCTCGGGCTCGCCAGGTCGCGGGAGAAGCGCGGAGCGCCTGGACATGCAGAAGCCCCGACCCGCCGCGAAGGCAAGCCGGGGGCTCCGTTGTGTCGGCTCAGGCTCCGGTGTCGATGCCGAAGGTGCGGTCGAGCTTGCGCACGGCCTCGACAGTGTCCGCGTTGACCACCGGCTCAGTGTTCGCCGCCATGAGCGCCTCGAACCCTTCCGGGTCCGCGCTGAACAGCGCCGTGAGGCCACCGCCGGTCTCCCGGCCCTCGATGGTGTCTGCGATCACCTCACGCCGCGCGGCCTGCTCGTCGAACTGCGCCTGCGCGTCACGGGCGATGACTGCCTGCGGGTGCCCCGACTCGGCCAGCGCATCGAACACCCGCTCGTGGATGCCCCTGACCACCGATGCGGGGTCGTCCGAGCGGAGCACCTCGGGGAACACCTCAGCGTTCGCGGCGATGGCGGCGAGGCGCTCGGGGCTCGCACCCCGCACGACCTCCTTCAGTACACGGCCCGAGTCCAGCAGCTTCTGGACGATTGCGAGCTCGCGCGCCTGAACGGCCACCGCGTCTGCCGTTGCCGGGGTGAGCCCCGCAATGACTGTGGAGCGGTCGACCTTCGGGGCCTCCGGCTCGGCGGGGAGGTGCTTGCGCAGTTCACCCCGCGCGGCCATCACCCCCGTGTGGCGGCGGCGCGTGATCGCGCTCTTGGTGAGGTCGGAGTCCGCGAACTTGACCGCCGTGGGGGTGTCGGCGCGGAACTTCGCGACTGCGGCGACGAGCGCCTGCTTGTTTACTGCCATTTGAGTTTCCTCGTTCCATGGGCGGGCCTCGCGGCCCTGGGCGGCCCCGCCGACTCCCGACGGGGGTCTGTTAGGCGGCGGTGCGGTGAGTCTCGATGCGCCACTCGAAGGGCGGCAGGAACACTCGCTCACGGGCGGGATGAATGCGATCGCTTCCGCATCAATCAGCTCCTGATACAGCGTTTCGGTCGCGGACCGGATGCGGTCAGTGACATCGGTCAGCTTCAGTTGAGCCAACAGCATGTGGGCGAATTTGATCCGCGCCCGATTCGGATCGTAGTTAGGACCTTGGACCTTGAGAGACGGCACAGTTCGCGGGCCTGAGTTCGTCTTCAGCGGATCGCGATAATGGTTCCCTTTAGTTCTGGCATCCTTCAAATCTGGGATCTCTGGTTCGTCGACCGCGCAGCAAGGCCGATCGTTCTACCGCCGTGCTTTCATCGGGGGCTCCACGCGAAGCTTGGATTGACGGGGCGCGGGAACCGCTGGTCTGCTGGTTTCTAACCGCGAGCTCCGCGTCCACACTTTGCCCACATTTGGGGAACTTCCAACGTGATCCTATGAACTCACTGTGATTTCAAAAAAGCCTTTGACCAGGTATTCAAAGATTCAACGACGATGATTAGCTGGAGGTACTAGGGTTCTTGTCCCTCCACGAGTCCCCGCGCAGAGGACTAGCTGGATAGCTTCCGTTCCTCGCATTGCGGTCATCGTCGCTGGTAGGGCCCAGATCCGTCAGCCGTTCGTACCGGGGGCAGGGGGAGGGGTCTCAGCCGCTCCCGGCCGGCCCGTTTCGCCCGCTGGCAACAGATAGGCGCCCAATTCTTGTTCTCCGATGTTGCCAGGCGTGAGGATCTCGGTGATGGCGTGTGCGGCGGTGGATCTGATGGCGTCCGTGTTTGCGTTGCTTCATCCGGCGATGTAGCCGATGTTGTAGGTGCTGGTGGCGATTCCGAGCATTCCGGCGACGATGTAGGCGACGGATCAGAGCGCGATAATGAGGGTTCCGGGGTCAAGCGCTTGCGCTATGTCCATGGGTGGTTCTCTGTCGGTGATCATTCCTGTCACTTGGTCCAGGCCCGCAACGCGATGGCGGGCGACACGGTCGAATTTTGACGAATCGGCGAGCACGTACGTCTTCCGTGAGTTGCGGAGGATGCTGCGGCGGGTGATCGCCTCGTCGAGATGGAAGTCGGTAAGGCCGGCAACGGCATCCACCCCGCCGGATCCCAAGAATGCGATGTCTGCGTAGATGTCGTCAAAGAAGTTGACGGCTTGTCCGTTCGATAGCGCGAGGTCACCGGATCGGAGCCGACCTCCGCTGACCAGGACCTCAAGGTTCGGCCTGTCGGCGAGTTCGACCGCTGCGAGCAGTGAGCACGTTGCCACCACCCCAGCGAATTCGTAAGGAAGCGACCGGGCCACCTGGAGGGCTGTCGTCCCGACGTCGATGATAATCGTTTGGCCCGGCTGGATCAGGGCTGCTGCTGCTGCACCTATGCGGCTTTTCGCTGTTCCGGCGATCGTAGCGCGTTCCAAGAATGGCGGTTCATCGCCCACCGTCGGTACCACAGCACTTCGAGCGCCGCCGTGCACGCGTTCCAGTACCCCGTGTCGTTCAAGTGCGGCGAGATCGCGTCGAATTGTCTCTGTCGATACATCGAGAGACTTTGCTAGTTCATCCGTGCTGATGATGCGGGATGTGCGAAGGAGGTCGGAAATTCGTGCGTGGCGTTCGCTCGCGAGCATCGCTATCACGCTCCATTTCCCGCCGGTCTGCATACCTGCCGCGGCCATTGTCGCATTGCTGACACGATTAGTTGCGTATTGAACATGCTATCGACTTGACACAGAAACACACAAGAGTCCACACTAAGTCAACGCAAACAGGCAAAAGTGGGCAATTGTCCGCATGGTCTTCGTCCTGTTTGTTCCGCCCTTACTCGTTCGCTGTACGTTTTTCAAAGGAGAACCTCGCATGGTACAGAATTCTTCGGGATCAGGCGTTGCCCCAACGGCCGGGGTCAATGTTTCCGAGTTCGGCTATAAACAGGAACTGAGACGAGGGACGGGGCGCTTTGCATCGTTCGCCGTCGCGTTCGCATTTGTCTCGATCGCGACCGGGATCTTCACTACGTATGGCTCTGTGCTTAATAGTTCTGGACCCGCTGGTATTTGGACGTGGCCGATCGTCGTCATCGGGCAGCTGATGGTGGCGTTCATTTTCGGTTCGTTGGCGGCGCGCATTCCCGTGACCGGCTACGCGTACCAGTGGATGTCTCGGCTTGCCAACCCCGTTCTCGGTTGGATCATGGGCTGGATCTCGTTCACGTTCCTTGCAATCGTGGTCGTCGCCGTCGACTATACAATCGCCTCGACAGTTCTTCCCGTTCTGCTGAGTTACCAGGGCAGCGCAGCGAACGCGTGGGTGATCACGGCTTTTGTGATCGTGCTCCAGGCGTTGCTGGTGGCGTTCTCTACAAAGTGGACCGAGCGGGTGAACAATTTCGCGGTCTCTGCCGAGCTCATTGGCATGGTGCTCCTCGTGCTCCTTTTGCTCATCGTCGGTTTCATTGCCAAGGAGCTCAACGTCGGTAACCTTTTCTCAACCGGCGCGGTTCCTTCGGAAGGATACTTCTCCTTCGGTACGCTGACTCACGTCGGCCCGTGGATGATGGGAACTCTGCTTGGAGCTTTCACGATCGTTGGGTTCGAGTCGGCGGCGAACCTTGCAGAGGAAACCAAGGAGCCAGCCCGCGTCGTACCGCGAGCAATGTGGCAAGCAGTTTTTGCGTCTGGAGTTCTCGGTTTCCTCTTCCTCCTCGTGGTGACACTTCTCGCCGGTGATCCGGTGAAGCTGGCCAAGTCGGCTACTCCTATTGCTGACGTCATCACACGAGTTCTCGGCCCCATTGTTGGAACTGGGCTGCTCGTGCTGGTTGTCATCGCGATCTTCGCCTGTGGGATGGTTATCCTCATGTCCGGAGTCCGCCTTGTCTGGGCGATGTCAAGGGACGAGCGGTTCCCGGGACATCAGGTGTGGAAGAGGGTCTCGCCCCGGTTTGGCACTCCGACAGCTGCCACTGGGCTCGTCTTCGTTGTCGCTCAACTCATCCTCGCCGTTTTCGCGCTGCAGACGGACGCTCTCTTCAGCCTCTTTGCCGCGGCGACCCTTCTTCCGGCCGTCATCTATGCGGCGACGGTTCTGCTTTACATCATCAAGCGCAAGAGTCTTCCGCCCAGTAAGGGGTTCAGCCTGGGCAGGTTCGAGATTCCAGTGATCGTCCTTGCCGCAGTTTGGCTGGTCTTTGAGCTTCTGATCTTCCGCGACGCGTCCTTCGCTACGGCGTGGGTGTATGTGGCGATCATGGTCGGCATCGGTGCGATCTACCTGGTGTTCCTTCTTATCCGCCGTGGCGGAGCGTCGGGCATCGCGATGCCCGACCTCCACTCAATTGACAAGGAGCTTGATGAAGACGCCGAACGGGTCGTCAGGTAGGCAATGACTACGGTACTGGCGATCGATCAAGGTACCTCGGGTACCAAAGCGGTGGTGGTGGACGGGGATGGTGTCATTCGCGGCCTTGCGGAGCTCCCTGTCCGCCCGCACTACTTTGACGGTGGGGCGGTGGAACAAGACCCGATCGAGTTGCTGAACTCCGTACTCGATGCGGGCCGCGCCGCCGTGCAACAGTCGAAAGCGGTTGTCGACGTCGTGACGCTCGCGAACCAGGGGGAGACGGTACTGGCGTGGGATCCGGATACTGGCAAGCCGTTGTCGAACATGATTGTTTGGCAGGATCGGCGGGCCGAAAGTGTCACGGCTCGAATTTCGGAAAGGAGCCAACTCTTCGCCGATCGAACCGGCTTGGTCCTCGATCCATATTTCTCGGCTCCGAAGCAAGCTTGGATTCGCGAGAACGTCACCCGAAGCGGCGTTGTCACCACTTCAGACAGCTGGCTGATCCACCAGCTCACCGGTGAATTCGTTACCGATGTCTCTACCGCGAGTCGATCGCTGGTCACCAACTTGGATACGGGCGAGTGGGATCGGGAGCTCCTAGAACTCTTCAAACTCGGCGACGAGCCGCTCCCCACGATCCTGCCGTCGGATGCGATGGCAGGCACCACTAACGCGTTTGGCGCCCTGATGGGAGTGGGCGGCCTGATCGTCGATCAGCAGGCTGCCTTGCTCGCCGAGAATTGCCTCGAGCCCGGTGACGCGAAATGCACTTTCGGTACCGGCGCGTTCCTTTTGGCGAATACCGGGACGAAAGCCAGCCGTTCCAGCGTTGGACTCTCCGCCTCAATCGCCTGGTCCAGCGCGGCTGAACTCACCTACTGCTTCGATGGCCAGGTCTACACTGCTGCATCAGCCGTGCGTTGGCTGCAGAGCATGGGGTTCATCAAAACTGCGGCGGATCTCGACAGCGTGGCAGCGGCGGACGCCGCAGGAGTACTCAGCGTGCCGGCGTTCGCCGGCCTCGCGGCGCCGTGGTGGCGGCCCGAAGCAAAGGCGTCCATCACTGGGATGTCATTGTCAACCGGTCCTGAACACGTCGTGCTGGCCGTGCTTCAGGGAATTGCTGCGCAGGTTGCCGAACTCGGTTCGCTCGTTGCAGCAGATGTGGGGCGGCCGTTGCAACGCCTGCGCGTCGACGGCGGTCTCACCCAGAGCGCCGTGCTCATGCAGTCGGTCGCCGACCTTCTGCAGATCGAGATCGACGTGTACCCCTCTCAGCACGCCACCCCTCTGGGTGCGGCGGCTCTCGCCCGAGTCGCCGATAACCCCGGTCTGTCCCTCGCGAGCGCAGTCATTCCTTGGGAGCCCAGCATCACCTACCAGCCGAAGTGGTCCTTGGAACAGGCCACCGAGTTCCGCGCCCGGTGGTCCGCGGCTACAGAAATAGTTCGTTAAGGAGAACCACAATGAGCCAAGCTGCATCGCCGACATTCGACGTGGCCGTCGTCGGCGCCGGAATCGTCGGATCCGCCATCGCTCGCAGACTTGCCGCCTATGAGTTGAGCGTCGTGCTGCTGGATGCGAAAGCCGACGTCGGGGACGGAACAAGTAAAGCCAACACCGCGATCCTCCACACCGGCTTCGACGCGTCCCCCGGAACACTCGAGTCGCGCATGATACACGAGGGTTACCACTTGCTTTCCGAGTACGCCAAGCAAACGGGCATCCCCGTCGAGCACACGGGCGCGGTGCTCGTTGCCTGGGACGATGAGCAGCGCGACGTGCTTCCATCCCTGAAGGAAAAGGCCGAGAAGAATGGGTACGACAAGACTCACCTCATTGATTCAGCAGAGGTTTACAGCCTGCTGCCGCATCTCGGCGAGGGAGCGTTGGCCGGTCTCGTTGTGCCTGACGAATCGATCATTTGCACGTGGACGACGAATCTCGCACTGGCCACCGACGCGGTGCTTCGCGGCGTAGAGCTCAAACTCCTGCACAGGGTCTACAAGATCGAGAAGGTCGTCGACGCAACCATTCTCCACACGGATGGTGGGGAGGTGACGGCGCGCTGGGTCATCAACGCGGCGGGGCTTGGTGGTGACATTCTTGACCGGCTATTCGGCTACGACCGGTTCTCTATCACCCCGCGACGTGGTGAATTGCTCGTGTACGACAAACAGGCTCGCCCATTGGTCGACCGGATCGTTTTGCCGGTTCCGACTTCCCGCGGCAAGGGTGTCCTGGTCAGTCCAACGATCTACGGAAACGTGATGCTTGGCCCCACCGCCGAGGACCTCAGCGACCGTACAGACACGAGCACGAGCGAAAGCGGCTTCGCGTTCCTCTTGGAGAAAGGCAAGAAGCTCATGCCGAAACTCCTCGACGAGGAAGTCACCTCAACATACGCCGGCCTTCGTGCCGCCAGCAGCTACCCTGACTATTTGATCGAGGTTGACCCGGATGCGCACTACGTCGTCGTCGGTGGAATCCGCTCCACCGGCCTCACCTCTGGTATGGCAGTTGCGGAGTATGTCGAGCGTCTGCTTGCCGAGAGCGGAGCGATCACTCTGACACCGCGGCACGACCTACCCGATGCGCCCCATATGCCCAACATTGGGGATGCCTTCCTGCGTCCCTATCAGGACGCGGCTCGAATCGCGGCGGACCCCGCCTATGGAAAAATCGTCTGCTTCTGTGAACGCGTGACCGCAGGCGAGATCCGTGACACTTTCCATTCCCCCATCCCGCCCACAACGCTCGAAAGCGTTCGGCGTCGGACAAGGGCACAGAACGGTCGCTGCCAAGGGTTCTTCTGCGGCGCCGAAGTTCAAGAGCTCCTCGACACACGCGGTGAGAGCGCCGAAAGGCCACGAGTTTCTTCCCTGGAGGCTCTTCGATGACTGACGATGCAAACGTCCTCACTCCGGCGGTCCTCATCATTGGCGGCGGCCCTTCTGGTTTGCGTGCGGCAGCCGAATTGGCACCTCACGTCAGCGGACAGGTACTTGTCGTCGAACGCGAGAGCAGCGCAGGCGGCATTCCACGTCACAGCGACCACCCGGGTTATGGCATCCGGGATCTGGGGAAGTTCATCAGCGGACCGAAGTACGCGAAAATCCTCCGGGACAAGGCGACCCGCGCGGGAGCGCGTATCCTGACCGACACGATGGTCACGGACTGGGCGGGGGAACTCTCCGTCAACGCGACCTCCCCAATTGGGCGCATACGGATCGATGCACGCGCGATCGTGCTCGCCACCGGGGCTCGAGAACGGCCGCGTCCAGCGCGCCTCATTCCCGGTGACCGCAGTCACGGCATCTATACGACCGGAAACCTTCAGAACGTCGTTCACCTGAAACACGGAACGGTCGGAAAACGGGCGGTCATTGTCGGAGCGGAACTCGTGAGTTGGTCCGCGGCGCTCACCTTGCAGCACGTGAAGTGCAAGACGGTTCTGATGACCACCGAATACCCAAAGCCTGATTCTTACTTCTTCTTCAGCGCACCCGGAAAGATCTTCTTCGGAACCAAGGTTGCCACGCGCACTCGCGTGACTCGGATCATCGGTCGTCCGAGTGTCGAGGCTGTCGAGATCGAGAACCTGGACACGGGAGAACGACAGCAGATCGCGTGTGACACCGTGATCCTCACAGGCGATTGGATCCCGGATAACGAACTGGCCCGTGCGGCTCACCTGCCGATCGACCCTGTCAGCAAGTCGCCGATCGTCGATGAAGCCCTGCGAACGACGCGTCCCGGACTCTTTGCAGTCGGAAACCTGCTTCACCCGGTCGATACTGCGGACATCGCCGCGCTCGACGGTGCTGCTGTCGCTGACCACGTACTGGATTATCTTCGCGGTGTCAGCGCGCCAACGGGACATGTTGATGTCCGCGTCGATGCGCCATTCCGGTGGGTATCGCCTGGACGGGTGACGCTTGGGAGTGTAGAACCTCCGCGTAATCGCCTACTTCTGTGGAGCGACAAATTCGTTGCGTTCCCGCTTGTCACCATGAGGCAGGAGGGTCAGGTCGTGGCAAAGAAACGGCTGTGGTGGCCCGCCGCGCCGGGGCGTGTGTTCAGGATCCCTTCGAGCATGTTCCACGGGCTCGATCGTCGACGGGGCGCCATTACGATCGGTTTGAACGAGTAGCCAGAAGAACAAAAGTCGGCGCCGCCCTCCAAAGACAGTGATATTCATGCCAGAGAGCAACTCTGCCCCCAGCCAGGCGAACCTCACGATATATGACCTCGATGGCGTCCTCATCCACGGAGACACCATGGCCTCCCTGGTCACGAACCGGCTCAAACAGAAGCCATTGCGGCTCTTGGCGGCAATCCCTTTGGTTTTTGGCACGCTGCTCGCGTCCTCGCGTGGGGAGGCCAAGCCGCGGTTTAATCGCGCGCTGGTCTCCCTCGCGCTCAGAGGCCTGGACGAAGCCGAGTACATCGATTTGGCTCGAATTACCGGCCTTCGGCTCGGCCTTCTGCCGGGTATACCCAATCGTGACGCTATCCTGGCAGCCCGGACCGCGAGCGGGAGTGGCACGGTTATCGTGGTGACAGCATCCGAATTCCACCTTGCGAGGGCCTACCTCGACACTGTGGGTTTGCATGCGATACAGCTGATCGCGTCGGAGCTCGCGTTCGACATGAAACGGGGTCCTCACCTCGCCATTCACAATGTCGGCCCGACGAAACTCGCCCGGTTGATTGTTGAACACTACGACCCGAGCCAGGCGGTCCTCTACACGGATTCATCCAGCGACCTACCGCTCGCGACAGTTGCCAAACACACTGTCCTCGTCAATCCCGACCGACGGTCTCGGCGAACCGTGTTGAGCCGCGTGGCCGACGTGTCCCTCGTGTACTGGTCGTGAGAGTGCACGGGTGGAGTTGTCCTCTTCGGTAATTGCGAACTCGTTGCTCTGGACCAGCACGTCGACGGAGGCTTTGCCCGTCTTATCGGTCTCGCGACGGCTACCACTGCTTTGTAGATGGGAGTTCATGGACATCGTCTCGGGTATCCGCAGCCGAAGGTCGGAACCGAGTACGTCGGTACCGGCAGGCGGCGGGGATCAAAACTGAAGGTCACGTCCCGGGTGCCGTTACATCGCTCGTCGATGAACTTGAACCTTTGTCTCAGAACAGTGTGGCCTCGATTGGGCCTGTGATGGACGAATCGTTGCGGGGAGCGCGAGGGGCGCCGTCCCCTCGCGGCCGGTTTCCGCCGGCCCCCTCCGGGTGTTAGGCGTCGAGGTGTTGTCCCTCGTCGTTGTCGGATGTGAGGATCTCGGCGATGGTGTGTGCGGTTTTGAGGACGCGTCCGGCGGTGGATTTGATGAGGTCGGTGTTTGCGTTGCTCCATCCGGCGATGTAGCCGATGCTGTAGCTGCTGGTGTCGATTCCGAGCATCCCGGCAACAATGTAGGCGACGGATTCAGCCTCGGTTTCCATAAGCCCGCGGTGTTGGGCGTGTTCGGTCATGTCGTCGATGTGCCGGAGGACGATGTGTGCTGTCTCGTGGATCATGGTCTTTGCGGTGTGCTCGGCTGAGAGTTGGTCGTCGATGACGATGAGGTGGGTTTCGGGGGCGGTGTACCCGCTTTGTCCTCCGGGGAGACTCTGGTATTCGATTTTCCAGCCGTTAGCGGTCAGGTGGTTGCTGAGGGTATCCACGATCCCGAAGTCGTCCGTCCCGGTAAGCGGACTGCTGAGGGTGGATATATCGTCTGCTCCCTCGATGGGATCAGTCTGCTCGATGTCGAACACGGTCAGGATTGGGTAGCGGGTGATGGTCTTTTCGATGTCGTCGCCGTTCTCGTCTTCCTCGATGAGTTTCTGTTGCCGGTATCCGAAGATCCGGATGCCGGTCTCGCCTTTGCGAACCTGGCGGCCTTTGGCCTGCCAGGCGCGGAATCCGGCGACAGTGGTCGCGTCGGGTCGTTGGGAGAGGATGAGGAGGAGGTTGTTGAGGCTGTAGGCGTGGAACGATTGGGCGAAGCCGAGGAATCGTTTCCACTGGTCGGTGTTGCGCAATGCGTCGACTTGGTCGGTGATGCTGGCGTGGAGCGCTTCCGCTTGGGCCTTCTTTTCCTCGGCCGTTTTGCGTGGTGCTCGTGTCGTTGTGTTAGTCATGATCCTTTACTCCCCGTTTGCTTAGCCAAGTGGTTGTGCTTGATACGGGGACCAGATGGCGAAGCGGAGGAAGCCACCATGAGCGGGGACCTGGGCCGGGTGAAAAGTTTCTGGCGAAATAAGCGACGCCAGGGAGCGCGTCAGAAAGTTTTCATCCCCGGGCCAGGCAGCGAAGCTGCCGCGTTGGTGGAGGGGGAGTGCAGCCATATGATCAACGCGTCAAGCACAACCACCAGCCCGTCATCGGCCGCGGTGCAAGCGATCAGCGCTGCTACCCCAATTGCGCATCTGATCCGCGCCTTGGGAACCCGTGACGGAATCACCCTCCTCACCGTGATGCATGTGCGGTCCCTGGTGCTTTCTGAGCTCATGGACGGCTTGGTGTTCGGCTGCGAATCGTGAAATGGGAGAACCCACGGGGGAGCATCGACCGGTTGTCAGCTTTGCCTGGACTGCTCGTGACATCCGTCACTGGCCTGTGCCGGGTTGCACCGCTAGCTTTGGTTCGGAGACCAATTCAACGACCGACTCACTCGTGTCCATCGACCACTTCCGGATGGACTTCGGTAAAACGACGGTCATCCGGGGCGGTTATGTCGGCTGAAGGCTCCGGGTCGTAGCCTGGGGGAGCCGCCGTTGGCGGCGCTGTGCCTGTCGTCAGTTCAAGCCCGGGCGGCGGCGTAGGTCAGTGCTGCGGGCGGTGATTGGTCCAGTGTTCGGGTCGGCGGCTTTGCGCGTCTGCCCGACAGTCTCTGCGTTCGGGCTCTCATCGGTTCCAGGTTGGTGTCGGTCGCCCGCCGGGGCGCTGGCGTCGCTGATCGCCGCTCTCGCGGCACCGGCTCTGGGGTGTCGCGTCGCCGCCGATACTGCTTTTCGTGCTCGGGCGATGACTTCTGTTTCGATGTCGAGTCCGGGTTTTCCTTGAGCTTGTCTGGCGCGCGAGTCGAGCTCCGCTTCCTCGCGCAGTTGTGCGCCGTGGCGCTCGAGGTATTTCTTGGCTCGTTCCAGTTCAGCGAATCGGCGCCGGGCGAGGGCGGACGATTTGGACCATTGCTCTAGTAACTCCGGCGGCGTTGGCTCGTACTCGGTCTTGACTCGCTGACGCTCCTCGAGTGATCGTTTGCGGGAGAAGAAAACGTCGGCGGCGGTAATCTCCTTGCGTCGCACGGCCGCGGGAATGGTCTGGACGGATCTTGGCGGCAGGCCGGCCGCCTTCAACCGGTTGATGAGGCGGCGCCTGTCGCGGTTCTCCTGAAGGATCTTGGCGTACGTGTCGGGATCGGATCGGTACGACCGTTGCAGCTCGGCGCGATGCTCCCGATTCTGGGTCCGCCCGCGTCGCGCATCTTCGCGCCGGGACGTTTCGTGCTCGTCCCGCCATGCCGCATGAGTCTTCGCCACTGTCTTCTGGTGGCGTTCGTAGTATCGGCGGTTTGACGCTTTGACTTGCTCGGGGTGGCGTTCCCGGTAGAGCTTGTCATGGCGGCGCTTGCGCTCAGGGTGCCGGGCCGACCATTCTCGTACTCGGTCGCGATCACGTTGTCGTTTTGCCTCGTTTGCGGCCTTTTTGATGGGTTGAAGCTGCGCGAATCTGTGGCGTGCGAGAGCTGAGCGTTCGGCCCATTCGTTCAACATGCTCAGAGGTGTGGCTTGCTCCAGCTGTTCTCGCAGCCGTTGCCGCTCCTGGGCGTTACGGTGGCGTTCAAAGAAGTCCGAAGCGGCGAAGTCATCCTCATGGGTACGCAATGCTGGGGCATGATGCACTTTCGCGACTGGAAGGCCAGCGGCCTCCAGCCGTCGATTCAGCTCCTCAGGACCGAGACCGGTCACGCCGTCTCGGGCTCCTCCGGCACGAGATCCAGAAGTGCACGAAAGACCTCTTCGCGATGTGCGGTGGGATTGGTGATCACACGTCCAATCGAGGAACGCAACTCCGCAAGCTCATCCTCCGGAAGATCGCTCAACGGTTCAATGCACCAATCCACATCCTGTTGAACGGTGTAGCTGGGTTCATCGACATGGACTTCCGGGTAATACATCAGCGCAGCGAGTGCGATTCGCTGCAAGGCGTCATCGACTTGGTCGCGTTCTGGCACTGTCAGTTCCCCTCACCGTGGCCCACTTTGCGTACTTCGATCGTATTGCCGACAAGCGGCACCTGGAAAGGTCTCTCTTCGAGTTGTGGAGAATGCGGTGCGGTTATCCATGGCCAGGTTTCTCGGTCCTGGTCGACGACGAGCCGTGTGCGTGAGCCCGTGTGTCATTGGGTTCGGTTCAACGACTAGGCCGTAGTCGGAGCGGGCGTCAGGCCAAATCCGTGGGCGTGGTGGGGTCTGGGCGCGGCTAGTGGAGCCGCCGTTGGCGGCGCTGTGTTTTCTGCATTTTGTTTGTCTTTCCGCCGACCGATCGTAGCTCGTTGCCGGTGTTCCGTGCCGGGCTTTCGCGGCATATCCTCCCTCCGGTCCGGTATTCCACGGTCCCGTCACTGCTCACCTCTCACTCGCAATCGATCTCTCCGCCGGAAGGCAAACAAAAACGATCGACCATAAGGGGAGTGAGTTTCATGCGGGTATACGTGATTGATGCGGGAAACAGTGTGCCGGAACAGCGCCGAGGAATCATCGGTATCGATGGGCCCGGAGCACCGACGCTGGGGGAGAAGGTGGAGTGCATTGAGACGGTGACGCGGCTTGCAGATCAGGGGTGGGCAATCGCCGCCCGGTTGAGCACACCGATCGGTCGGCTCTCCGAGCGCGCAGCGAAGTCGATGGGCGTTCCCATCCTCGAACTCGAAGGGCTGCAGCGGGATGGAGCCTCTCGGCTCCCTCTGGGGATCCAGCAAATCATTCGGGAGGCGCGCCTGACACGGTAGCGGCGGGCGCGCGTTCCTGGCCGGCGCTGCGATGTTGCCAATCCGTTGCGAATCGAAGAAGTAGCCGGTTCCCGGGCGTCTGATCAATCAGCGCGGAGGCGGGGCAGGTGCGTGCGCCGGTGCCGGATCGTATGCTGTGCTCATGTGTGCAAGCTACGGTCTGGGCGGCGGCCCGTATCTCGGTGATGCGGGGATGTTCGATCTACGCCCGTTGGATGAGAAGACGAGTCGGGCGGCGTTGCTGCAGTGGATTGAGGAGTTCAGCGGTAAGTCGAAGATCACCAGGCATGACCCGAAGACCGACACCACGAACTTCAATCCGATCATCCGGCAAGTCGACGAAGCTCGTCAGCTCGACTTTGCCTGGTGGTTCCTCTGGATCGGCGGGCAGATCCCGAAGTTTGTCACCTTCAACGCGCGCGACGACAAACTCACCAAGGTGAGCTCCTGGGTGAAACCGTTCCAGTATCGACGGGCCCTACTGCCGGCGACTTGGTACGTGGAGAAAGGCAAGACGTTCGAGCTCAACGGCGGCGAGCTGTTCGCAATGGCGGCCATCTACAACGTCGATGTGATCGACGGGGCACCGATGATCTCGTACTCGATGGTGACCCGGGATGCTGTTGGTGAGGCGCTCACGGCCAACGACAGGATGCCGCTGATTCTGCCGAAGTCGATGCACGATGAATGGTTGAATCCTGACCGTGTCGGGGATGACGAGCTGGTGGAGGCTGCCGTGTCGTCGGCGGATGAGATCTCGGAGATGGTAGCTATTCAGGGTTCCAAGGGCACTATGCAGGCGTCCCTGTTCTAGAGTGGCCAGGTCGCTGGTCCTGAGCTGATCGAGCCCGTGCAGCTTCCGCCTCCCGGTACGCCATCAGCAGTTCGTGCGGATCCGGCTCAACGGCCGGCCTGTCAGCGCGAGACGCGGCCAGGTGATGGCGCCACGAGCTGGATGCCAGATGGTAGTCCCAGCCTGCCTCCGCGGCGGCTTCGATTGTGCGACACCAGCCGACGAGCCGCCGATCAGACTTGCGGCCATGGCCGGTGACCACACGGAACCATACCTCCCGTTTGGGCCCGAACTCGATACGACGGATGACAACGTATGCGGTGCGCTCTTGAGGGTCGACCATCTCCCACTCGACTGCCGTGACGCTGAGGATCGGGTGCCAGTTGGCCATGCGATCCTCCATCTTGGCGTGTCGCGCCGAGTGTGCTTATAGTCTCTGACTATCGAAGATATGTTCGAAGAACCGGAGAGTCAAGATGATCACTCACATCGCCGACATTGTCACCGTCTGGCTCGATGACGCCGGCACGCCCACCCGCCTCGTCTGGCGTGGAGACCGATATCAGGTCACGGATATCCCGACCCCGCGCGAGGATCTCGTGATGGGGCTCATGCACCCGCCTCGTGTGGATGGCTGGCGGTTCCAGGGCACGCGCGACGACGGGCAGAGCCTCATCTTTGACGTGCGACTCAACCGGGATCGGCAGGAGTGGGAGTTACTCGCCGTCTACGACTGACCAGCAGCCTGGACCAAGGTGCCGCATCCGTCGCACCACCAGGCGCCGACGACCGGCACCATCTGCTCGAGGCACTGCGGACAGTTCGGTGCGTTCGTCGTTTTTGCGGCTGCGAGAATGCGGAGTCTCAAGGTTTTGTGTCGCGAGGCTGGTGAAAATATTCGTAGTTAAGTGAACAGTCCCGCGGCAGGCGGCAGGCGGCAGGCGGCAGGCGGCTGGTGCTTCGCGTAATCCTTGACGCGCTTGGTGTTGGTGAGTCCGTGGTCGGTGTAGATCAGGTTCGATCGAACGTCGAGGGCTTCGCCCTCGACGCCAAGGAGGTCAGCAAGCTCATCAGCATCCTTCGTTACCGTTTGAACGAACAGGTTCGTGAGGCCAACCGCAAGAATCCGATCTTCTCGACTAGCCAGGCCGACGCGCAGGCCGAAGCGCAGGCCAAGGCTCACGCCTCGCTGCGTGTCCTGCGCGAGTTCGCGAGCTCTTCGCTCTGACAGCGCCTTCCTACCCCTGCCCTCGTGGTGGGGGTAGGAGTGTGTGGCGACAGTTACAGAACTTAGTTGGCGTTCAGACCGTGACTGCGGCTATCCAATGCCAGCTTGAAGTGACCCTCTGCCGCGTCGATTACGTGCGTAGGAGTGGACGGATCGAAAACGCGCAGGAGAGAGAATCTGAAGGTTGCCGGGTCAAGGCCAATAAGCTCCCGATTGCCGCCGTTCCCGTTCGTTGCGTAGGCATGCCAGCGCTGGGAGATGTTCTCCAGGCCGTCAGCCTTGCCTACGTAATGACGACCGTTGCGAGTGTCCGTGATCAGGTAAACACCCATCACAGAAGATAGAGCCGTACGCCAGGCCAAGTAGCGGTGCTCACGCATGACGGCTTGCAGCTTCTCGTAGCTGAGGATGAGTTGATCGAAGCCGGGGAAGGGTATCGGTCGTGAGTTGGCTATCTCCAACACGGGATAGTTGGCGGCCGTGGTGCCGTTGATCTTCCAGCTACGTGCAGCTTTCCACCCGATGACGAGCCTATCTCGGAGGTCGGCCATCGCCTCGGAGACCTCAAGATCGAAAGCCCGAGTCTCTCCTTCTCTCGGAAGTTCGCCCTTGTTCGTCACCACAGCCCAAAGCCGCGCCCTGTCGCCGCCTTCGGGAATGAACACTAGCCACGTCTTAGGTGGTGCAGCCGGGAAGCTACGTGTGCTGGAAGACTGACGGCTCGTGTAGTACAGGATCTCCTCAGCCGTAGAGTCGGCATTGAGGCCCCGCAAGCCGCTGTTCTCGGGTTCGATCACGTAGGCGTGACGAATCGCCAGTGTTGCTCCGGGATCGATGCCAGCGCTGAGTAGCAAGGGTTTAAGGGTCAGAGTCACTTGGTCAGCGTATCGGGGGCGCGACCCTTCACCGATGTCACCCGCGACCGGCATGATCAGTGTCCGCCTGACCACCGCGAGCCGACAAGGGGCGAGCACCCGCCAAGACTTTCCCCACACCCAAGGAGCGCCGCGAAGCAGCCCTGGACCGCTGATACATCAACTGTCAGAGATGTCCTGATGCAGATTTGTCAGGCATCTCCTGACGCATCACAGTGACATCACATGCGGCAGCAACACTCGCTGACCACATCCTGACCACAATTCGAGAAGAATCGCCACTGTTCACGCAGATTCAGGCAACTGAAAAACCTTGCAAATGAAGGGATGTGGAGGGATAGCTGCGGCATCACCGGGGCAGAATTAGGGTTCAAATCCCACCGGTACCGCCACATGTGTGATGCCCCGTCGACGAAGTCGACGGGGCATCACACATTTTCTCGGAACCCGTGGCCCATCGGCCATCCGAGCCGCCTGGCCTGTTTCAACGACGACCTGTCCCCCCGCCACGAAGCGCGTGCGTGGCGGCTTGCCGACACGCCGCAAGACCACCGGTACCGCCACATATGCGATGCCCCGTCGACGAAGTTGATGGGGTGTCGAACGAGACTCTCACCTTCGGATGCGGTCGGAAGTGGTCGCAGGCGCCTCGGACGAAGAGCGTGCGCTCACCATGGACGACCGGCCTGCAGTCGCCGCTCACCGCTTCCGGCGGCGGCGGGCGATCGCGATCGCGATCAGCACCAACCCGAGCAGTAGAACGATCGGGCCCATGGTGGCCCATAACGAGGAACCGCTCATCACCGACCCGCGGAGCACGTTGAGCCCTTGGAGGGTCCACACCAATCCGACAGCGCTCAGGATCACGCCGGGGACCAGCAACGGCCAGATGCGCTTCACGATTCCCAGCCTACTTCCGTTCGCGTCGATCAGAACGGAAGCCGCGGCCCTGCGGTCCCATCATCAGCGTCGGGTCTTCACTCCCTGCTCAACGTACTGTGCAAATCCTGACCCGTCGCCTTCTGGTACGTCTTGAGGCTTGAGTAGCTCTGGCCCAGCCATCCGAATGAGACATGCGCTGTTCCACTCACTGCGAAGGTGTTTTTGTCGCTGACGTTGTGGCCGCTGACCTTGTCTGCGTCTGCCCGGTCCACGGTCCCGAGGAGCGCACCGGCGTCGTTGGTGGCCGTGACGGTGTTGTTCTGGAACACGTTGTTATGTGCGTAGAACTGGATGAGAATCTCCGGCGAGCCGTCGTTGAGCTTGTTGTTGTTGCGCAAGGTGTTGCCGATGAAGCGGTTGTCATACGACTGGCCGGTCTTGACGTCGCCGCAGTCGCTTGCGCCGTCACAGTAACCGCCGGTGGCGATTCCGACGTACAGGCTGTTGGTGATCGTGTTCGATCGCACGTCGACATGATCTGCCGAACCGCGCGCGTTCTCAGCGGCAACTTCGATTCCGATGTCGTTGCCGGTCACCACGTTGTTGCGAATGACGACGTGTGTAGCCCCATCCACGTAGATGCCGTCGGCACAATTGCACCAACCGCCGTCCTCGTAGTAGGCAGGATTGCCCTGCGACCGGATGTAGCTCACCTGGTTGTCTGAAATCACCCCGTTCCTCGCGCGATTGAGATCGGTGTATCGATATTTGCCAGTCAGTGTCGATTCGTAGCCGATTGCGTCGATTCCGATGTTGTTGTTGTCATGGATGTCGTTGTTTGAGATCGACCATCCGTCGACGTTGCCGTTCACGACAACACTCTCGCTTGCGCCAAGACTCAGGTGGTCGACCGTGTTACCGCGGATCGTCAGGTCGCTGATGGAATGGGCGGCATTGTCGCCGTATGCGGCAATTCCGTGAGCGTTGATGTCGAAGCTGCCGAGTGTCTGATTATCGTTGCCGAGATCATGCACATGGTTGCCGCTGATGAGCAGGTGATCGCCCGATCCGTGGATATAGATGCCGATCGGCATCGCGTTCAGGTTCGTGGATCGATAGTCGGTGATCTCCAGCCCCGTGAGCGTGACATGGGAGCTGTTGCTGATGTTCACCATCGCGGATCGACCATCCGCCGGCGTGAATCGTGAGCCATCGAGTGTCACGTGTTCATGGCGGTGAGCCTGCACCGTTATGCCGTTCACGCCGGTCAAATCAATCTTTTGGTAATACCGCCCACCGCGGATGTCTATGGTTCCGCCGGCAGACAGCCGCTTGACGGCGGCGTGAAACGTGGCGAGTGGCGCAGAGGCCGTTCCGGCTGCGCGGTCGTTGCCATTGGCCGCGACGGTGATTGTCGTGGCCGAGGCGACCGCGGAAGCAGGCGCTACGACGACGAACCCCGCCAAGGCGATAACGGCAAGCGACGACAAGAGGAGAGCACGGAGAGTCGACAACATGGTGAATCCCATCTACGAATACCCCGCCTCGAGCAATCCTCTGGCGACATGTGCCGGATCCACCACGATCGGCAGCCGGCTGGGCTCTTCGTAACAGACGCGAAGCTACCACTCAATTCCACGCAGGGGCACGAATGCGCAACGTGAGTGAGCGATCGCCTGCCTGCTGTGTGATTGACACGCGAACCGACGGCCCGGAACGGCGCCCATGGAGCCTATTCGACTGCCGGTCGAGAGCGGCTCATGAGGGCGATGCCGACGGTGGCGAGGAGTCCGTACACGGCTGGCAGCAGGAACACCAGTGGCAGCCCGAGGAAGCTGACGCCGATTCCGCCGGTCAGGCCACCGAGGGCGCTGGCAATGGCGGTGGAGCTCATGAATATTGCTGAGGCGGTGGCGACGGCGCCGGGCAAGAGGCGTTGGGCGACGATGATTCCGAGGCCGGCGAAGATTCCCCAGACGCCGCCCATGAGGATCTGTCCGGCGAACATACCTGCAGCCGATCCGGTGAGAGCGAAGCAGAGGTTGGCGCCAACGCCGAAGGCGGCGCCGAGGATCATGAGGCGCATCATTCCGGTTCGACGGGCGACCACAATTGCAAGGGGCATCACGAGGAGTTCGATCAGGGGTTGGATGCCGATGACGGCTCCGCTGACGACCGCGGGCAGGTGCATGGTGTCGTGCATGTAGATCGGCAGGTAGCCGTATTTGATCGGTTCGCCCGCGTAGACGAGAACGTAGAGTCCGGTAAAGGCCAGCAAGGGCAGCATGACGCGCAGCCCGCGGCGGTGCACAACATGCTCGGATTCCGCCGCCGGTAGTGGGGTGCTTGCAGTTGGTTGTTGTGGGCGGCCGATCCGCATGAAACCGAGCGGCAAAACCTGCGCAAGAGTGAAGATCGCGGTGGCGGCGAGCATCGTGCGTGGTCCGAAGGCGGCGGCGAGAAAAGAGCCGAGAACGGGACCGATGACCCATCCCGCCGTGAGCGCCATGCGCACGACGGAGATGACGCCATCGGCGACGGGGTTCTTGGTGCTCTCCAGGTCGTCATGGATCGCGGCGAACAGTTGGGAGCCGGCGGCGCCGGAGAAGGCAAGAACGAGCGCGCTGATGACAAACGGCATCCACGCTTGTGTGGAGAATGCGATTGCCATCCAACCGACAAAGCCCGCGAGCGCACACAGCCGGAAGAGCCCGAGTCGTTTTCCGGTGCGGTCGGAGCGGGCGCCGACGATAAAGCCGGCTATGGGCGCTGTGAGATTCGTCAGGTAATAGAGGCCAGCCGTGGTGAGTGATACGTGGAGGTCGTTGACGAGGAACAGGGCGATCTGCGGGGCGGCGGCGGAGATGCCAAGCCCGGACAGGAAGAGGGCGATGGTTGCACCGCGGTAGAGCGGGGAAGCGAAGGTGGTGCGTAACGCGGAGGGCGTGGTCGCCAAGTCTGCGGGCGGGGTCACTGGCTCCTCCTCGAGTCAGATTCGAAATCGGACAATGTGCGGCGGCTCACTGACGGCGACAGCGACCGTCAGTGAGCCGGTGCGCTTGAGGTTATCGTGCTCGAACTCCACGAGTCTCGAATCGTGAGCGGATCCGGGCCCAGCAGCCGGGTCTGGCTCACTGTGGTGTGACGATCTTGTCGATCTCCGATTGGCGTGTGTGGCCGTCGAGATGATCGTAGAACGGATGCCCCGGTTGTAAATCCGCTCGGTACACACGCTTGCGAGTGAACGAGGATGCGTATACCGCGGTGACGAACTCCATCGTGGATCTGCTGCTCTGAAGCGTCGCCTCATGTTTACGCTCTGCCAGCGTGTCGTCGACCAGCCTGCTCAGCTGTGCTTCGTGACTGGACGGGGTGTCGATGTCGGCCGTCGCATCCCACACGCCCCGATCATCGCGTGCCCCGGATGATTCGCTGGGGGCACCGGGAGTGATCGAGTGGGGGCCCAGCGGCCCGGGTGCGGGAACGAAGCTCCAGTCGTGATCGGAGTAGCCATAGAGGTGGTTGAGTTCGAGGCTGCCGGACGACGTGTCGATGCGGATCCGTGAGAGTTCGCGCGGCGAGACGAGACTGTTGATCACTGTTCCTACAGCACCACTTTCAAAGACGACGGTGGCCAGGGACACGTCCTCGAATTCAACATGACGATCAAGACGGAATGCGTGTGCGTCGACTGAACGCCATGGGCCGAGCAGGTAGAGCATCAGATCGATCTGGTGGATCCCGTGGCCGAGGGTCGGGCCGCCGCCTTCGCCGTCCCAGGTGCCGCGCCACTCGGGGTCGAAATAGCTGCGGGGCCGGAACCAGGAGGTCTCACAGAGCGCAAAGTAGACCGATCCCAATGCACCTTTGTCGAGCAACCGATGTGCACGCTGAGCCCCCGACCCGAATCTGTGTTGGAAGATGGCGCTGACGTCGCCGGCGCTCTCACGTTCGGCCTTCTCCAGCTGGTCCATCTGAGCCAGGCTCAGCACGGGGGGCTTTTCGAGGACAACGGAACGGTCCGCCCGGAGCAATTGGATGGCGAGATCCGCGTGCGTGCCTGGGGGAGTCGCTATGGATACCAGTTCCGGGTTCGTGTGTGCCAGCAGTTCGTCCACGGATGAATACGCCGTCGAGCCGTAGCTCGCAGCCAGCTCAGCGGCCCTGGCGGGAACCACGTCAACGACGCCGACGAGTTCTGCGTTGCTGTTGGCCGCGTAGCTGGCGGCGTGAAGTGGGCCGATCGCCCCTGCGCCGATCACCGCCACTCTCAGCCTTCTCGAATGTGGCACAGGCATCATGCGGCTCCCCTGACCGTGGCGTTCTGCTGTGCGGTGAGTGCAAGGCGCATGGTCTCGAAGGTGTGATCCTGAGGGCATGCGGTCTGCGTGCGCTGACGCACGTCGCGGAGCAGATCGCCGTAATAGGTGAGCTCGGTGTCGGAAGGATCGATATATTCCGTTCCCCGGTCGTCTACGAGAAACAGATGGTCCCCGCCCGCACGCCCGACCAGGTCAACGTACTTTCGGATCTCGATATATCCCTCAGTGCCAAGAATGAGCAAGCGACCGTCGCCCCAGGTCGGCAGGCCAGCGGGGGTGTACCAGTCGACGCGAATATAGCCTTGAGCCCCGTCTGCGCGAAGCAGAACCTCGCCGAAATCCTCGAAACCGGGCCGATCCGGGTGCGCGAAGTTTCCCACCGTGCTTGTCACGATTTCTGCGCTTTTCTGCCCTGTCAGCCAAAGGAATTGATCGATCTGGTGTGAGGCGATGTCAGTCAGGATGCCGCCATAGCGCCGTTTGTCGTAGAACCACTCCGGTCTTCCCGCACCGCCGGCGAGATGAGCGTTATCGCCGACTCGGTGCGGGCCAAGCCCGAGCACCTGCACGACCTTGCCGATTCGGCCCGCTCGCACGAGTTCGCCGGCTCGGGCCACCGCGCGCACCTCGAAGCGTTCGGAAAAGGTGACGGACCAGAACCGTTCGCTCTCGGCGACGGCGACCGCAATGGCATCGAGTTCATCAAGGCTGACGCATCCGGGCTTATCGGTCACGACATCCTTGCCGCATCGCAGGGCCTCAATCGCAATCGCACTTCTGCGGTCGGGTACGGCGGCAGTGATGATCAGGTCGATGTCTTCCTTGGCGATCAGACCGGATACATCGCTTCCAACTGGCACATCCGGATATTGACCGAGCACCTGTTTCGCGACATCGCTACCGAGATCGTCGCTTGCCAGCCCGACGAGCACACCGCCCGCGCCGATCATGCCCGCGATCTGCCCGAGGATATGTGCGTGGTCCAGACCAACGGCGGCGAAGCGTATCGGGTTGTGTGGGTCTTCAGGGACCATCGTCGTTTGCCTCTTCTTCACTGTGGGACCGCTGAGGCTCCGGTTGATTCAATAGTTGTTGTTCGTGCAGTGGACGTTCAGTGGTGGCTCGACAGCCCGTGCATCGCAGACGTCAGGCGGGGTTAGCCTGGGGCGGGGGTACCACGGTGCCGTCGACGGTGCGGGGAACTCCCCACGGGTTCGCTTCCTGCAAGGCGGGCGGCAGCAGCGCGTCGGGGGTGTCCTGATAGGCGACGGGCCGCAGGAATCGTCCGATTGACGCCGTGCCCACCGAGGTGAAGTGCGGTGCGGTGGTCGCGGGGTACGGTCCGCCATGCTGCTGTGCGTATGTCACCGAGACGCCCGTCGGCCAGCCATTGAACAGCACGCGGCCCGCCTTGTCGGCGAGTATCTCAACGAGTTCGCCGGCGTCATCGCCCGGTTCGCCCTGGATCGTTGCAGTCAATTGCCCGCGCAGCGTGCGCGCGACGGCGAGCAGCTCGTCTTCTGAGCTGTAACGCACGAGCACAGCGGCAGGGCCGAAGTGCTCCTCCAGCAACTCATCGGCGTGGGCGACGAAGGTGTGGGCATCCGTGCCGTACAGGGTTGGCGTCGGCTGCTCGACGCGATCGGGTGAGCCGGCAAGCAACTCGACATCGTCGCGGGCCGCGAGCGGCGCAAGGCTCGCGAAGTACCCATCGCGCATGCCGTCGGAGAGCATCGGTCCGCCTGCGATCGCTCCGACCGCGGCAACGACGAGGTCGCCCAACGGCGACGATTCGGGAACCAGCAGCACCCCGGGCTTCGTGCAGAACTGCCCGACGCTCAGGGTCATCGACGCGGCGAAACCGTCAGCGATCTGCTCCGGGCGCGAGGCGGCTGCGGCTGGCGTCACGAAGACGGGATTGATGCTGCCGAGCTCGCCATAGAACGGGATCGGCTCGGGCCGCGCGGCGGCCAGGTCGAACAACGCGCGGCCTCCGTTGAGCGACCCGGTGAAGGTCGCAACGGTGAGGCGTGGATCGCTCACCAGCGCGCGCCCCGTTTCGCGACCTTCGACCAGCGCGAAGACCCCGCGCGGTGCTCCGGATGCCGCCAGCGCGGCCTGCACATGTGTCGCCACCGCGCGGCTCAGCTCCGGATGGGCCGAATGGGCCTTGACGACGACGGGTGCGCCGGCCGCAATTGCCGCTGCGGTGTCGCCTCCCGCAACGGAGAACGCGAAGGGAAAGTTGCTCGCCGCGAACACGGCAGCGGGGCCAAGCGGGCGCAGCACCCGGCGCAGGTCGGGCCGGGCACCCATCGGCCACTCGGGGTCGGCATGATCGATCGTTGCCTCGAGGAACCGGCCCTCCTGGGCCACCTGTGCAAACAGCCGCAGCTGGAAGGTCGTGCGTACGAGTTCGCCGGTCAGACGTGGCTTGGTCAGGTGGCTCTCGCGCATCGCGAGCTCGACGAGCGCATCCGCGTCGGCGTCAAGCCGGTCGGCGATGGCGCGCAGCCAGCCGGCTCGGGTGGTCGTCAGCGAGGCCGCGAGCGTGGGCGCGACATCCGCCGCATCCGCCATCGCGGTTTCGAGCTCAGCAGTTATCCCGTTCGTCTCGCTCATTTCGTCACTTTCTGCCCTGTCGACCCACGCGGGAGGCCACGTTCGTCAGGCGACCGATGCCGTCGATATCGACGGTGACCTCGTCGCCGGCGCGCAGCGTGAAGTCGGCCTCGGGCACGATACCCGTGCCCGTCAAGAGAATCACACCGTCGGGAAAGTCGAGACCGCGGAACAGCCAGTCGGCGAGCTCGTCGAGCCCACGTGCCATCTGATCGGTCGACGAGGCACCCTCGAACACGAGGGCGCCGTCGCGGCGAATCTCCAGCCCGATAGCGAATGGAGTCTCGGCGACCCAGGCCGGCACGATCTCGGGCCCGAGAGCACAGGCCGCGGTGAACACCTTTGCCTGCGGCAGGTAGAGCAGGTTTTCGCCCTCGATCGAGCGGCTCGACGCGTCATTGCCGGGAACGTAGCCGAACAGCGCGCCGCTCGAATGCAGGACTATTCCGAGCTCGGGCTCGGGCACATTCCACTCCGAATCGACACGCACGCCAATGGTCTCGTCCGGGCCTCGTGTGCGCACACCGGTCGACTTGAAGAACAGTTCCGGACGCTCGGCGCCGTAGACGCGGTCGTATGGTGTGCCGTCGCTTGCCTCCTCGATACGGCCGTCGCGACTGCGCAGGTAGGTCACACCCGCCGCCCACACCTCCTGCTGCGGATCGATCGGGGCCAGCACGCGGTCGGGGCTGGCACCGCCTTCCGCGGCCTCTTCGACGGCCTGCCGCGCCGCCATTGGCGAAAGACACAGCAACTGCGACAGGCTCATGCCCAGCCGGGAATATTCATTACCGCGGCGCACAAGCCACAGGGTTTCCCCTCCGGCGTCCGCACGGGTGAGCGCCAATGCAGGCCGCGCCCGCGTGGCATCCGTCTCGGTCAATGTGACTCCCTCGTGACGACGGAGCCGCTCGAGCCGACGAGAAAGTCGAGGTCGGCGCCGGAGTCGGCTCCCTGAACGTGATCGATGTACAGCTTTTGCCAGCCGCGGTCCGAACGCGCGAAGCCGTCTGCCGCGCGCTGGGCGACCGTGCGGTTCGCGAGCTCGGCCTCGTCGACGAGTAATTCGAGGCGGCGGCCCGGAACGTCGAGCGAGATGAGGTCGCCATCCTGCACCAGGGCGAGCGGCCCGCCCGCCGCGGCCTCCGGGGCCACGTGCAGAACGACGGTGCCGTATGCCGTTCCCGACATGCGCCCGTCGCTGATGCGCACGACATCGCGAATCCCCTGCTTCAACAGCTTCTGCGGCAGCGGCAGGTTCGCGACCTCGGGCATGCCGGGGTAGCCCTTGGGCCCGCACCCGCGCAGCACGAACACTGAGTCGGCGTCGACGTCGAGATCAGGATCGTCGAGTCGCGCGTGGGCATCCTCGATGGAGTCGAAGACGACCGCGCGCCCAGTGTGCACCAACAGCTCCGGGGTCGCGGCAGCGGGCTTGATAATCGCGCCGCGCGGAGCGAGGTTGCCTCGGAGAACGGCGATACCGGCGTCGTCCTGCAGAGGATCTGCGCGGAGCGAGATGACGTCGCGATCCCACACATCGTGGCCGCCGAGGTAGTCGGTGAGCGGTTGGCCGGTGACGGTCTGCGCGTTCGGGTCGAGCAGGTCGACAAGCTGGTCGAGCACGGCCAGAAAGCCTCCGGCGCGAAAAAGGTCTTCCATCAGGTAGTGGCCGGCTGGCTGTAGGTTGACGAGCAGGGGCACCTGGCCACCGATGCGATCGAAGTCCTCCAGGGTGAGGTCGATGCCGAGACGGCCGGCGATGGCCAGCAGATGTACGACGGCATTGGTCGAGCCGCCGATGCCGGCGAGGGCGATGATCGCGTTGTGGAATGACTCCTTCGTGATCACCTGCGAGATGCGACGGTCTTCCAGAGCGAGCTCTACGGCGAGTCGACCTGAAGCGTGGGCGGCCTCCAGCAGCCTGCTGTCGGCGGCCGGAGTACCGGCAACGCCGGGAATAGTCATGCCAAGCGCCTCGGCCATGAGCCCCATCGTGGAGGCCGTGCCCATGGTGTTGCAGTGGCCCTTGCTTCGGATCATCGTCTTGTCGGTCGCCTCGAACTCCGCCTCCGCAAGGTTTCCGGCGCGTACCTCCTCTGACAACTGCCACACTCCGGTGCCACAACCCATCCGCTCGCCGCGGAAATATCCGTTCAACATGGGGCCGCCGGGCACCACGACGGCAGGTATGTCAACGGATGCGGCGCCCATAAGCAGAGCCGGGATGGTCTTGTCGCATCCGCCCAACAGCACGGCGGCATCGATCGGGTTGGCCCGCAGCATCTCCTCGATTGCCATCGCGGCCATATTGCGCCACAGCATCGCAGTTGGCTTCATGAGTGTCTCGCCGAGCGAGACCACGGGCATGTTGACAGGCACGCCGCCCGCCTCCCAGACGCCCTGCTTGACGTACTCGGCGACCTCGTTCAGGTGCATGTTGCAGGGAGTCAGGTCGCTTGCGGTGTTCGCGATGGCAATCTGTGGGCGCCCGTCGAAGGCATGGTCGGGTACTCCTCTGCGCATCCACGCACGGTGAATGTAAGGGTCGCGGCCTTCGCCGCCGTACCAGCCCTGGGAGCGGACCATTCTTGACCTCACTGTCACGAAACATTTCGTTAATATTACGACTGTTTTTCCCTGCGACCTCAGGCTAGGGAAGGGGCGTGACTCTGTCAAGCTTCGGCGGCTGCCTCAACGAGCGTGCACTCGAAATGCGGTTGGGGACCAGATCGGCGTTTGCCCTGGGTCTGCGCAAAGGCCGGTGGTCAGCTGCCGGGCGGGGCGAAGAGCGGGCGTGCGTAAGACGGGTCTTCTTTGCTGCGGCGAGCCCATAAGCGGTGATAGGCCTCGTCTTGAGCATCCAAGGCGGCCGAGTATTCCGCTATGAGAACGCGGCGGGCAATTCGCCATTCGTTGTCGCGACGCTCGAATCGGTCGATGTAGCGTCCGCCGCTGAGGCCAAGGCGAGGAAGCTCCGGGCGCGCGTCAGGCTTCAGCCCGATGATGAGTTGAAAGTAGGTCTCCGCGTGGGCGAGGTCGCCGTCAAGATCGATCGACGTATTGATCAGGAGATGTTGACTGAACGTGCGGTGCGCGTCGCGCACTTCCCAGTCGGCGATCAGGGCTTCAGCCGCCGGGTGGTAGTCGATAGTGCCGCCATGGTGATCTGTTGCGTCCGGGTGAAAGGCAGAACGGACCATATCGAGATCCTTGCGGTCGAGGCCTCGCGCGTAGCGATTCAGGCAGTCGAGAATCGCTTGTCGATCCATGAGGTCACGAACCGATTTGACTATGAATTCCTCGTCCATCACATCTCTCTTTTTCTGATTCTGCGTTGATCGGGCTTCGAGGGCTCCACTGCAGATCATCGGGTTGGATGTCGCTTGCTCGCAGCTCGCGCCCCGAAAGCATCCGATCAGTGTTCATTATGAGCACGTGTGGTTCATAATACGAGCAATTAGCGTCGAGCGCGCAGGGGTATCGACCGCATCGCTGACGAGTGTTGACACGGCATCCTGAACTGGGGTAAATTCTACAGATGAAATCAACTTTCATACAGTGAAGTATTAGTGAAGTGGATACGCAGTGCAAACACGATGGTCGGTGCCGAGTGTCAGCCGCCCTTGATCGCAACAGCGTGCTCGGTGATGGGCTACAGGCGAGAGACCCGCTCTTGAACGATCAGCCGGCGGTCTCCCTGAGCGGCGTTTCGCTTTCCTACGGTTCGGTTCTCGCGGCGCACGACCTCAGCTTTGATGTCGGGCCGGGGGAGTTCGTCAGTCTCATCGGTCCTTCCGGCTGCGGCAAGAGCTCTGCGCTGCGAGCTATAGGCGGCCTGCTGCCGGCACAGGTCGGCGAGGTCACCGTCGCGGGTACTGCCGTTCGGGGCCCGCGGCCGAAGGATGTCTCATTCGTCTTTCAGGATCTTGCTTTGTACCCATGGCGCAGCGCCTTGCGCAATGTTGAGGTCGCGCTTCAGTTCGCCGGTGTCTCTCGTCGGCAACGGCGTGCTCGGGCGGTCGATGCCCTTCAGGCGGTGGGGCTGGGTGACGTGCCGGACCGGTTCCCCAGCCAGCTCTCGGGCGGAATGCAGCAGCGGGTTGCCATTGCGCGAGCGTTGGTGTCGGATGCCAAAATCCTGCTTCTGGACGAACCGTTTGCCGCCCTCGACGAGCAGACCCGACTGCGACTGGGGGGCCAGCTGCTCACCCTGCTTGAGGAGCAGGGCAAGACCGTCGTCTTCGTGACACACAGTCTCTCGGAGGCCGCATATCTGTCGGACCGCATCGTGGTGATGAGTCCGCGGCCCGCCACGATCAAGGACATCATCACGGTGCCGCTCGATCGTCCGCGGCATCCTTCGTTGATGCGTGCGCCTGAGTTCCACGAACTCACCGATCGGCTGACGTCGTTGCTTTTCGATGATGAGTCAGAGTGATTATGACCTCCTGGCGCAGGCCCGTCACATACGTGGTGGTCATCGCGGTGATCCTCGCCGTCTGGTGGTCTCTCACCGCGTCCGGAGCGGTGAAGCCCTTGCTGTTGGCCGACCCTTCGCGGGTGTGGGCGGCGCTGGGGCTGCTGTTCGAGCATCCGTCTGCGGTCTTCGGACCCATCGGAGTGACCGTGGCGGAAACGACTATCGCCTTCATCGCCGCGTCCGTGCTGGCCATTCCGATCGGCCTGTTCGTGGGGTCCTCCGAGCTGCTGCGGCGTGCGTACGAGCCGCTTCTCACCACCGGCAGCGCGCTTCCTCTTGTTATTCTCTACCCGGTTCTCGCCGCGACCATGGGCATCGGCGGCAGCTCCAAAGTGGCGCTCGGCCTGCTGTATGCGTTCTTCCCGGTGGCGATCGCCACGGCGCAGGCCGCCGCGACCATTGACCGGCGGCTCATGGTAGCCGCGCAGGTGATGGGTGCCGGTCGCGCCCAGGCCGTGCGCTCTGTTGTTCTGCCGGCGATCTCATTGCCCATCATCGCGGGGATGCGCGTGGCCCTGGCCCTCGCGTTGGTCACCATCATCGCCGCCGAGTTCATCTCCGGATCCGATGGCGTCGGTTACAACCTTGCCGCAGCCAGCCAGGGCCTCGACACGCCCGCGCTATTCGCGTGGGTCGTCATCGCCTGTGCGTTGACCATCGTCGTCAACGTCGTATTCACACTCGCAACGAACACCATATTGAAAGGGATAAAACGATGAAGATTTACCCGAGAATCGCACTGGGATTGGGCGCAACGGCATTGCTGCTCGCCATTTCGGCATGTAGTGGCGGCACATCGACACCGTCAACGGACTCGGGCGCGCCTGCAGCGCCGGCGAAGATCACCCTGGGGCTCGTGCAGGGGCAGGATTTCATTCACGCGATGCCTGCGCGTGTTGCCGAGGCACAGGGATTCTTCACGAAGGCCGGCCTCGATGTGAACATCGTCGCCTTCACGAGCGGATCCGATCTCACGAAGGCGATGGCCGGCGGAAGCGTCAATGTCGGTGCCGCCACAGGTCTGGATGCCGTCTCCGCCGCCGCGCATGACGTGAATCTTCAGGCCTTCTACGGCGTCGAGGGCGCCAGTCCCATGGCGCTGATCGTTCCCGCGACATCCACGATTCAGACGTTCGCAGATCTGAAGGGAAAGAAGGTGGGAATTTCCGCCTTCGGCTCCATGACGGACTACACGCTCCGCGCCGCGCTGAACAAGGTCAACGTGCCTCTCAGTGAGGTGAAAGAGATCCCTCTGGGCGCGCCTGCGTCGACGATGGCCGGAATGGCCAATGGTGACGTCGATGGATTCATCCTGCCCGTGAACTTCGCCTTCACAGTCGAGGCAAAGGGGTCGGGCAAACTGGCTCAGCCGGTTTCCGATGTGCTGGGAAGCAATGATCAGTTTGCGATCCTGATGGCCCAGGACACGTACATCACAGCCAACACTGCCGCTCTCAAGAAACTCGCCGGGGCATACACGGAGGCCATCAACTGGATGAAGGCCAATAAGGACGCCACCATCAAACTCGCGATGGCCAAGTTGGGCATGACAGACGTGATCGCCGCCAAGACATACAGCGCGCTGGTCGATACGTTCACTCCCGATGGCACGCTCAACGCGTCTGGTCTTGAGTCCTATGCGAAGGCGCTCCCGGAGCTGAAGATCGCCACCGCTGTGCCGAAGTCATCGAGCTACATGACGAACTCGGTTCTGGGCAAGTAACTCGACCGGTTGCGAATCATGAGGAGGGTGGCAGCGTTGTCTACGGCAACTTCAGCAGTGGGAACTGTCTCCTCACCGGCGCCTGGACGCAGTGCGCTGGCCCGAAAGGCCAGCGCACTGCGGTGGGGCACCGTCGTCGCGGGCGTCGTGGTGTGGGAGCTGATCTGCCTGGGTCCGCTGCGCAATAACGACTACCTCGCGCCTCCAAGCTCGGTGCTCACGGCTGGGTTGCCGGCCGTCCTTCAGCCGGACAACCTGCTCGCGCTGTGGCAGACGACATCCCGATTCCTGGAGGCGTTCGTCGTCGTGGCCATCGTTGGCACGATTCTCGGACTGGTGCTCGGGCGGCTGCACCGCCAGATTTTTCACGGTGCCAGGGATGTTGTATCCGTTCTCTATGCGCTGCCGATGGTGCCGTTCTTTCCTCTCTTTGTGCTCTGGCTCGGGCTGGGAACTCCATCGGAGGTCGCGTTCGGTGTCATCCACGGAATCATGCCCGTCATCCTTATGGTGATGACCGCGAGCGCACGAATCGACCGTAACCTGGTCACATCCGGGCAGACGATGGGTGCCAGCCGCATGCAGCGTTTGTCGTTCATCGTGCTGCCAGCCGTGGTACCTGAGATCATCGGTGCTCTGAAGATCGGCGCAGCATTGTCGCTGCTGGGTGTGCTCCTGGCCGAGCTGATGATCTCGATTGATGGGGTCGGACAGTTCATCGCCAACCAGGTCACTAATCACCAGGCAGCAAAGCTCGATGCCATGGTGATAGTCGTCTGCGTGGGCGTCGTCGTCATCAATTCCCTGCTCGGGCTGCTTGAGCGACGGGCCTCACACTGGCGTAGCTGATACAGCTCGCCGAATCATGCTCGCCAGACCGGCTCCCTCACCGCCGTCTTCACCCATGCGCGAGGGGTTCCGTGCGCTCGCGGCACCGAAGTTGCTACCCTCGAAGAGATATGTCGTCGGAAATCCCTGCTCGTCGCCACGGCCGCCACGCCGCGGTCGCTGCGCCAGCGCCATCGACGCCACAGGCCCGCTCATCGTTCAGGCATAACATCGCCGTCGGCGTGACGGCGCTGGCGCTGGTGGCCGGCCTGTTTATCGCGCCCGCCGAACGGGCGGAGGCGCTGCCAAGTAACGCGACGGCGCATCTGGCTGATCAGGAGTTCGCCGTCGGCGGAGCCGTTCGTGCCGAGCCGGTTTCGCGCGATTCCGTCAGTGCCACCGACGGCGTGCAGACTCTGAGTTCAAACGGCACCAACGCGGACTGGGCCAAGCTCGTGCTCATGTACGGCGGGTGGCCGCAGAGCGAGCAGAATGTCACGGTCATCCTGCGCTGGATGCGGCAGGAGAACGGCACCAACAATTGGTGGAACAGGAATAACCCCCTGAACAACGGCTACGGCTCCGGCGGAGGCGCGGGTCTCGGTAGCTATCCCGATCTCGCCACGGCCGCCGATTACGCCGCGGCGAATCTGGTGCGAGGCTACCCGGCCATCGTCGCGGGCCTCGCGTCAAGCGCGTCGGCGGATGCTACGGCGCGGGCGATCTGGGCGTCGCCCTGGTCGACCAGCCACTACGCAAACGGCTCCCATTGGAGCAGCGCACCGGTCGACATCGTCAAGGCGCCCGCCTCGGCCTGGTAGCCATTGAGCCGGGGCCTGTCGATGGACTTCCGAGGCTTTCGCAAATGGCTCGGCCGTAGACCGGTCGAGCAGTGCGGCCGGCCCCCGCGGCCCGACGGTGCGGTGCGGACTCGGCAGTTCTCCCTTCTACTCGTCGTGGTCTGAGGCGTGCAGGTGCGCGCGTTCCCCGTCGTTGTCGAAGATCGTGAGAATCTCCACCGGGCCGCCGTGCGCACCGAAGTGGTGCGGGGTCATCGTTGAGAACTCGGCCGCGTCGCCCGCGGCAACAAGGATCGTTCGATCGCCGAGTTGCAGGCGCACGGTGCCGGAGAGCACGGCGAACCACTCGCGCCCCGGATGCACGCCTAACGGTGCCGGCGGCCGCTCGCCGGTGATGCGCATCTTCGCCACTGTCACGCCGTGCAGCGTGCGTTCACGGGAGAGCAGCCACGTCGTGAGCCCGCGCGTGTGCTCGGGTTGCGGCCGGATGACCACATCCTCATCGTCGTCGGATTCAATAAGCTCATCGAGAGTGGTGTCGAGCGCACGGGCAATCGGCACCAACTGGTCCAGGGCGATTCTGCGGTGGCCAGTCTCGATTCGGCTCAGCGTTGACGGGCTGAGGTAGCATCGCGCGGCGAGGGCATCCAGCGACCAGCCCCGAGCCATGCGCAGCCCGCGGATGCGTCGGCGAATCACCGTGTCCAAATCACTGTCTTGCGTCATGCGCAAGAGTGTATGCCTCAAGCGCAGGAATCGCCTAGCGTGGAGGGATGACACACCACTCGCATGACCGCATCGACGGCCCCTCGCACGACAGCTCGGTCGACACTACACACGACCACGAGGCGGGGCTGGCGGATTTGCTGGATTTGGACGCCGAAGTGCTCGGTTCCTACCTGGACGACGTGACGGCGTGGGTCGCGGGCTATGCTCCGGATGCCCCGGGCACGATCGTCGACATCGGCGCCGGAACAGGAACCGGCAGCTTCGCGCTCGCCGCTCGCTTTCCGTCGGCCGAGGTGCTGGCGATCGACCGTTCTCTCGCGATGCTCGAGCGCATCGGGGCGTCGGCGCGTGAGCGGGGCTTGACTGAACGCATCCGCCCTGTTCGCGCCGATCTGGATGAGTCATGGCCCGAGCTCGGCGGGCTCGATGTTGCGTGGGCGGCCTCGTCGTTGCACGAGTTCGCCGACCCTGACCGTGTGCTGCGCGACGTGCACGCGGCGCTGAAGCCCGACGGGCTGTTGGCGGCCATCGAGATGGACACCCTGCCGCGCTTCCTGCCCGACGACATCGGACTGGGCCGCCCCGGGCTGGAGGCACGCTGCCACGAGATCCTCGCGCACCTGGGATGGAACGCGCATCCGGATTGGCGCCCGCAACTCGAGCGGGCGGGTTTCGAGATTGTCGGCGAGCGCAGCTTCACCATTGAGCAGAACCCCGCGTCGCCGAGCACTGGGCGTTATGCGGATGCGTACCTGCGCCGCATCCGCTCTGCTCTCGAAGGCAGGCTGGCCGCCGATGACCTCGGCACGCTCGACCAGCTTTTGGATGCCGCCAGCCCGGCCGCCCTGGTCAACCGCACCGACCTGACTGTCGGGGGCAGCCGCACCGTCTGGGCTGCGCGCCGCTAAGCCCGCCGTCGTAGGTTGCTACGCACCGGAAGGCATTCAGGGAATGATTTTTCCTCCGGTCACACCGAGGGTCTCGCCCGCGACGAAACTCGATTCCGCCGAAGCGAGAAAGACGTACGCCGGAGCCAGTTCGGCCGGTTGACCAGCACGCCCGAGCGGTGTGGACTTGCCGAATTCGGGCAATTTCTCGGGCGGCTGGCCCCCTGAGACCTGCAACGCCGTCCAGACCGGTCCCGGCGCGACGGCGTTGACCCGGATCCCCTTGGGCCCGAGTTGCTGCGCAAGTGCCTTGGTGAAGGTGTTGATCGCGGACTTGCTCGTCGCGTAGTCGACAAGGATTGGCGCTGGCGAGTAGGCCTGTATCGATGTGGTGTTGATGATCGTGGAGCCCGCGACCATGTGCGGAAGCGCCGCCTTCGTGAGCCAGAACATGGCGTAGACATTCGTGCGCATGGTTTGGTCGAACTGCTCGTCACTGAGGTCTTCGAGATTGTCGCAGTAGAGCTGCTTGCCCGCGTTATTAACCAGGATGTCAAGCCCGTTCAGTTCACTGACCGCCCGTTCGACGGCGCTTCTGCAGTGCTCGGCATTACCGATATCCCCGGGAATCATCACCGCTATACGTCCGGCATCCTGCACGAGAGAGGCGATACGCCGCGCGTCGGTCTCCTCCTCCGGCATATAGGAGAGGGCAATGTCGGCGCCCTCGCGAGCGAAGGCAATGGCGACCGCAGCTCCGATGCCGGAGTCGGCGCCGGTGATGAGGGCTTTGCGCCCCGTGAGCCGGCCGGTTCCCCGATACGTGAATTCGCCGAGGTCGGGAGTCGGCTCGAGCTTCTGCTCGATGCCGGGCTCGGGCTGGGTCTGTGCGGGGGGTTCGATGGAGGGATAGCGTTCGACGGGGCTCTCGAAGGTGTATTAGTCCGTTGCCATGAGCTTTGTGCCTTTCGTTTGAGAGGTGATTGCTTCATCGAAGCTCGAGACCCGGCGCTGGCACAGGGGCTTGACATTGCGAAAGCAACGGCCGGCTTATCTACTCCCCCTCGGCTGCTCGGCTGCTCGGCTGCTCGAGGGATGCTGCAGGGCGGCTGCGGATGGTCTTTGGAACGACGACCAGCAGGAGTAATAAGGCGAGGAGAACGACGACAGCGGCCGCGACCCCGACCAGCCGCGAAGCGACAACATCGAAGATGAGCTCCGTCACCCCGGCCGTGAGAAGCGAGATGAGTGCGAGCATTGTGTGCAGAAACCTGTCCCCGGCTTTGACCGTGAGCTGTTTCTCATGGTGTCGGAAGAAGGTTCTGTGCAAACTCACCGGAGCGAGGCCCACGACGGTTGTGAGGGCAGCGATCAAGACCAATGCGAGGTACAGGCTGATCTGAAAGGCGTCGAGCTGCTGGAAACGCTGCTGAAAGGCGAGCGTGAGCAGAAAGCCCGCGATGATCTGGGTACCGGTCTGGGAGATTCGCAGTTCCTGGAGTATGTCCCTCCAGTTGCGGTCCGCGCGCTCGTCCGCGGTCTCCTCTCGACCGTTTCCATCGGGGACGTGGCCGGAACTATCGTGATGATCGGGCATTTCAACCTCCAGAGATCGTGAACCAGATGCCGTAGAGACCGGCCACGCACATGACAACGGTGACGATCCATCCCAGCGTTTGTGCCAGCCACCGATTGCGATATTTACCCATGATGGTCTCGTCTCGCGAAATGATCATGATGATGATCAGAAACGGTCCCGCAGCAATCCCGTTGACGATGGCACTGAGCACGAGGAGGTGGATGGGGTTCGCGACGAACACGCTGAGGACGGTGCCGGCGATAACCGCCACACCGAGGCCGGCACCGTCCACAGCATCCCATTCGAATACGTGGCCCCCGCCTGTGCGTAGGTAGCTACACCCGACGGATCTGCCGTCGTCGTTCCCGAATCTTCTCCATTTCACGCCGCAGCGTTTGTTTGCACAGTACCCGCGAAATGGCGCGACAGAAGCTGAAATCCCTCTCAGACGCGAGCGAAAAGGAATGGGGTGTTACGCCCATGGAATGCGGAATCAGAACCCCAATCGTCGATCTGATATTCAGTGCCCGAGCCGTGAAAAGGCACCACGGGGTCATCCGGCAGGATGAGAGAACGACCCCTCAGGCTGACGATATCGATCGGCATCCGCGCTTGGCTGGACGCATGAACAGTGCAGACGGACTCTCGCCCACGACGCGCCCCGGGGGCGCCATCGATCCCGCCTCGGTGTCGCTTCCCCCGACCCGCATCGTCGACCTCACCGCAGCGACGCACTCGGATGTCGCCATCGTCGCTCCCGACGAACGGTAGCGCGGGCGCGGCACGACCCACCCCTGCGGTGGACGACGGTTGCGTGGGGTTCTCTGCCCCGGAACCCCATGCAACCGTCATCTCGCGATAAGGCAGGGCTGATTGTTTATGACGTATTGACACGTGTATCAATCAGAAGCGATCATTGATACGTCACGCGGCGGTCGGCTGCGCACAATCAAGGAGAGCCATGACGGATGCCCGTACCCTGCCCGCGTCTCCGCTCGCCGGGGCGCATATGGCCGAGGAACTCGCCTCACAGCCGCAGAGCTGGGAACGTGCCGCCGCGATGGTAGACGAGCAGCGCCTGCTGCCGGCATCCGGTGCCCGTATCGCCGTGGTCGGCTGCGGAACCTCATGGTTCATGGCGCAGGCGTACGCGGCGCTGCGCGAGAGGGCCGGTCATGGTGTGACCGACGCGTTCGCGGCATCCGAGGCATTCGTCAACCGTGACTACGACGCGATAGTCGCCCTGACGCGCTCGGGCACCACAACCGAGGTTCTCGAACTCGTTGACGCTGTGCGCGGCACAACCCGCACGATAGCTGTGGTCGGCGACATCGACAGCCCCCTGGTCGGCCTGGTCGACGAGGTCATCGGGCTGCCATTCGCCGATGAACAGTCCGTTGTGCAAACCCGCTTCGCCACCACGACTCTGGCCCTCGTGCGCGCCTCGCTTGGTGAGGACCTGACAGGCGTCATTGCGGATGCTCGCACCGCGGTCGACGAGCAACTCCCCGACGAACTCGTCACGGCCGAGCAGTACACCTTTCTCGGTACCGGATTCACCTACGGTCTGGCCAACGAGGCCGCGCTCAAGATGCGCGAGGCGTCGCAGTCGTGGACCGAGTCGTACCCGGCCAAAGAGTACCGGCACGGGCCGATCTCGATCGCGGCGCCCGGGCGTGTGACGTGGATGTTCGGCGAGCCGCCCGTGGGGCTCGACAGGGAGGTCGCTGCCACCGGCGCTCACTTCGAGAATCGTGCCATCGACGCAATGGCCGACCTGGTGCGCGCCCAGCGCGTTGCTCTCGCTCGCGCACTGCGGGCAGGGCTCAACCCTGATCTGCCCCGTAACCTCACGCGTTCTGTCATCCTCGACGTATGAGTGAGCGTGCTGGGGACGAGGCAGCTTCGACCCGTCAAGAGACCAACGACGAGCCGCGCCATAGCGGGCTGAGCCTGGGCGAGGGGGCGGCCGTCTACGCCTTCGACGTGGGCGGCACCGACACCAAGGCTGTGGTGATGGACGAGCACGGCGACATTCTCGAGGTGATCAGGGTGCGCACCCCACGCGCCGATATCGACCCCGCAGAGGCCGTGCTGGCAAACGTCGTGACGCTTGCAGGGCAGTTCGCCGTCGACCATCCCGAGATCGTTCCGCAGGCGGTGGGACTTCTTGTTCCCGGCTACGTCGACGATGTGGCCGGCGTGGGTATCTACTCGGAGAATCTGGGCTGGAGAGACGCTCCGTTTCGCGAGCGGGCGCAGCAGTTGCTCGGGCTGCCGGTGTTCTTTGGGCACGACGTGCGGGTCGCGGGGGAGGCGGAGCACCGCATCGGTGCCGCTGCACCGTTTCGCGACGTCGTCATCATGGCGATAGGCACCGGCATCGCCGGAGCCATCTTCATCAATGGCGAGATATATGCCGGTGGTGGAATGTCCGGCGAGATGGGCCACTCGGCCGTGGCGGACGGTCCCGACTGCGTGTGTGGCAGCCGCGGATGCCTCGAGGCCGTCGCATCCGCCGGCGCCATCGCCCGGCGCTACACCGCCGCAACGGGTGAGACCGTCGATGGCGCGCGCGAAGTGCTGCAGCGTTCACGGGCGGGCGATGAGATTGCGTCTGCAATCTGGGAGAGTGCCCTCGATGTGCTCGTTCTCGACCTCTCACACACCGTTGCCCTGCTCGCGCCCGAGGCCATAGTGATCGGCGGCGGCCTGGCGCAGGCCGGAGACGCGCTGTTCGAGCCGTTGCGATCGAGACTGGATGCGATGCTCACCTTTCAGAGGCGCCCCCTGCTCCTGCCCGCGAGCATCGGCGAGAACGCGGGAGTGATCGGCGCGGCGATGCGGGCGCGGGAACTGCTCGATGCGCCCGCGATGGGCGGGGCATCCGGGGTGTCGGCATGATTCTGACGGTCACCCCGAATCCTGCGCTCGACCTGACCTATCACGTCGACGCGCTCGAGATCGGCGAGACGCACCGGGTCGATGCTGCACGCAGCCGGGCTGGCGGCAAAGGCCTCAATGTCGCCCGCGTCGTGCACCAGACCGGCAATGCCGCTCTCGCGCTTGCGCCACTCGGCGGCGCCACCGGGCGTGAGTTCGAGACGGAGCTGAAGGCGAGCGGGGTACCGCATGCATTAGTTCCGGTGAGCATTAGCACGCGCCGCAGCGTCGCCATCGTGGATGCGCTCGGGGGCGAAACCACGATCCTGAACGAACGAGGCGAGGCGCTCGCACCCGCCGACTGGCACACGCTGGTGGATGCCGCGGCCCGACTCGCCGACGATGCCGACTGCATCGTCGGCTCCGGAAGCCTGCCGCCGGACGCACCTGCCGACTTCTACGCGAACCTCGTGGGACTGGCCCGCGATCGTGGGCTCCCGAGCATCATCGACGCGACCGGCCCGGCGCTGTTGAAGGCGGCGCAGGCGGGCGCCAGCGTGCTGAAACCGAATCGGCTCGAACTCGCGGACTCAACCGGCGAGAGCGACCCCGTCGTCGGCGCGCGTCGGCTCATTGAGTTCGGTGCGGGCATCGTGCTGGTCTCGCTGGGCGCCGACGGCATGATCTGCGTGACCGCGGATGCTGCTGCCCCGGTGGTGCGCGCACGCCTCGCCTCGCCGCTCGTCGGCAACCCCACCGGCGCGGGCGATGCGGGAGTTGCGGCTGTCGCCGTTGCGCTCGTCACCGGCGAGAGCGACCCGGCCCTGCTGCTGCGCCACGCCACCGCATGGTCCGCCGCCGCCGTGCTGATGCCGGTGGCCGGCGAGATCTCCGAGAGCTATCGCGAGCTCGAGGCCCAGCTCGTCATCGACCGATTCTGACCGCAGACCCGACAGACCCGACCCAACCATTAGGACGCCATGACTCTCGCCCCCGCCCGCACCCTTATGCAGGATGCCGTCGCGGCGTCCCGCGGCATCGGCGCCTTCAATGTGATTCACCTGGAGACCGCCGAGGCGCTCGTGGCGGCCGCCGAACAGGCGGGCAAGTCCGTCATCCTGCAGATCTCTGAGAACTGCGCGAACTATCACGGTGGGCTTGAGCCGATCGGGCTGGCCACGCTCGCCGTGGCGCGCGCCGCACGCGTGCCGGTTGCCGTGCACCTCGACCATGCCGAAAGCGAAGAGCTCGCCCGCCTGGCCATCGAGCTGGGCTTCGGCTCGGTCATGTTCGACGGGGCGAAGCTCGACTACGCACAGAACGTGGCGGCGACCGTGCGGGTTGTCGAGTACGCCCACGCGAACGGCGTCTACGTGGAGGCCGAGCTGGGGGAAATCGGGGGCAAAGACGGAGCGCACGCACCCGGTGTGCGCACCGACCCCGCCGAGGCCGCTCGCTTCGTGGCCGAGACCGGCGTTGATTCGCTCGCCGTTGCGGTGGGTTCCTCGCACGCGATGACCGAGCGCGTCGCATCCGTCGATCTTGAACTCATCGGCAGGCTGCACGAGGCGCTGGTCGTGCCGCTTGTGCTGCACGGATCATCCGGGGTCTCGGATGACCAGATCGTGCGCGCCATCGCCGCGGGCATGACCAAGATCAACGTCTCAACTCACCTCAACGGATTCTTCACGGGCGCGATTCGCGACTACCTCGACGAGAACGTGGCGGTCGTCGACTCGCGTAGGTATGTACGCGCGGGTCGCGACGCGTTGGCCGGGGAAGCGGCACGGTTGATCACGCTCTTCGCGCACGCGGGCGCCAGGGCGGAATGATGGACAGATCGGAACGCCTGGCCGCAGTACTCGACCTGCTTGCCGAGACCGGCCAGATCGACGTGGACGACATCGTGACGAAGCTCGGTGTGTCTGCGGCGACGGCCCGACGCGACCTCGACGGCCTGGCCGAGCAGCAGCTTTTGACCAGAACTCGGGGCGGGGCGATCGGCCAATCCGTGGCGTACGACCTGCCGATCAGGTACAAGCGCGAACAGCACACTCCTCAGAAACAGCGGATCGCCCAGGCCGCCAGCGACCTCGTGGCCCGCGGCTCCGTAGTGGGGCTGTGCGGTGGAACGACGAGCACGGCCGTCGCCAACGCGCTGGGATCGCGCGCCGACCTCATGGAGGTGTCGCCGACGGCAAATCTCACGGTCGTGACGAACGCCATCAACATCGCGGCCCAGCTGGTGATGCGCCCGCAGATTCGCACGGTCGTCACGGGTGGGGTCGTGCATGCGCACTCCTACGAGTTGGTCGGGCCGTACAGCGACATCGTGCTCGATCGCATCACGATGGACATCGCGTTCATCGGGGTGAACGGCATGGACCCGGCCTTCGGTGCCACGGTGCACGACGAGGGCGAGGCCGCCGTCAACTCCCTGATGGCTCGCCGGGCGACCCGCGCGGTCATCGTGGCCGACTCCAGCAAGATCGGACGGCGCGCATTCGCCACCCTCGAGGGCGCGAACCTCAGCACGCTGATCACGGATGCCGGCATCACCGACGCACAACGGGCCGCGTTCGAGGAGAACGACTTCGAGGTGATAGTGGCGTAGGGGCATCCGGTCGATTCGGTGCATACGATGGCGTCATGAGCACACAGCAGCACAAGATCCCCTCCGGTTTCGGCGCACGCTCCACGGCCAAGGAGGTGCTCGCCGGAATCGATCTCGATGGAAAGCTCGCAATCGTGACGGGCGGATACTCCGGGCTGGGTATCGAGACGGTCGCCGCGCTCGCGGGAGCCGGTGCATACGTGATTGTGCCGGCCCGTCGTCCCGAGGCCGCGCGCGAAGCCCTCGACGCGCATGGACTGGCCGATGTGGAGGTCGAGGAACTCGATCTCTCCCAGCTCGCAAGCGTGCAGGCCTTCGCTGAGCGGTTCCTCGCCACGGAGCGCAGCATCGACATTCTCATCAACAACGCCGCGATCATGGCGTCACCCGAGGCGCGGGTCGGAGACGGCTGGGAGTCGCAGTTCGCCACGAACCACCTCGGCCACTTCGTGCTCACAAACCTGCTCTGGCCAGCGCTGGTCGCCAGCGGTGGCGCCCGGGTTGTCGCCCTGAGTTCTACGGGGCACAAGCTGTCCGGCATCCGCTTCGACGATCCCCAGTTCACGAGTGGCTACGACAAGTGGCTCGCTTATGGACAGGCGAAGACGGCGGACAGTCTCTTTGCCGTGCAGCTCGACGTACTCGGTGCCCCCTTCGGCGTGCGTGCCTTCGCGGCGCATCCGGGCGGCATCATGACCGAGTTGCAGCGTCACCTGCCGCGTGAGGAGATGATCGCCGCCGGCTGGATGAGCGAAGACGGCACCGTCAATGAGCGCTTTAAGTCGCCCGAGCAGGGTGCGGCTACATCGACCTGGGCGGCGACCTCGCCCCTACTCGCGGGAATGGGCGGCGTCTACTGCGAGGACTGCGACATCGCCGAGCCGACGGTTGTCGGCAGCCCCGACGCCAGAGTTGTGGGTGTGGACGCGCACGCCATAGATCCGGATGTCGCGGCGCGGCTGTGGGCATACTCGGCCGAACTCACGGGCGTCGACGCGTTCCGCGTCGAGTGACCGGCAGGCAGCATCCGGTGACCGTACGCGTCATTGATGCGCCGGTCTTCTCGCAAGAAGACGCCTCGAGAGGGATCAGTCGTCGTCGTCGAGGGTGACATTGATGGCGGTGGCGGCGATGCTGCGCCAGTCTGTGCCCTCGTGGTACGTCTCGGTCTCGCCCGGCAGGCGTACGCCATAGACCGGCTCGTGTTCCTCACCGACCGGTGAGACGTAGAACAACGACCCGACAGTCTGCCCGTCGGCACTTCGGATGACCCACTCGTCGTCGCCGATCAACCTGATGCCGTACGCGCCGCCCCGATGTTCGAGCGTTGCCGTCTCGCCGAGTCGCAACTCATCCTTCGGCGGCTGAGAAAGGTGGGGTTGTTGTACGCCAGTGTTGTCAGACATCCGCTGTCTCCCTTCGGCCACCTCGCTGGGCCCGTTGCGCACAGTGTACGACCGTGGATGCGACCCCGGCTAGTGCGAGCGCGCGCTCGTGCGTAATTCAGGAGTGGAGAGCACCTCGCGACCGCTCCATGCGGATGCGACGGGCGCGACACGCCTCCACTCCTGAATTGCGTCAGGGGCCCGGGCGGACGTGTTGCAGCGGAAGGCGCTGTGGGCGCCTTATTCGGCGGCGCGGGCGCGGCGGGCGGCGTCGCGCTCTTTGACTCGAATCTGCTCGGCGCGCACCTCCGCCTGGGTGGCGCGCTCGCGCACCAGCCACGCCGGCGGCTTCTGCAGCAGGGCCGTGATCTCGGCGGTGGTCAGCGGCTCGTCCGCGTCTCCGCGCGCGAGTCCGGCGATGGAGACGCCGAGCTTGCCGGCGACAACCGGGCGCGGATGCGGGCCGTTCTTGCGCAGTTCGGCCAGCCACTCGGGCGGGTTGGCGTTGAGTTCGGTGACTTCGGCGCGCGAGATCGCGCGGCCCTGAAACTCCTCGGGGGCGGCGGGCAGGTAGATGCCGAGCTTCTTGGCCGCGGTTTCGGGCTTCATGGTCTGATCCGATTTGTGCGACGTCATCTGCCCAGCGTATCCGCTGCATTAGCCTGTGAGGGGCGCCGCGTGTGATCGCGGCCGTGGTGAGAGGATGCGCATGGGCACGGATGCGGCATCCGCTTCGTTTCGTATCGGCTTCATGCCGGGCGTCACAACGACCAAATGGACCCGCATCTGGGCCGAGCGGCACCCGGATGTGCCGCTCGAGGTCTTCGCGACCGGCGTCGACGAGCAGGTGGCAGTGCTGCTCGATGACCGCGCCGATGTGAGCTTCGTGCGACTGCCGATCGACGACGAGGGACTCAGCGTGATTCCTCTTTACCTCGAGGAGGCGGTGGTGGTCGTGGGCAAAGATCACGCGATTGCCGACGTCGATTCGGTGACGCTCGCCGAGCTCGAGGGCGAGAGGCTGCAGGATGCGACGGGGGCGCTGAAGGACGCCGTCGAGCTGGTCGCCGCCGGGGTCGGCGTGCTCGTGGTGCCGCAGTCGCTCGCGCGACTGCACGCGCGCAAGGACGTGACCTATCGAACGGTGACGGATGCCGGCCAGACGCAGATCGCGCTGGCCTGGCTCGCGGAGCGCACGACCGAGCAGGTCGAGGAATTCGTGGGCATCGTGCGCGGGCGCACGGCGCAGAGTTCGCGCACGACTCCCACCCCGCCGAAGGCGAAGAAGCCGCCCAAGAAGAAGGTGGCGCCGAAGCCGGTTGACCAGGCGCGAGCGCGCGCCGCGAAGGCGCGGAGGCGGCGCGGTCGATAACGGCTTGCGAGGACCTAGTCGTCGAGCAGCACCTGCTCGAGGGCGTGGGCGCCGATGGCGGCGAGTCGGGGATTGTCGTCGGAGAAGGCGGCTATGGCGGTACCCATGTTGAGCGCCCAGCCGCGGGCACGCAACCAGGTGTCGTCGTCGACAGCGGCAAGCGCGTCGGTGCGGGAACGGAACGCGGCGCGCGCCTCGGCGTCGAAGACCAGCCAGGCCGCCGCGAGATCGGTTGCGGGGTCCCCGGCCGTAACGTCGCCGAAGTCGATGACGGCGGCCAGGCGCGTGGGCCGGCCGGAGGCATCCGTCGTCAGCAGAATGTTGGCGGGGTGCGGGTCGCCATGCAGCCACAGCGGCGGCCTTGACCAGGCGGGCGTCTCGACAAGGCGCCCCCACAGCGCCGCAATCTCGTCGGCGTGCTCGATCGAGCCGCCGGCGAGGCGATCGTGCACCGCGTGCGTGCGGCTCACGAGCGGCACACCTCGCACCGGGTTGTATGGCGCATCGGCGGGAGCCTCGGTGTGCAGCGCTACCAGGAACTCGGCGAGTTCGGCGGCCACCGGAGCGCGCGCGGCCGCGTCGAGCTCGGCGGCGGCCGTCGCCTCGAACCATGGCGTGATGCTCCACGCCCACGGGTAGTAGTCGGTGGACACCCCGGCGCGAACCGGCACGGGCGTCGGCCTGGGAAGCTGCGGGGCCAGGACCGGCAGCCAGCGCTGTTCATTGAGCACCAGCTCGGCGGCGGCCTCCCGGCGCGGCAGACGCACGCTCAGCGACTCGCCCAGGCGAAACAGCGCGTTGTCCCAGCCGTTGGCGACGAGCGTGACCTTGTCGGCAAGATCCGGATGCTGCTCGTCGACCAGGCGTGCCACGAGCGCCGCGTGCACATCGAGTTCGGCGGCGGGCATGTCCATGTGAGTGCTCCTGGTTCGGTGGCTGGTTTCGAGACGGCCGCGGGCGGCCTCCTCAACCGGCGAAGACTCGAAGCCGGCGAAGCGCCTTACGGCTTCGTGAACCTGCCGGCGGCGGCATCCTCCGGGGCGTTCTGCTTCATGATGAAGTGCTGCTTCTTGCCGGTCGCCGTGTACGGCAACTCGCTCACGAAAGCGTAGCGACGGGGGCGCTTGTAGTCGGCGAGCGAGACGCTGTCGCGGCAAAACGCATCCAGTTCCGCGGCTGCCGCCTGGGCGTCTGCGAGCGTGCCGGCGCGCGGCTGCACATAGGCCACGACGAGCTCGCCCCATTCCTCATCGTGCAGGCCGACGACAATGCTGTCGGCGACATCCGCGTGCCCGGCCAGCACCTCCTCCACCTGAACCGGGTGCACGTTCTCGCCACCGGAGATGATCATGTCGTCTTTGCGGCCGATCACCGTCACCATCTCGGTGTCATCCCAGCTGGCCAGGTCGCCCGGATACATCCAGCCCTCGTGGAATTTGAGTTCCTGTTCCTCGGGGTTGTGCATGTAGGCGTAGCCGCTCTTGACCGTGCGCATGATGACCTCGCCGATCTCGTGGCCGTCCTTGGCCACGACGTCGTCCGGGGACGCGACGCGATCGGGGTAGACCTTCACGACGGCCACGTCGTCATCGAGACAGGCGCGACCGGCCGCGCCCGCGGCATCCGGCAGATCTTCGGGGCGAAGGTAGGTGTTCCAGAAGGCCTCGGTGGTGCCGTATCCATTGGCGATGCGTGGGCTGAGCACCCGCTGGTAGCGCAGCGCGGCGGCGCGGTCGAGCGGGGAGCCCATGGTGACGATGCCGCTCAGCGACGAGAGATCGCGGGGCGTGGCTTCCTGCGCATCCGCCAGTCGTTCGAGGTTGGTGGGTGCACCGATCACGTACGTGAGCTTGTATTTCTCGATGTTGTCGAGCACGGTGGCCGGGTCGAACTGTGGAAGCGTGACGACCTCTCCGCCCACGAAGAACATGGTGTTCGGGCCCGCGCAGTAGTTGCCGCCGCGGTGGAACCACGGCGACATGTTCATGGTCTTGTCGGTGGGGCCGAGCGGAAAGTGCATCACCACGTCGTGGGCGCTGAGCGTCTCGTTGAGGCTGGTGAGCGGCACGGCCTTGGGCATGCCCGTGGTGCCGCTCGTGTACAGGCGAGAGGTCTCATCCCAGACATTGCCCCCTGCCGGGGCGCGAAAGCTCGGTGCGTCGCTCGCCAGCAGCTCGTCGAAGCCGATGGATCCGGGCACGCGCTCGCCCTCGCCGACCGCCACGATGACGGGCGGCGTGTATGTCGCCAGGCCCAGTGCCTTCGCGGTGTCGTCGGATGACCGTGCGTCGTAGATGAAGATGGCCGGTTTCGACGTGTTGAGAATGTGTGCGGTTTCTGCCGGTGCGAGCCGAAAGTTCATGGGCGAGCTGATGGCGCGGAGCCCCTGCGCCGCCACATAGAGAAATGCGAACTCGGGCACGTTCATGAGCTGGTAGCCCACGATGTCGCCGATGCCTACGCCGTGCTCAGCCAGGCCCTTGACCAGCCGGCCGGTCACCTCGCCGAGTTGTTTGTATGTCCAGCTCTGGCCGGTGGTGGAGTCGGTTAGCGCGGTGCGATTCGCATAGCGGTGGGTGTTGCGCTCGACGGCGGCGGCCCAGGTGAAACGCTCCTCGAACACCTTGCGAAACTCGCTCGGGTCGTAATCGCTGTTCGTCTCGGTGTTGATGGGTGTGATCGTGGTCACGGAGAACCTCATCTCTCAAGCAACTGCGCCGGCGCCATTGCCGGTGATGATGTGAATCTATCGCCCGGTAGCTTAGCGCGCTGGAGCAGCGCTGCCGGCCACCGAGCTCGAACAGCGCGCGGGCTCCTAGTTCGGTTGGCAGTGCGGGCAGAAGAACGTGTCGCGCTGTTCGAGCTCGGTGCGACCCAGACGCATTTGCTGGATGCGTGTGCCGCAGCGTCGGCACGACTCACCGGCTCGACCGTAAACCCAGGTGCGCCGACCGCGACGCAGTTCCCCGGTGGTCGTGCGTTCCGGGCGGTCGCGGTTGGCGGTGATGAGACGCCGGGCCAGTGCCACCGCGGCCGGCAGATCGACTTCGGCGACCGGGCGCGTGGGGAGCATTCCGCGCAGAAAACACAGTTCATTCACGTAGACGTTGCCGAGCCCCGCCAGGTTGCGCTGATCCAGAAGCGCGACGGCGATCGCCTGCTCGGGGTGTTGTGCGAGCCGACGAATGGCCTCGGCCTCGTTCCAGTCAGGGCCGAGCAGATCGGGCCCGAGATGGCCGACCAGATCGACCTCGCAATCGCGGGCAACAACGTCGAGCTCGCCGAGCGCGAAGCCGACCGCCTGGCGGTCGGCGGTCTGCAGCACGATACGCGCCTCGAAGGCGGGGCGCGTCCAGCGCTCACCGTGATGGTAGAGACGCCAGGTGCCTTCCATCTTGAGGTGGCTGTGGATCGTGAATCCACCGACATGCATGAGCAGGTGCTTGCCGCGACTGACGACCTCGTGCACCGTCTCGCCGGTGAGGTCGACGGTGGCGAATGCGGGTACCCGAATGTCGCATCCGGTGAGCACGCTGCCGCCGAGAGCGGCGTTCAGCCGTCGCGCCGTCTGATAGACGGTGTCGCCCTCAGGCACGGTATTGACCTGGTGAGTGAGGCCGACCGGCGGCGGTCATGAGCGCAGGCGCAGGCCGCGCGGGGTGGCCGTGAAGCCTGCGGCAGTGAGCGCGTCGCCGACCGGGGTGCCCAGTATGAATGCACCGTTCACGGTTTCGATGGTGAGCTTCTGCACGTGCCCGCGCAGCACCAGGCGGGCGACGGATGCTGCCGCGGTGGCCAGCACCTCGGCGTCGGCCGAGAAGGCGAGCAGAGTCTTGCCCCCGCGCTCGATATAGAGCACGAGTGCGCCGTCGACGAGTGCCACGAGGGCGCCGGCCTTGCGAGCGGCACGGTGGCCTGTGCCTGTGCTTGCAGAAGGGGCCGATGCGGACGGCCATGGCAGCGCCGCGCCGTAGGGGTTGGCGGGGTCTGTCGCCGCGAGCGTGACGGCGGCCAGGGGCGCCTGCTGCAACGGGTCGAGGGTGAAGGAACGCAGCCTGTCCACCGTGGCGCCGGTCGCGAATTGTGCGGCGCCCAGCGTCTCCACGAAGTAGCCTCGGCGGGCACGCCCCGATTCCTCGAAGCCGCTGAGCACCTTGTATGCCAGTGCGAATCCGCCCGGTGCGCCCTCGTTCATGACGGAGCCCCGGGTGACGACGCCATAGCGTTCGAGCAGGGTCTCGGCCTGTGCGTGGGCGCGCAGCGTCGCATCCGTTTCGGCGAGAGGTAGAACCGACCAGCGACCGCTGGCCGTGGGCGGCCCGGTGCGGCTCGGCATGGACGGTCGGGCGTAGCCTCGCCCGCGATACATGCGCGATCGGGGCGGCGCGGCCTGTCGGCGGTGCGCGCCGGCGCCGCCGGTGAGCACGCGCAGCGGCGCGAAAGTGTCGTTGGTGACGAGCCCCGCCCAGGCAAGATCCCACAGCGCCGTGACGAGGGCTGTGTCGTCGGTTGAGCCGACGGCATCCGACAGCTGGCGAAAGAAGAATCCGCCGCCCGTGCCGAGCGCAACCAGTATCTCGCGCTGCAACTCGTCGGTGTCGTGCTCGAGCGGCAGAGGCAGGGTGAGCGGCGCCGATTCGGCCAGATGCAGAGTGACCCAGCCGTCGTGGCCCGGCAGCGAGCCGCCGCCCGCCCACAGCACCTCGCCCGTCGCGGTGAGTTCATCGAGCATGGCCGGGCTGTAATCGGAGACACGGCTGGGCAGCACCAGGGACTCCCATGCCGACGCAGGAATACGGGCGCCGGCCAACTGCTCGATGACGGATGCGACGGCATCCACCCCGCGCAGCGTGCCTCCCACGTGTTGCCATGCCGGCAGGAACCGCCCGAGCGCCTGCGGTTCGACGGGCTCCACCTCGTGCCGCAGCGCTGCCAGTGAGAGCCGACGGATGCGCCGCAGTACCTCAGCGTCGCACCATTCGGCACCCTGCGCGTCGGCCCGGAACTCGCCTTCGACGACGCGGCGATCGTGGCCGAGGCGGCGCAGGGCGTCGTGCACTATCGCGGTGCCGAGACCGAGACGGGAGGCGACATCCGCCACGGTGAAGGGGCCGTGAGTGCGGGCGAAGCGGCTGACGAGATCGCCGAGCGGGTCGGCGACCGGCTCGATGAACGCGAGAGGCACGCCGATGGGCAGCGGCACGCCGAGCGCGTCCCGCAGCCGCGCAGCGTCTTCGATGCCGGCCCACTGTTCGCGGCCGGCGAAGCTCACCCGCAGGGCGCGCTTCGTGTCGACGAGTTCATCCAGCAACGCTTCGGCCTCGATGACCGAGGGCTCGAGCCGCGCGGCGACCTCGTTGGTCGTGAGTGGCCCGAGCAGGCGCAGCAGATCGGCGGCGCCCTCCACGTCGGCGCGCGCCTGCCGCTCGGGGGTCAACCGTTGAAGCTCGTTCTCGACGCGCTCGATGACCGCGGGGTCGAGCAGCTCGCGCAGTTCCACCCGGCCGAGCAACTCGGCCAGCATGCCGGCGTCGAGCGTGAGCGCGGCGGCCCGCCGCTCGGCCAGCGGGCTGTCGCCCTCATACATGAACGCGGCGACATACCCGAAGAGAAGGGAACGCGCGAACGGTGACGCGGCATCCGTCGTGGTTTCGATGATGCGGATGCGCCGCTCGGCGATCTGCGTTGCCAGCGCTCCAAGCGCAGGCAGGTCATACACGTCGCGCAGGCACTCGCGCACCGTCTCGAGAATGATCGGAAAGCTCGGGTACTTGCGGGCAACATCGAGCAACTGTGAAGCCTTTTGCCGCTGTTGCCAGAGCGGTGAGCGCTTGCCCGGGTTGTATTTGGGCAGCAACAGGGCGCGCGCCGCGCACTCACGAAAGCGCGACGCGAACAGCGCGGATCCGCCGACCTCGTCGGTGACGATGGCGTCGAGCTCGGCCGGGTCGAAGACGAACAACTCGGCGCCGGGCGGCTCGGATTCGGTGTCTGGAATGCGCACGATGATGCCGTCGTCGCTTGCGACGCAGGCGCCATCGATGCCGAAACGCTCGCTCACCCGCGAGCCGACGGCCAGCGCCCAGGGCGCGTGCACTTGCATGCCGTATGGGGAATGCAGAATAAGACGCCAGTCGCCGAGCTCGTCGCGAAAACGCTCGAGAACGAGCGTGCGGTCGGTGGGCAGGTGTCCCGTGGCCTGCTTCTGCTCGGAAAGGAACGCGATGAGGTTCTTCGATGCGCGCTCGTCGAGGCCTGCCGCCTCGCATCGTGCGGTGGCGTCAGTGTCGGATGCCCCGCCCAGCTCCCGGGTGAACGCACCTATCGCGGCCCCCAGCTCGGCGGGCCGCCCCAGGCTGTCGCCCTTCCAAAACGGCAATCGCCCGGGCTGGCCGAAGGCGGGCGTGACGAGCACGCGATCGTGGGTGATCTCCTGGATTCGCCAACTCGTCGCCCCGAGCGCGAACACGTCGCCGACGCGCGACTCGTACACCATCTCCTCGTCGAGTTCGCCGACGCGGCTGCCGGCGGCGGAGCCTGCCGATGGGCGCGGCTCGCCGACCATGAACACCCCGAACAAACCGCGATCGGGAATGGTGCCACCGCTCGTCACGGCGAGCCGCTGCGCACCCGGTCGCCCGGTGAGCGCGCCCGTGTCGCGGTCCCACAGAATGCGCGGGCGCAACTCGGCGAACTCGTCGGAGGGGTAACGCCCGGCGAGCAGGTCAAGCGTGGCGTCATATGCGCTGCGCGGCAGGCCCGCGAACGGAGCGCTGCGCCGCACGGTGTCAAACCAGTCGTCGGCATTGATGCTCTCGAGGGCGACGGCCGCAATGGTCTGCTGGGCCAGAATGTCGAGCGGATTCGCGGGAACGGCGAGTTCTTCGATGAGGCCGGCCGACATGCGCTCGGATGCCACGGTGGCGTGCAGCAGATCGGCCCGATGCTTGGGAAAAAGTACCCCACGGGAGACCTCTCCCACCTGGTGTCCGGCGCGCCCGACGCGCTGCAGGCCGCTCGCGACCGACGGTGGCGCCTCCACCTGCACAACGAGATCGACCTCGCCCATGTCGATGCCGAGCTCTAGGCTCGAGGTGGCGACGACGCAGCGCAGCCGCCCGGTCTTGAGGTCGTCTTCGATAATGGCGCGCTGCTCCTTGGAGACCGAGCCATGGTGGGCGCGCGCCAGCACCGGCGCATCCGAGGCGGAGCCGTTGCTCTGCCCGGAGCCGCCCATCATCGCGGCGGGTGCGCGTTTCGACACCCGCTGGTCGAGTAGCTCGCGCGAAGCCGAGCGTATCGAGACGGGAGCCGGGGTCTCGATAGGCTCGTTCCTCGTTACTCGACCGGCAGAACGTTCCTCATAAATCTCGTTCAGCCGGGCCGTCAGCCGTTCGGCCAGCCGGCGCGAGTTCGCGAACACGATCGACGAGCGATGCTCGAGAATGCGATCGACGATCGCCTCCTCGACGTGCGGCCAGATCGAGCCGTTCTGCCGCCCGTCGTCGCCGTCGCTGGCGGCCGAACCCAACTCGCTCATGTCGTCGACGGGAACCACCACGCGCAGATCGAAGCGCTTGACGGATGCCGGCGCCACGATCTCCACGCTCGCCCGGCCCCCGAGAAACCGCGCCACCTCCTCGGGCGGACGAACGGTGGCCGAGAGCCCGATGCGCTGTGCGGGCCGGGCGAGCAGCGCATCCAGCCGCTCGAGCGAGACGGCCAGATGGGCGCCGCGCTTGGTCGCCGCTACCGCGTGCACCTCGTCGATGATCACCGTTTCGACCGTGCGCAGTGTCTCGCGCGCGGCCGAGGTGAGCATGAGAAACAGTGACTCGGGCGTGGTGATGAGAATGTCGGGCGGCGCCTTCAGCATCGACCGACGCTCGGATGCCGGCGTGTCACCCGAGCGCACGCCCACGCTCACATGGGGTGGCTCTCCACCGAGCCGCTTCGCGGTCTGCGTGATGCCGACCAGGGGCGCGCGCAGGTTGCGCTGCACGTCGACGCCGAGCGCCTTGAGCGGTGAGATGTAGAGCACCCTCGTGCCGGGCTCTTCGGCAAGCTCAGCAACCGACGGGCCCGAAGCGGCCGGCACCGTCGCCAACTTGTCGATTGCCCACAGGAACGCGGCCAACGTCTTGCCCGAACCGGTGGGCGCAACCACGAGAGCGTGCGAACCTCGGGCGATGGCTTGCCATGCGCCCAGCTGGGCATCCGTCGGCGCGGCGAACGCCCCGTCGAACCACGTTCTGGTGGCTGCGGAGAACTGTTCGAGCCCATCGCCCATTCGACTATCTCAGCACACGCCGCTGACAGCGTGGGTACGTGCGTCTGGGGGGCACCACCGTCCGCCACGAAGGCTACCGCAGACGCACTCGGTGGGTCTAGATTCATGGTGTGGCACGCGGTGCTCCGCAGCATCGTCGTGCGGCAGAAGAGCGGTGATCATGGTTGACGATCAGGGTCTGTTTGGGCAGGCGGCAGTCGCTGAGAACTATCGTCGCTATCTGCAGCCGTACCTCTTCGATCCGTGGGCGAAGCGGCTCGTGAATTTCGCGCAACCCCTGGCCGGACAGACGGTGCTGGACGTCGCCGCAGGCACGGGCGCGGTGACCCGCGCCGCGGCATCCGCTGTGGGAAGTGCCGGTCGGGTGATCGCCAGTGACATCAGCCGCCCGATGCTTTCCTCCCTGGAATCGGCGGTGGCCGCCGATTCGCATGCGCACGACGCGCCGGTCGAGATTCTCGAATGTTCAGCAACGGATATCGAACTGCCCGACGCCTCCGTGGATGTGGTGTTCTGTCATCAGGGTCTTCCGTTCATGCCCGACCGCGTGGCAGTCGCTCGTGAGTTTTACCGTGTGCTTCGACCGGGCGGAACTGTCGCCGTCGCAGTCTGGGCGCTGGGCGAGCGTCTCGACCCTTTCGACGGCTATGCAAAATTCGTGCGAACACGCCTGCCTGATTCAAGGTTCGCGCGCGCCATGTCAGACGGTTCGCTTTCCATGACGACGGATGCGGTGGCCGACGCGTTGCTCGGCGGCGGCTTCGTAGACGTTGTCTCGTCACTGGAGCGGCTCACGGTGCAATGGCCGACGGCCGACGAAGAGGCCCGCGGAATGGCGGGTACCCCGTTCGGCCCGGAGATCGCTTCACTGGACTCCGCCGCGCAGGCGGCGTTCCTCTCGGAGCTGACGACCATGCTCGCCGATGAAAACGGCGACGCAGTGCCCCACGTGATGACGTCAGTATTCGGTCGCGGCATGGTGCCCGCCTAGGCGAACGATCGGGCGCTCGGCGGCCGTTGGCGCCCTCTGCTTGTCTCATGCCGCACTCGTGGGCGGCGTTCGCGATCCTAATTCAGGCCGGATGGGGCGGCACGCCGGCGGGGACGCCGCGACGTGCCGCTGTTGCGCGATTTCGGCCTGAATTGTGCGGGCGCGGGCGCGGTGCGGCGTGGGTAGGTGGTCCCGGCGCCCGTCAGTTCAGGTGCGTGCCCAGGAACGCCGCGACATCCGTGAGCTCCTGCTGCGAGACCGCGTGCGCGAGACCCTCGTAGATGCGGGTGTCGGCGTTCGCGTGCGCAGGTAACCAGTCTGCGGTTCGGGCGATGGCGTCGGCGGGAATGACGTCGTCATCCGTGCCGCGCCCCCAGAACACCGGCGGCCGCAGCTGCGCAAGCTCGGCGTCCCCGGGCGCGGCACCGGATGCGACGAAGCCCGAAAGCTGCACCGCGCACGCGAAGCGGCCCGGCGCGTGGCGCAGCAGTTGCAGGGCCATCGCAGCACCCTGGGAGAAGCCGAGCAGCCCGACGGCGGGCGCGGCAGGCTGCGCATCGAGCCAGTTGAGCACCGCGAGTGCCGCGGCATCCACGATTTCGGGGTGCGGGCGCCCCGCGGGATTCGCGCCGACGGCGCTTTCACGCGGGAACCAGGCGTATCCACCGCCCTCGGGGATCGGCGCGCGCAGTGACGCGACTACCGTGTTCAGCGGCAGATAGGGCGAGAGCCCGAACAGGTCGCCCTCGTGCGAGCCGTAGCCGTGCATCATCACGAGCAGGGGCTTGCCCGCGCGGTCGCTCTCGCTCGCCGACCACAGCACGGCGTGCGCGTCGAGTTTCAGTGCACCGGATGCCGTCACGGCCCCTCCTCTGGCTTCGTACCTGACCATCATCTCGTGACTGGCGAGGGGCGAGCTGCGGGCGGGTGCAAATCTCCTGCACAGGCGCGTTTCCCCTGTCAAGCGAATTGTCTCTTGCATTTAAAAGCTAATGGTATTAGCTTTACGGCTATGGACAACATTACCGAGCAGGCATCCGTCGCATTTCTGACTCGCCCCGACGGCCGCATCTCCTACGCGGTGCAGGGTCATGGCCCGCTCGTCGTTGCGGTCCCCGGCATGGGCGATCTGCGCTCCAGCTATCGCGAACTCGTCGCGCCGCTTCTCGACGCGGGGTACCGAGTGGCCGTCACCGATCTGCGCGGGCAGGGCCAAAGCGACACGAATTTTCGCGAGCACGGCGACATCGCCACCGCTCGCGACATCATCGCGCTGATCGACAAGCTGGGTGGCCCCGCCGTCGTGCTCGGCAACTCGATGGGGGCCTCTGCCGCGGTCTGGGCGGCGGCAGAGCGACCGGATGCCGTGGCCGGCCTGGTCTCATACGCACCGCTTCTGCGCGAGCCGCCGACATCCGCGGTCGCCCGCGCCTTCAACCGCGCGCTCTACCGTGTCGCCCTGATGCGGCCCTGGGGCGCATCGTTCTGGGCGGGCTACTACCGCAGTATCAACAAGGGCACGACGGCACCGTGGCTTGGCGAGCAGGTCGACGCGATCCGCGCCAACCTGAAGGAGCCCGGCCGACTGCGTTCATTCCGCGCGCTGGCGATGGGGCTCGATCACTCCGTTGTGGAGGCGCGCATCGACGAGGCGAGCGCCCCGCACCGCGCGTTCATCGGCAGCCTCGATCCCGACTATCCCGATGCTGCGGCCGAGGTCGACTGGCTGAACAGCATCGGTGTGCACGCAGAACTCGTCGAGAATGCCGGTCACTACGTGCACGCGCAGCGACCCGATGCCGTTCTGCCTGCGACGCTCCGGTTCCTCGAGGGGCTGCGGGCGGCATCCGGCGACGGCTGGGCGGCGCGCAATGCCTAGGGCGGGCCTGAGCAGAACCGCGGTCACCGCCGCCGCGTTGCAGCTTGTCGATGACGGCGGTGCAGCGGGCTTCGCGAATCTCACGCTCGCCGCTGTCGCCGCCCACGCCGGCGTCGCCGTTCCCAGCCTCTACAAGCACGTGGCGTCGCTGGGCGAGCTGCGTCGGGACGTGGCCGTCGCATCCGTCACGCAGCTGACCACCGCATTGACGGCGGCCACGATCGGGCGCTCGGGAGCCGAGGCCGTGCGGGCATTGGCCGCGGCACTGCGCGCCTTTGCCCGGGAGCAGCCCGGCCGGTATGTGGCGACGCAGGTTGCAGCCGACCCGGATGACCCTGCCGCCGAGCCGCTCGCCCACGCCGGCGAGCAGAGCATTGCCGTGATCGCCGGGGCGCTGCGTGCATTCGAGCTCGCTCCCGAGCTGCTGATCGATGCGATCCGCGTGCTGCGTTCGGCACTGCACGGCTTCGTGCTGCTCGAGCTTGGGGGCGGATTCCGCCTGCCGCACGACATCGATCGCAGCTTCGCCGTGCTGCTGGAGATGACCATCGCGGGCATCGAACGACTGGCATCATCCGCTCCACCGGCGAGGGTGTCGAGGGCAGGGGCATCGGGCGCAGCATCCGTATGATCGAAGCATGAGCGTGCGCACCCCCGACCCCAACCCGGATGACGAGCCGGCGCGCGACGATGAGCCCGGCCGCGTGCCCGGTGCCGGCCCCGGATGGTTGAGCGACATCGAGCTCGCACAGGTTCGCACCCGCCTGCCGATTCTGTACGTCGAGGCGGTGCCGGTGCGGGTCGACGGCATCGGCCAGGTCATCCACGTGGGCGTGCTGCTGCGTGCGAATGCGGTCGGCGAGATGACCCGCACGCTCGTCTCGGGTCGGGTCATGTACGGGGAGACCCTGCGCGAGGCCCTCTTCAGGCACCTCGAGAAGGATCTCGGCCCGATGGCCTTTCCACAGCTGCCCGCGAGCCCCGTGCCGTTCTCGGTGGCCGAATACTTTCCGATGCCCGGCCTCACCCCGTATACGGATGATCGCCAGCACGCCGTCTCGCTGGCCTACGTCGTTCCCGTCACGGGAACGTGCGAGCCCCGGCAGGATGCGCTCGAGCTCACCTGGATGACGCCGCTCGAGGCGGCATCCATCGCGGTGTCAGAGGAGATGGAGGGCGGCCGCGGCACCCTGTTGCGCGCCGCGCTCGCCTCGGTGGGCGTGCTGCCGTAGCACTGCGCGAAAACGGGCTGGCTCCGTGGAGCCGACCCGTTCTCGGTGTGAAGCGTGTGGGTGTCAGCCCTGGGCGCGACGTGAGCCGCGACCGCGCGAGGTGCTGGGAGCGCCACCGACGAGGCTGCCGACGCGCATGCCGCCCGAGCGGCCGCCCTGGCCGGCGCCTCCACGAGACGACTGGCCGGATGCGCCCGCGCCGCTGCGTGCCGGCTGAGCGGAGCGCGCCGGCTGAGCAGAACCGCCGGAGCGGCCCTGCCCCTGCTGCACGCGACCGTTTGACGATCCCTGGCCGGATGCCGCGGGGCGACCCGAGCGGTCACGGCGCGGACGGCCGCTGCCGGCATCCGCTGAACCGCCGCGCCCGGCGCCGGAACCATCACGGTTCGCGCGCTTGCGCTGTGCGTTGGCACCCTGCGAGCGTCCGCCGCCACCCTGGCCGCGCTGCGGCTGCTCGGAGCGCGGCGCCGGCTTGACGTAGGGAGCGACGTCGCCGACGAGGCTCACGACGGCGGGGGAGGTGGCCGAGACCTGCTGCGGGGCAACGGCGATGGCGGCCTTGCGCAGCAGTGTCTTCACGTCGCTGCGCTGGGCGGGCAGCACGACGGTGACGACGTCACCGGCGCTGCCGGCGCGGGCGGTGCGGCCCGAGCGGTGCAGGTACGCCTTGTGCTCGGTGGGCGGGTCCACGTGAATGACGAGTTCGACGTTGTCGACGTGCACGCCGCGCGCCGCGACATCCGTGGCCACGAGCACGTTCACCGAACCGTCGCCGAACGCGGCCAGGTTGCGGTCACGTTGCGGCTGCGACAGGTTGCCGTGCAGGTCCACCGAGGGAATACCTGAGTCGGTGAGCTGCCTGGCGAGCTTCTTGGCGTGGTGCTTGGTGCGCATGAACAGGATGCGGCGCCCGGTGCCCGAGGCGAGCATCCGCACCAGCGCGGTCTTCTCCTCGGCGCCGGCGACCTCGAACACATGGTGGGTCATGGCGTCGACGTGCGAGGAGACGTCGTCGACCGAGTGCAGAACCTCGTTGTGCAGGAAGCGCTTGACGATCTTGTCCACGCCGTTGTCAAGGGTGGCGGAGAACAGCAGGCGCTGCCCGTGCTCAGGGGTCTTCGACAGGATGCGCGTGACGACGGGCAGGAAGCCCAGGTCGGCCATGTGGTCGGCCTCGTCGAGCACGGTGATCTCGACGGCGTCGAGCTGAACGAAGCCCTGCTGCATGAGGTCTTCGAGGCGTCCCGGGCAGGCCACGACGATGTCGACGCCGGCCTTGAGCGCGGCAACCTGGCGGTTCTGCGAGATGCCGCCGAAGATCGTGGTGGTGTTCAGGCCGTATGCCGCGGCGAGCGGGGCGAGTACAGCGTCGATCTGGGTAGCCAGCTCGCGGGTCGGGGCCAGGATGAGACCCACGGGGCGGCCCGGGCGGCGCTTGCCGCCGGCGAGGTCGCCGCCGAGGCGCGCGGCCATGGGAATGGAGAAGGCGAGAGTCTTGCCGCTGCCGGTCTTGCCGCGGCCGAGCACGTCGCGTCCCGCGAGCGTGTCGGGCAGGGTGTCGACCTGAATCGGGAAGGGCTCGGTCTTGCCGTCGCTCGCCAGCTTGGTGACGAGGGCGGCGGGAACGCCGAGTGAGGCGAATGTGGTTTCAGACATAGGTGTTGTGGTGCCTTTCAGGGCATCAGAATCTCGGTTGCACGCTGGTCGAGCTTGTCGAAACCGGCGTGGTCGGTGGAGATTTACATGGCGAAGGTGCCGGAGGGCACATCCGTTCGCCGTAAGAAAGTTTCTTTGGAATCGGCGCGCATCCGCGAAGGAATGTGCCGAGGAAAAGGGTCGATCTACGACGCAGGGAACGCCGTCATGGCGTTCGCAAGTAACAACAGTCTAGCGGATGCCGTATTCCCGAGCCGCAACAGGCCTCCACCGCCGCTCTCAGGCGGGCAGACTAGGCTGTTTGTCCCCGGCAATCAGGCCGAACCGCCAGGCGCGGTGTGTGGCAGATCGCCAGGAAGAGTCGAGTGACGCAAACCGAGTTGGACCGCGAACGGGCCTATACGGCTGCGCTTTACGAGCGGCTGGATGCCCTGCGTGCGGATGCCGAGACCCGCCTCACCCAGGTGCGTGAGCAGAACCCTGGCAGCAATCACCAACTGCGTTCGGAGCGCGACGCGTTCGCCCGACTCTACGAGGATCGGCTGGTACAACTGCGCGAGGTGGATGCCCGGCTCGTCTTCGGCAGGCTGCAGGTGGAGCTGCCCGAGGGGGGCGCCTCGGATGCCGACGGCGACGACACGGACAGCGACGACAGCGACGCCGCCGACGATCTGCGCTATATCGGCCGCATCGGCCTGCGCGACGATGAGCAGCGTTCGCTGCTGCTCGACTGGCGTGCCCCGCAGGCGAGCCCGTTCTACCAGGCGACCGCGGCGCATCCGCAGGAAGTGCGCGCCCGCAGACACCTCACGATGCGTGAGCGCGAGGTGCTGCGCGTCGACGACGAGGTCTTCGACGATCGGCTGATCGAGGCCGGCGAGCAGGTGCACGGCGAGGGCGCGCTCATGGCGGCGCTCACCGCCCAGCGCACCGGTCATATGCATGACATCGTCGCGACGATCCAGGCGGAACAGGACCGCATCATCCGCTCGGAGTTGCGCGGAGCGCTTGTGGTGCAGGGCGGTCCCGGCACCGGCAAGACCGCCGTGGCCATTCACCGTGCGGCTTACCTCCTCTATTCGCATCGCGAGCAGTTGCGCTCCAGCGGCGTGCTCATCGTGGGTCCATCGACCGCGTTCCTCAGCTATATCGATGCGGTGCTGCCCTCGCTCGGTGAGACCGGCGTGGTGCTCTCCACGGTGGGTGGGCTGTTCCCCGGCGTCGCCGCGAGCGAGGACGACGAGGCGCAGACCGCCATGCTCAAGGGCTCGCTGGCGATGGCGCCGGTCATCTCCCGCGCGGTGCGCTCCCGGCAGCGCGTGCCCGCCTCACCGCAGACGGTAGACGTGAATGGCGAGGCCCTCGTGATCGAGCCCGCCCTGATCGCCCGTGCCATCGGTGCCGCCCGCGAGACCCGCCTGCCGCATAACGAGGCGCGCGTCACGTTCGTGCAGCGTGCGCTTTCCGAGCTTTCGCGGCTGCTGGCCGAGCAGCTGCGCGCCAAGGGAGCCGCGCTCGACGATTCCGACCTTGGCGCCCTTCGCGAGGACCTGCGCACGGCCGACGATGTGAAAGTCGTGCTCAACACGGCCTGGCTGCCGCTCACCGCCGAGAAGGTCTTGCGCGACCTCTACGCGCGACCCGAGTGGCTGGCCGAACTCACCCCCGGCTGGAGCGACGAGACGCGGGCGCTGCTGGCGCGCGACCGCACGGCGGCTTTCACTGTCTCCGATGTTCCCTTGCTCGACGAGGCGGCCGAGTTGCTCGGTGAGTTTCCCCAGCAGGCGGATGCGGGTGCCGGCGAACGCGAGCGGCAACGCCACCGCGACATCGAGAACGCCGAGATGGCGATCCAGAACATGGGGGTTGAGGGCCAGGTCAACGCGGAGCAGCTGGCGCTGGGCTTCGCCGAGTCTCCCGATCGCTCCACGACCGCCGAGCGCGCCGTCGCCGACCGCTCCTGGACATACGGCCACATCGTCGTCGACGAGGCGCAGGAGCTTTCACCCATGCAGTGGCGCCTGCTCGTGCGCCGCTGCCCGATGCGTTCGTTCACCATCGTGGGCGACATCGCCCAGGTGGGCTCGGCGGCGGGAGCGTCGAATTGGCGCTCGGCACTGCAGCCGTTCTTCGATACCCGCTGGCGGCTCGAGGAACTCACGGTCAACTACCGCACGCCCGCCCAGATCGCCGAGGAGGCCGAAGTGCTCGCCCGGGCGAACAGGCTGCACATCACCCCGGCCCAGTCGGTGCGGCGCGGCGACTGGCCCGTTCGAGAGGTCACGGCGCAGTCGACCGCCGCGCTGCCTGCTGCGGTGACGGATGCCGTTGCCGCCGACCGCGAAATCGATGCGGGCGGCACGCTGGCCGTCATCTGTGCGCTGCGCCACGTGGATGCGGTGGCAGCGGCGCTCGCCTCACGATTCGGCGCGGAGGTCGGCCGCGGAGGAGACGGGCTCACGCGCGCGATCGCCGTGCTCACCGCCCGCGAGGCGAAGGGGCTCGAGTTCGACGCCGTGGTTGTCGTCGATCCCGATGCTCTGGTCGCCGAGTCCCCGCGCGGCGCCGGCGCCCTCTACGTGGCGATGACCCGCCCGACCCAGCGCCTCACCATGCTGCGGGTGGGCTGAGCTTCCCCTCGCTCGCAGGCTCGCTCGGCGCTGTGGTCGCGAATCGCTGGCGCGATTCTTCAAGCTCCACCGCGCTCAGCCGCGATACCGCTCGCCCACCGGCACCTCGACCGAGAGTGTGTTTCCTGCCTGGGCGAGCGGGCACGCCCACGCCGGGTCGTAGGCGCACGAGGGGTTGTACGCAAAGTTGAAGTCGAGCACGAGCGAGTCGGGGTCGCCGCCGGGGCCGAGATCTGCACCCTTCACGGTGTCGAGCAGATAGCGACCGCCGCCGTAGGTTCCCCCGGGTTGCCCGGCGAGGGCATCCTTCACCGGAACGAAGAGCCCGCCGGCATACGAGGCGAGCCGCCACACGTCAAGCGTGCCGGCAAAAGGCACGCGAACAGCGCCGAGCAACTCGAACGGAACGACGCCGTCGGTGCCTGTCGCCACTTCCATGCGCTTCTCGTTTGTCGCCGCCACGATCTCGAGCTCGAACCGCCAGTCGGGGTCGTACGTTGTGATCGGCAAACCCACGAACGAGGCCCGGTCCTGCTCCATGATCGGCGTTGCCGGATGCCCTCCCATCAGCTCGTCGCGCGCCGAAACCCAGTGTGCATGAGCGAGCCGCGCATCCTGGGCGCTCAGCTGCCGCACCGCCGCGTAGATGCCGAACATCCGCCGCCGCCAGTCCGCCACCTGAAGTGCCGCACCAAAACGACGGAGATTGTCGCCTTCTGCGTTCGTTTGGATGTCATTCTGCTCGTCTGGCACGAGATTCTCCGTCGTTTTGGTGTGCACTCGGGCGGGGGGAAACTTGTTCCAGTCTGGCGCACCGATGCGCGAAATGTCGGCGGCGTGCGCTAGACATGGGGGCGTGGCGATCCGGTTCTGGGTGGGTGTCGTGCAGCGCGACCATGTGCTGCGCGGGGTCGAGCTGGGCATCGCCCAGGTCAACCACGGCGCACGCGCACCGCTGGCGCGCATGGGCGTCAGCGACGGATTCGTGTACTACTCCCCGCGCGTCTCCTACCCCGACGGCGAACCGCTGCGCGAGTTCACCGCCGTCGGCCGCGTCGCCGACGACGAGGTGTATCAGGCAACCGAGGGGCCCACGATGCGCGGGCCCGGCGGCGACTTTCGACCGTGGCGACGTCGAATCGATTTCGATGCGGATGCCGTGCCGGCCGGCATCCGACCGCTGTTGCCCGTTCTCGAGTTCACCCGGGAGAGCCGCAACTGGGGCTTTCAGCTGCGCCGCGGCATGATCGAGATCTCCCGCCACGATTTCGAGACGATTCGCACCCAGATGCGCCGCCCCTCCGCCGACGACCGCTGAAACACAGACCACCGCTCTCGATACGATGAGGGCGTGAAAGAAGCCCTCGCCGCAGACACCCCCACCCAGAGCAAATACGAAGTGCGCTTCGACTGGGGGCGCGAAGGCCTCGCCAGCATCGCCCAGGGCGCGGGCGTCATCGTCGTCATCGATTCCATCTCGTTCACGACCACGGTGGGTCTCGCGGTCGAGCACGGTCTCGAGGTCGTTCCGTTCGACGGCGTCGGTGAGCCGGCGGATGCCGCTGCAGCCGCAGATGCGGTGCTCGCGGGGCCGCGCGGAGCATCCGGAATCACGCTGTCACCCTCAAGCATCACCCCGGAGAACGTCGCGGCCATTGCGCCGCAGTCGCGCGTACTCGTCAGCTCCCTCAACGGATCCCGTTTGAGCGCCGCCGCCGCCGCCTTTGGCGTGCCCGTCGTGGCCGCGTCGCTGCGCAATCGCACCGCCGTCGCAGAATGGATACTGCAGCAGCAGGTCGACACGGGAGACCGGCTGCGAGTCGCGATCGTTGCGGCGGGCGAGAGCAGGTCCGACGGCAGCACCCGCTTCGCCGTCGAGGACCTGCTGGTCGCTGGCGCCGTCATCGACGCGCTCGCCACCGTGGGCATCGACTACGCCGCCCCCGAGGCCGCCGCCGCGTGCGCGGCGTATCTCGGTCTGAAGCGGGCGGTCGGGCACCTGCTCACCGCATCCGTCACCGGCCAGCAGCTCATCGAGGCGGATGCCCGCATCGACGTCGAGCTCGCTGGCAAGCTGGACTCCTCCGCGGTGGTTCCCGTGCTGGGGGAATTCGGCTTCCACGCGTAACGTTGCAGGCTTCAGGAGGTTTGACATGAAGGCAGTACTGAACGACACCGTTATCGCAGAGGCGCCGGAGAGCGATCTGATCCGCATCGAGGGCAACTGGTATTTTCCGCCCGCGAGCGTGAAGAGCGAGTTGCTCGTCGCCAGCGACACCCCGTACACGTGCCCGTGGAAGGGCGAATGCCAGTACTTCAGCGTGAAGGATGGTGAGAACCTTCTGCAGGATCGCGCCTTCAGCTACCCGCATCCGTACCCGACGGCGTTCGAGCGTGTCGGCAAGGACTTCAGCGGATACGTGGCGTTCTGGAAAGACGTGCAGGTCTCCGAATAGCCGCACCTCACCTCTTCGATGACGTGACGGGTGGAAGGCAAACTATGACACTGCAGATCGCATTCGACACGAGTAACCCGCACGCGCAGGCTGAGTTCTGGGCAGCGCTGCTCGGCTATGAGGTCGAGGACAACTCGGCGTTCGTCGACCAACTCGTCGAGGCGGGTCGCATGCCGGAGGCCGGGCGCATCACCCGTAATGGGCGCTCAGAATTCGCGGATGTCGCGGTGGCGGTTGACCCCGCCGGCGCGAATCCTCGACTGTACTTTCAGAAGGTGCCGGAGCCGAAGACGGCGAAGAACCGGGTGCACATCGACGTTCCCGTTGGCCCGGAGCGGCTGCTCGATGAGGTCGCGCGGGCGGAGGGTCTTGGTGCCACGCAACTGTGGTTCACGAACGACCGCGGGCCCGACACCTACACGATGCAAGACCCCGAGGGCAACGAGTTCTGCCTGTGCTGACCCCCGGAGGGCGCAGCGCTCAGCGAGGAGGCATGGACGCCGCGGCCTTGCGGCGGGTCGCGGCGCTCACTTCGCGGTGGTTCCACGCGATGAGATTCGCGGCGTCGAAGCGACGTGAGCATGCCCCACAGGCAAGGCTGCGGGCCGGCTTGCGATAGCGGTAATGGGTGTGCCCGCGCGGGCATACGCCGATCCATGGTGCCAGTTCGTCGGCGATCGCGCCGCCGTGCAGGCGCTTGCCCTCGTAGCCGAGTTCGATGGCGATGCCGCGCCAGCGCGGCCCGTGCCCCGCACGGCTGCCGGCAAGGGCGTGCGCAACCTCGTGCAGCAGAATCTGGTGGATCTCATCGTCTTCGTACCGTGCCGCCAGGTAGCGCGAGACGGTGATGCGTTTCGCTGTGTAGTTGCACAGGCCGGCCCGCGTCTTGGCGTTGTCGAAGCCGAATGACCACACAGCCGGGTCGAGGTGAAGCGCGATGAGCGCATCCGCCCATCTCCGCACGCGCTCGAGATCAGCCATGCACCGAGAATATCGCCACCCGGGGACATGATCGCCGAAGGTCAGCCCCGCCCGTGCAAAAATCGGTCATTCGCGAACCGGTGCGGGACGCGTATCACTGACGGGCGGTACGTCGACGCTCGTCGAGAAACGACTCGGTGACCGCTATGGCCACGAGCGAGCTCTCGAGTTCGTTCGGCGGCAGGCCCAGACTCTCACGCAGCGCCAGTGCCGCCTTGAAGTCCGCCAGAGCGGCCTCCAACTCGCTCTGGTCGAAGAGCACCTTGCCACGATGCTGCAGAGCGAACGCCTCGGTGCGTGACCAGTCGTGTGCGTGCGCCTCGCCGATCACGGCGCTGAGTTCCACGTGGGCGTCGTCGAGTTTGCCCTGGAACTGCAGAACCTGTGCCCGTCTCGCGCGGGCGAGCGCCGCATCCTGCCTCTCACCCGTGAAGCGTGCCTGGCGCAGGGCCTGATTGGCGACATCCAGAGCCTCGTCGAGCCGGCCGACGAGCCGCAGCAGCCCGGCCTTCTCGTTGAGCGCGTCAAGGCTGCGCATCTCGCCGAGCTCGTCGAGACGCTTGCCCGCGGCGAGCAGATCGACCTTCTCGCGCAGGGTCGTGGGGTCATAGCCGAGAATGATGCTCAGGTGATGCTCCTGGTGTGCGGGCGGCGGATGCGACGCGGTTGCGCCATACATGCACGCCGGGTTCCTTTCACCCTAACCCCGGTCTCAGCCATCCAGCGGCGACAGGCGCACGGCAGAGATTCTGTCGTCGCCCGAGCGCGGCGTGCCGCGCCCATCCGTGTTGTTGGTGAGCAGCCAGAGCGTGTCGTGGCCGACCGCCATCACGTCGCGAAGCCGGCCGAGGGTATTCACATACGAGGCGATGGCGCGCACGGGAGCGCCGCCGCTGGTTGGGTAGATCGACCAGAGCCGCTTTCCGCCCAGACCGGCCATGAAGATGGTGTCATTCACTATCGTTATGCCGCTCGGGCTGGCGTCGCTGGTGCGCCACTGGTAGACGGGGTCGGTGAATTTCGCGTTGTGTGCGATGCCCTCCACGATCGGCCAGCCGTAGTCGGCGCCGGGCGTGATGATGTTGAGTTCGTCCCAGGTGTTCTGGCCGAATTCACTGGCCCAGAGGGTGCCGTGCGAATCCCATGCGAGACCCTGCGGGTTGCGGTGTCCGTATGAGTAGATGGGCGAGCCGGGGAACGGGTTGTCGGCCGGAACGTCTCCGGTGGGGGTCAGCCGCAGAATCTTGCCGCCGAGCGAATCGAGGCTCTGCGCGTTGTCGTGGCCACTCGCATCCCCTGTCGTGATGTAGAGCATGCCGTCGGGGCCGAACGCGATGCGGCCGCCGTTGTGGATGTTCGCCTTCGGGATGCCGGTGAGAATCTTCTCGGGCGGCCCGAGTCGGTAGATTCCCGGCACACCGCCCAGCTTCATGCGCACCACGCGGTTGTCGCTCGCCGTCGTGAGGTAGGCGTAAACGAATTCGGGGTCGCTGCCCTCGTACAGCGGCTTCGGCGCGGCAAGTCCGAGCAGCCCGCCCTCACCCGCGTGCACGACGCCAGGCACCGTTCCGACATCCCGGATGCTGCCACCGTCGGGCAGAATCTCGCGTATCAGCCCAGAGTCGCGTTCGCTCACGAGCGTTGACCCGCTCGGCAGCCGCAGCATCGACCACGGGGCTTTGAGCCCACTCTGAATCGTGCGCGGCGTGCCGCTCGGCTGCAGGGGCGTGAGTGGGACGGATGTCGTGGTGGTGGGGGTCGGGGTGTTCATGATCGGGGTCGTGGGTACTGGCGGGGGTGTGGGGTTCGGTGCCGACGTGCAGCCGACCACGAGCGCACTGACGAGCACCACGGATGCCGCGGCGGCCGAACGCCATGCGCGCCCCATGCGCCCTCCCGAACTCTTCACCTAGTCTGGCTGCCCGCGGGCGCCCGCTCCCAGATTCACGGCGAATCGTGACCCGCGGGGCGACCGTTACGAATTCGACTTCACCTGGAAGATGCTGCGGGCGGGTGGCGGAGACGGCACGGCCGTCGCATCCGTCACGATGGGGGCGCCCGCGGTGAACGCCTTGAGTTCGGCGCCGGCAACGGCCTTCGCCGGATGCGGTCCCCCGGCCAGCAGCCGCGGCAGCCAGTCCATGGGCAGCGTCGCGTTCGACCCCACGAGCACGACGTTGCCGAAACGGCGCCCCTTGAGCACCTGCGCCTCGGCCATCGCCACGACATGCTCGACCGCCATGCCGAGGGTCGCGGCCTGGCCGCGGGCGAAGGCGAGCGGCGGCCCATCCGCCACATTCACCAGAACCACGCCATCCGGTTTCAGCAACGAGACGGCCGAGCTGTAAAACTCCAGGCTCGTCACGTGGGCGGGTGTGCGCGCGCCGCTGAAGATGTCAATCACGAGCAGGTCGACCGAGCCGCGCAGCCCCGGCGGCAGCTTGCCGACGACCTCGCGCGCGTCGCCGTGACGGATGCGGATCTGCGCCTGCTTCGGCAGCGGCAGTTCCCGGCGCACCAGCTCAACGAGGTCGCTCTCGATCTCGACCACCTGCTGGCGCGAGCCGGGGCGGGTGGCGGCGATGTAGCGCGGCAAGGTGAGCGCGCCGGCGCCCAGGTGCACGGCGGTGAGCGGCTGCCCGGGCATGCCGATCAGGTCTATCACGTGCCCCATGCGCTGGATGTACTCGAAGAACAGTTCGTCGGGCTTGTCGAGGTTCACGTGCGACTGCGGCGTGCCGTCGACCACCAGCTGGAACGCCCCGGGAACGAAGCGATCCTCTTCGACGACCGCGCGGAATCCGCTGTTCTTCAAAACGACGGACGGATTCTCTTTCACCCCTCGATCATCGCACCCGATCTCCACCCGGTTCTCCACCCTGGGGCGGTGGGCGCGGATGCCTCGGCCCGCGAGTCTGGAATCACACCACTTCAAGGAGCTGACCGTGACCATCCAAACCATCGCCAACATTCTCATCGGCCTCGCGCTGGTCGGATGGATTCTGTACCGGCAGCTCACCTGGAGCATCATCTCCATTTCGCGCATGTGGCGTATGCCGCTGATCATGGGCGGCGTCGGCATCGTGATGCTGTCGCAGACGAAGGATGTGCACCAGATCTCCGCTGTCGACCTGGCCGTGCTCATCGTGGAACTCGTCATCTCGCTCGCCATCGGCGCGCTCATGGGGCGCATTGCGGTCTTTCGCTCGCGCGACATTCACCCGGGCGACCCCGGCGATCCGCTGGCCCGCGGCCGCGGCAGCCGACGCGAGGAGCGTCGCGGCGGATCCGGCAGCAACCCTCAGCGCGTGCTGAACGCCGACGGCACCGAGACGGTGCTGGAGACGCGCACCGGATGGCTCGGCCTCGTTCTCTGGATAGTGATGATCGGCGTGCGCGTGGGCATCGACATGATCGCCGCGGACATGGGCTCGGTGCTCGCCGCCGCGACGGGTGTGATTCTCGTGATGGTCGCCGCCAACCGGGTCGCCCGCGTCTTCGTTTTCGCCGCGAGGGTTCAGAAGAGCGCCGCAGTCACTGCATGATGGTGCTGTGACTCCCTACGAATGGCGCTCCGGCGGGCTGGGCATGGCGCTCAGCCTGTTCGGCGTTGTCGTCGTCGGCATCTTCCTGTTCCAGCAGTTCTTCGAGCGGTCGATCGCGCCCTGGGTCTTCGTGCTCGGTCTGATCGCGGTGGTCATCTGGCTCGGCGGTCAGCTCGGGCAAGGCTCACGATGGCAGTCGTCGCCGGGGTTGCGTGTGGCGGCCGTCGTGGCATCCGTGGTGATGATCGCGGCGGGATCACTCGGTGCCGCACCGTCGAACGGGCTGCTCGTGGTGCCCGCCAGCATCGGGGTCATGCGTCTTGCCTCGACCCTCTCGGCGAGAATCTGGATCGGCCTTGCCGCGATGCTGCTGGCCCTCGGGCTGATCGCCGTGGGCTCGCTCACCGTCACGATGAGTCCGATCGGCCTGCTGGCAATCATGGGCGGGGTTGTGCTCGGTTTTCTGGGCGGCCTCAACCGCCGCCAGGCGCGGCTGGCGGGCGTGCGCGAGCGCGAACTGGTCGAAAGCACCATGGCCACGCGTGAGGAACACGCGAAGGCGGCAGCCCTCGAGGCGCAGCAGGCGGTGGCCCGCGACATTCACGACGTGCTCGCGCACAGCCTGGGCGGCCTGGTCATTCAGCTCGATGCCGTCGAGGCGCTGCTCGAATCCGGGAGAACAGCGGATGCGGCGTCGCGCGTTCGCGACGCACGCGAGCTCGCCGCATCGGGGCTGGGTGAGGCGCGTCGGGCGGTGGAGGCGCTGCGCGAGCCCCGGGAGAACGAGCCGGTTTCGGGTGTTGAGATGCGGCAGTCGCTGGCTGAACTCGTCGACGCACACCGCGCGTTGGGCGGCAGCATCGAGCTTGCCGACAGCGGCCAGCCGCATGAGCTGTCGGCGGAGGCGGCCGTCGCCTTGCGCCGCGCGTTGCAGGAGGCGCTGAGCAACGCACGCAAGCATGCGCCGGGCGAGGCCGTGCACGCGCGGCTCGACTGGGGGCAACATGGGGTGGTGATGGATGTGCGCAACCGCATGGCGGGTGCGAGCGTGACCGCGCCGGCGGCGCTCGCCGCATCCGGGGGAGGGCACGGCTTGGCAGGCATGAGTGAGCGCTTCGACGCCCTGCACGGCGGCAGCGTTGTGGCGCAGACGCAGGGCGACGAATTCGTGGTGCGCGTCGAAGTGTCAAGGCAGGCGCCGCGATGAGCGCGGCGATTCGGGTGCTCGTCGCCGACGACCAGGCCATCGTGCGCGACGGCCTCGTCACGGTGCTCGACCTGCTTGACGACATCGAGGTCGTCGGCGAGGCGGCGGATGGCGAAGAGGCGTGTCGGCTCGTCGCCGAGCTCGCCCCCGACGTCGTGCTCATGGACCTGCGGATGCCCGTGCTCGACGGAGCCGCGGCCACCGCTCGCATCGTGAGTGAGCATCCGACGACAGCGGTACTCGTGCTCACGACGTTCGCCGACGACGCCTCGATCATGGGTGCGCTGCGCGCGGGTGCTCGCGGCTACCTCACCAAGGATGCCGGCCGCGCCGAGGTCGCCGCCGCCGTGCGCTCGGTGGCCACGGGCCAGACTACGCTCGCCGCCGCGGTCGGCGCCCGCCTGCTCGACTCAGTTGATCGAAGCACGCCAGGGCTTGAGACATCCGCTCTGTCGGCCCGTTTTCCGACACTCACGGCCCGCGAAGCCGAGGTGCTCGAGCTCGTCGGTGAGGGCCTCAGCAACCCCGAGATCGCCGCGCGCCTGTTCGTGAGCGTTGCAACCGTGAAGACGCACATCAACGCGATCTTTGCCAAGCTGGCCGTGCGCGACCGCGCCCAGGCCATAGCCCTCGTGCGCTCGTAGCTTCGCGTTACCGCGTCACGGGCTCCGTCGCGGTCAACGACGCGAGTTCGGCTCGGCGCGGCAGACCTTCCCAGTCGCCGTGCGTCAGGCAGGCGTATGCGCCGACGGTCACGGCCGTCTCCAGGCGCGTTGCCACGGGCTCGCCGGCCAGGTACTCGGCGAGATATCCCGCCACGAAGGCGTCGCCCGCGCCGACCGTGTCGACGGGAACGATGGGCACGGCGGTCTCCTCGTACTCCACGCCGTCGATCACCGCCACGGCTCCCGCGGCCCCGAGCTTCACCACGGCCTGGCCCGCGCCGAGCGCGATGAGCCCGTGCGCGAGTGCCACCGGCTCATCCGTTCGCCCAAGCGCGATCGCGGCCTCGTCGTCCCCGCCGAAGGCGAGATCGACGTGCGGCAGGATGCGCCGGTACGCCTCACCGGCCTGCTCCCGCGACCACAGTTTGCCCCGAAAGTTGAGGTCGAACGACACGGTGACTCCGGCATCCTTCGCCACCCGGATCGCCTCGTCGATGACCTCGGCCATGCCCGGCGAGAGAGCGGGCGAGATGCCGGTCACATGCAGCAGTGAGGCGCCGCGCACGAGGTCGAAGTCCACCTCATCCACGCGCAGCCGCGAGCCGGCGAGACCGTTGCGGTAGTAAAAGACGCGGGTGTCGGCTGGGGTGCGGCGCTCCTTGACCATGATCGCGGTGGGCGCATCCGGGTCGCGAATCGCAGCGACGTGTACGCCCTCGGCGCCGATCTCGCGCAGCACGAGGTCGCCGAGCGAGTCTGCCCCCACCTTGCCGATCCAGGTGACCTCCACGCCCAGCCTGCTCAGTGCGATGGCCACATTGCTCTCCGAGCCGCCCATGCCGAGCGTCATCGTCGGGGTGTGCTGCAGCGGCCCGGGCGTGGCGCCGGCCATCAGCGCCATCGTCTCGCCGATCGTGACAACCCCGCTCATCGGGCGCTCCTCGTTTCGGCGACAACCTCGACGACGCGGCGGGTGCGCTCGGCCAGCGCGTCGAGTGAACCACCCTTGAGCGCGTCGCCGATCAGGGGCCCGCCGAGGCTCACGGCCACGGCCCCCGCCCTCAGCCAGCCTGGAATGTCCTCGAGAGACACCCCGCCCGACGGCACGAATTCGATGTCGGGGAACGGACCGCGCAGGTGCGCGCCGTACTGTGAACCGACCGTCTCGGCCGGGAAGATCTTCACCGCCGTCGCCCCGGCCTCCCAGCCGGAGAACAACTCGGATGGCGTCAGCCCGCCCGGGTACACCGGCACGCCCGCCGCGACAGCAAGGGCCACGATATCCAGCCGGGTCACCGGCGTCACGAGATAGTCGGCGCCGGCGTCGATGGCCCGCTGCGCCTGCTCAACGTTTGTGACGGTGCCGATGCCGATCTCTATCGCGCCGCCGCCACTGGTGCCACCGGCGCCGCCGCGCCCGACGAGCGAGAGCAGGTGCTCGATGGTTCCCGGTGTGCTCAGCGTGAGCTCGACGGAGCGCACGCCGTTCTCGGCCAGCACGTCGAGCACGGCGTCGTAATCGCGCGGGTCGCGGGCGCGCAGCACCGCTATCACCGGATGCTCGCGCAGCACAGCGGAGGGCTGCAGACGCCGGGGTTCGATGCTGCTTTCGGGGGTGGATGCGCTCACAGGGATTCCTCGAGTTGTGGCTGGTGGGTGGGGGTGGCGGCGCGAGCTCCGGTGGAGTCGCGCACGATGAGGTGGGTCGGCACGGTACCGAAATGCGGAGCATCCGCGTCGAGAATGGCGGCGGCGGCCAGAGCGCCGAGGGTGCGCGACGAGCTGTCGACGGTCGTGAGCGACGGCCAGGCCATTCCGTCGGGAAGCGAGTTGTCGCATCCGACCACGCTGACATCGCCCGGCACGTCGAGCCCGGCCTCGCGCAGGGCGGAGAGCAGGCCGAGCGCCACCTGGTCGTTGAAGGCGACTATCGCGGTCGGAAAGCCCGCGTCGTGGCCGCCGCCGGCACCATCGCCCGCCGCGATGCGCGCATACGCGGCGCGGCCGCCGTCGAAGTCGGGGCGCGTCGTCGAGAGCGTGGTCAGCGGCATCCGCAGTTCGTCGCAGACGCGGGCGAGCGTGCGCGCCTTCTGCCGACCCGACCACGACTGCGGAGGGCCGTCGACATAGCCGACGGTGCGGTGCCCGAGCGCGTGCAGGTGCCGCACGACAGCGCTGAAACCGGGCTCCACGTCGATGGTGATCTGGCTGAGCCGTTCTGGCACCGGTGTCGTCACCTCAAGCATGCGGTTGGCGAGCACGACCGGCAGGCGGGCGGATGCCGCGACCACCGCCGCGTCGTCCAAGCGACTCGATGCCAGCACGAGAGCGTCCACCTGCGTGGTCATGCGCTCGATGAGTCGCCGCTCAAGTTGCGGCGTCTCATGCGAATCGCCCACGAGTACGCCGATGTCGCGCGCGCCGACGGCCGACTCGAGCTCGGCAAGGAACGAGGTGTAGAAGGGGTTGGTCACGTCGGGCAGAATCACGCCGATGTTGCCCGTGGAGCCTGTCGCGAGGCTGCGGCCGAGCCGGCTGGGCGTGTAGTCGAGTTCGGATGCGACCCGCAGCACGCGCTGGCGGGTCGCCGGCACGACGGCATCCGAACCGGTCAGGGCCCGCGACGCCGTGGCGATGGAGACGCCGGCGGCCGCGGCCACCTGCCGAATCGTCGTCGCCATCTTGACCTTCCGTCGCCCGGGACGAATAATGTAAGGAGTGAATGAAACCGGTTACATTCACGATAACCCAGGATCGAGGCCCCGCGCCACCATGACTTCACTCGCCCCCTCGGCACTACCGCTCGGCGAGGTCGCCCTGCACCTCGACCCGCACGACGAGGTGGCTGTGGCGCTGCGTGCGCTCGACGCCGGCACCGTGATCGAGCTCGGCGGTGGCACCCAGATCACCCTGGCCACCGACATCCCGCGCAGCCACAAGTTCGCCCTCGTTCCCATCGCGGCCGGTGAGCAGCTGCACAAGTACGGTCAGTCGATCGGCCGGGCGACGGCCGCGATCGCCACGGGCGACCACGTGCACAGCCACAATTTGGGCATGGACGACACCGACCGCCAGCACGAGTTCGGCACCGCCCGCACGACCCTCGCGATGCCAGACGGCCCAATCCCCACCTTCCGCGGCTACCCGCGCGCCAACGGCAAGACGGGCACGCGCAACTACATCGGCATCCTCACCTCGGTGAACTGCTCGGCCACGGCGGCCAATCTCATCGCGGATGCCTTCCGCGGCTTCGCCCTCGACGAGTTCGAGAACGTCGACGGCGTCATGGCTCTCACCCACCAGAGCGGATGCGGGCTGGTTCCGACCAGCGAGGGCGCGCAGACGCTCATGCGCACCCTGCACGGTTACGCCAGGCACCCCAACTTCGGCGGCCTGCTCGTGGTCGGCCTCGGCTGCGAGATGGTGCCCGTCGAGTCGCTCGTGACTGATCAGGACATTCCGGATGACACGCTCATCTCCACCATGAACATTCAGGGCGAGGGCGGCGTGCGCGCCACCGTGAAGGAGGGCATCGCCCGCATTCGCGCGATGCTGCCCGAACTCAACAAGCGGCAGCGGGTGGCGACGCCGGTCTCCGAGCTCGTTCTCGGCCTCAACTGCGGTGGATCCGACGGGTTCTCCGGCATCACCGCCAATCCGGCGCTGGGTGTCGCATCCGACCGCCTGGTGGCCTGGGGAGGCACCTCGATTCTGGCCGAGACCCCCGAGGTCTTCGGTGCCGAGCACCTGCTCACCCGCCGCGCCGTCACCCCCGCCGTGGGGCAGAAGCTGCTCGACCGCATCGAATGGTGGGAAGGTTACGCGGCGCAGGGCGGCGGCAGCCTCGACAACAACCCCTCACCCGGCAACAAGGCCGGCGGACTCACCACCATCCTCGAGAAGTCGCTCGGGGCGGTGGCCAAGGGCGGTCGCGCCGACCTGTCGGCGGTCTACGAATACGCCGAGCCCGTGACAGAACGCGGTTTCGTGTTCATGGACACCCCTGGCTACGACCCGGTCTCGGTGACCGGCATCGTCGCGGGCGGCGCGACGGTTGTCTGCTTCACGACCGGCCGCGGCTCGGTCTTCGGGGCCAAGCCAACGCCATCCATCAAGCTGGCGACCAATACCGAGACGTACGAGCGGATGTCTGACGACATGGATCTCAACGCGGGTCGCATTGTCGATGGCACGGCTTCGCTGGCCGAGGTAGGCGACGAGATCTTCGAGCTCATCATCCGCGTCGCCTCCGGCGAGCAGACCGTGAGCGAGGAACTCGGCATCGGCCAGGAGGAGTTCGTCCCCTGGCAGTTCGGCACCGTCACCTGACCTCTGCTGGTTGAGGAGCGAGGAACGAGCGTCTCGAAACCGGCCCGCGCGGCCCTGGTTTCGAGACGGGCACTCCTTCGTCGAGCCCTCCTCAACCGGCGATGGGCATCACCAGTCGTGCATGGTCCCGTCGATCTGCAGGCGGTTCACCGGCAGGTAGGCGGGCGAGTACTCGAAGGTGGCGGCGAGATCGTCGTCGTACTCCACGCCGAGGCCGGGGTTGTCGCCGGGGTGCAGCAGCCCGTCTTCGAAGGTGTAGCTGGTCTTGAAGACCTCGAGCGTGTCATCCGAGTGCTTCATGTACTCCTGAATGCCGAAGTTGTGAATGGCGATGTCCAGGTGCAGCGCCGCGGCCTGCCCGACCGGCGAGATGTCAGTGGGGCCGTGAAAACCGCTCTTGATCTGGTAGATCGCCGCGAAGTCCATGATCTTCTTCAGCGAGCTGATGCCGCCGGTGTGGGTCACGGCCGATCGCACATAGTCGATGAGCTGCTCGGTGATGAGCGTCTGGTAGTCCCACACCGTGTTGAAGATCTCGCCGATGGCGAGCGGGGTGGTGGTCTGCGAACGCACCCGGCGCAGCCCCTCCTGGTTCTCGCCCGGCGTGCAGTCCTCAAGCCAGAACAGGTCGTACGGCTCGAGCGACTTGCCGAGGGATGCGGCCTGGTTGGGCGTGAGCCTGTGGTGACCATCGTGCAGCAACGGCAGCTCGGGGCCGAATTCCTCGCGCACGGCGGCGAAGATCGTGGGAATGTGGCGCATGTACGCGCGGCTGTCCCACTCCTCTTCCTTTGGAGCGAGGCCCCGGCCGGCCGGCTCGTAGTCGTAGCGTGCGCCCGGCTTCTGGTCGGTCGCGACGCCGTACACCTGGCCGAGGCCCGGCACGCCGGTCTGCACGCGAATGGCCTTGAAGCCCTGCTCCTGGTGATTGCGAATCGACTGGAACAGCGAGGGCAGATCAGAACCGGATGCGTGTCCGTACGCGAGCGCGCCGCGCCGGGAAGCTCCCCCCAGCAGCTGGTACACCGGCAGCCCGGCGACCTTGCCCTTGATGTCCCACAGCGCCACATCCACCGCGGCGATGGCCGCCATCGTGATGGGGCCGCGCCGCCAGTACGCGCCGCGGTACAGGTACTGCCAGGTGTCCTCGATGTTGTTCGCCTCGCGGCCGACGAGCAGCGGCGCCACGTGCTCCTTGAGGTAGGCGACCACCGCCAGTTCGCGCCCGTTGACGGTGGCGTCGCCGAGGCCGGTCACGCCGTCCGAGGTGGTGAGCCGAAGGGTCACGAAGTTGCGGCCGGGGCTCGTGACGAGCACCTCGGCGCGTTCAATGATTGCCATGGGGTGTCAGTCTCTTTCGTCGAGGGGCGGTTCAGGCGGTCGGCCGTGCGTACGACTGCAGCGGCAGGGTGTAGCTCAGGTCTATCGCGGTCTCGATGGCCTCGTCCAATCCGAGACGGTGCTCGATGACGAGTTTGGCCAGGAATCCGGCATCCATTCGTCGGGCGAGGTCGTGCCTGGCCGGAATGGAGGCGAAGGCGCGCGTGTCGTCGACGAAGCCGCTGGTGTTGTAGAAACCGGCCGTCTCGGTGGTCAGTTCGCGAAAGCGCGCCATGCCGCCGGGGGAGTCGAGAAACCACCACGGCGCACCGAGCCGCACGGAAGGGAACGCCCCGGCCAGCGGCGCGAGCTCGCGCGAGAACACCGTCTCGTCGACGGTGAACAGGATCATGCGAAAGCGCGGGTCGTGCCCGAACGCGCCCAGCAGCGGCCGCAACGCACGCGTGAACTCGGTCTGGGTCGGAATATCGAAGCCCTGGTCCGAGCCGAATCGCTCGAATTCCGCGTGCGAATAGTCACGCTGCACCCCGGGATGCAACTGCATCACGAGACCGTCGTCGAGCGACATGCGGGCGGTCTCGAAGAGCATGTTGGCGGCGAAGGCGGTGGCGTCGGTGGCATCGACCGGCGCGCGCAGGGCCGCATCAAAGATGCGTTGCGCATCGGCGGCCTCGAGCGGAGCGGTCTCGGCCAGCAGGTGGCCGTGGTCGCTGGCTCGCCCTCCTGCCGCGGCAAAGGCGAAGCGGCGCTGGCGCAGTGCCTCGAGAAAGCCGGCATAGTCGCCGACATCGATACCGCTGGCTTCGGCAAGCGAGCGGATGCCGTCTCGCCAGTGTGCGCGGTCGGGATAGAACAGGGCGTCCGGCCGGAAGGTGGGCACGACGCGCTCCCCCCAGCCTTCGGCGGCGAGAGCGGCGTGCGCGGCGAGATCGGACTGCGGCGCATCCGTTGTGCTGAGAATCTCGATGTTGAAGCGGTCGAACAGTGGCCGAATGTGAAACTCGGGCAGCGCGAGCGTTTCGGTGAGCTGGTCGAAGATCTCGTCGGCGGTCTCGGCCGAGGGCTCGGTGGTCACACCGAAGATCTCCACGAGTTCGTGCTCCAGCCAGTAGCGCGTCGGAGTGCCGCGGAAGAGCTTCCAGTTCTCGCAGAAGCGACGCCAGATCAGCCGGTGGTCAGTTTCGGCGGCCGGGCCGCCGGCATCCCTCGACGCCGCACCCAACTCGTGGTTGCCATAGCCCTGCGAGACGAGCATGCGCCGCAGGTAGTGGTCGGGAATGACGAAGAGCTCGGCAGGGTCGCCGAACGCGGCGTTGTCACGAATGTGCTCAACGTCGATGTGCCCGTGCATCGAGACCAGTGGCAGCGGCGCGATCTGCGCGTAAATCTCCCGCGCTACGCCGCGTTGCCCAGGCTCTGCGGGCAGCGCCCGATCCGCGTGAAGACTCCACGTTGTGGCCATCGACTGCCTCCAGAATTGAAACAAATACAGAGATTGTTTCAGTGGTGGCGACCACCCGTTCGGGTGCGCACCACTGCGCTGCCGCCACTATATCGCCCAAATATCGCGGATGTCACGCGCCGGAGCCACTCTCACCCGCCGGCAGATAACAAATCGGACTCAGGACTTGACGAAACACTGAAAAGGTTTGCAGACTGTGCGTACGAGAGTGACCGACGGCACCGGACTGTGTCGCAAATGATGTGCACGAGGTGGTGTGGCATGGCTGTGACGATCAGAGACGTTGCCCGCGAGGCCGGCGTTTCCATCTCCACCGTCTCTCGTGCGCTTGCCGTCCCCGAGCAGGTCGCCGAGGCCACCCGCGTTCTCGTTCAGGCCACGGCAGCCCGCATGGGCTACCGCCCCAATCGCAACGCCCGCAGCCTCATCACGGGCCGCAACGGCAGCATCGGGCTGGTCGTGCCCGACCTCGAGAACCCGTTCTTCGGCTCCGTGTGCAAGGGCGTGCAAGCCCGGGCCAGGGCCGCCGGTTACACCGTGTTCGTCGCGGACACCGATGAAGACCCGACGGCCGAGGCAGAGATCGTGCGCAGCCTCATCAAACAGGTCGACGGGGTCATTCTCTGCTCACCGCGCACGACGGATGCCGAGGTGCGGCAACTCTCCAGCGAGACCCCCACGGTGCTCGCCAACCGTTTTCTCGAGGGCATCGACTCGATCATCTTCGACAACGGCGGTGGTCTCGACGTGGTCATGCAGCACCTGGTGGCGCTCGGCCACCGTCGCATCGCCTACGCGGGCGGTCCGCTGAAATCGTGGTCGAACGGTCAGCGGGCCGGGGCCTTCGTGGCATTCGGTGAGTCGCACCCCGATCTCGACCTCATCGAGCTCGGCAACTTTCCGCCGTACTTTTCCGGCGGCGTGCAGGTGGCAGACCTGGCCGTCGCGAGCGGCGCCACCGCCGTCGTGGCCTTCAACGACATCATGGCGCTCGGCATCATCGATCGCCTGCGCCAGCGGGGCCTCAGCGCTCCCGACGACATGAGCGTCACCGGCTTCGACAACGTTGCCGTCTCCACCTACGTGCGGCCGAATCTCACCACGGTCGACATGCCCCGCGTGCAGATGGGGCGCATGAGTGTCGACGCGCTGCTGGATTCGGTGCTGGGTCGGGGGCAGGCATCCGGCCCTCGTCTGCAGCAGCTGGCCGCCGAGCTCATGGTGAGGCAGTCATCCGGTGTGCCGCATGCCTCGGCGAAGGCGCCAACGGATGCCACAGAACTTCTAGACGCAGACGTCTAGAAACCCTTAATGAAGAGGAAGGAACACGATATGCGCATCAGCAAACGCACAGCGCTCATTTCCACCGTCGCCGTGCTCGCGCTCGCGATCACCGGCTGCACGGCGCCCAACTCGGGCTCGACCGGAGGAAAGACGGCCAAGGCGGGAGACGTGCCCGCAAAGCCGTCAGCCGCGGTCACCCTCAACATTCTCGATGTCGCCGGCGCTCAGAAAGAGGTCGGTGACATGGTCACCGACTATGTCAAGAAGCACTCCGACATCATCTCCTCCGTCACCTGGGAGAGCGGCGGCGCCCCCGACCTGGTCGGCACCATCAAACCCCAGGTCGACAGTGGCAATCTTCAGGTCGACCTCGTCTTCACCGGCAACGACGGGCTCTCCGCCGGCATCGGCCAGAACCTCTGGATTCCGATCGTCAAGGACTACGGTGACCGCCTCTCCAACCAGAAGAACTACATCGACCCGGCCGCGAAGATGCAGGCCCTGGCCGAGGGCTACGGCGCTGTCGTCTCGTACTACCCCTCGGGCCCGTTGCTGCAGTACAACCCTTCTGCGGTGAAGGACGTTCCGAAGAACCCGCAGGAGCTGCTGGCCTGGGCGAAGGCTCACCCGGGCAAGTTCGGTTACGCGCGCCCCGCCAACTCTGGCCCCGGTCGCACCTTCCTCATGGGTCTGCCGTACATGCTCGGCGACAAGGACCCGAAAGACCCGGTGAACGGCTGGGCCAAGACCTGGGCGTACCTCAAGGATCTGGGCCAGTACGTGTCGAATTACCCGACGGGCACCGGCCAGGTCATCACCAACATGGCCGACGGCACCTGGTCGATGATTCCCACCACCACGGGCTGGGACATCAACCCGCGCGCCACGGGAACCGAGCCGAAGAGCATCGAGGCCGCGGCGTTCGACAAGTTCACCTGGGTGACGGATGCGCACTACGCCGTCGTTCCGAAGGGCCAGTCTGCAGACAAGATGGCCGCGATTCTCGACCTGCTGCAGAACATGCTGACGCCGGAACAGAATGCCAAGGCCTACGACACCGGCTACTTCTACCCCGGCCCTGCCATCAAGGGTGCGACGCTCGACAAGGCGCCCGCGGCCAGCCAGCAGGTCATCAAGGACTTCGGTCGCGACTGGTATGACGCGCTCATCGAGAAGATGCCCAAGGAGACCCCGCTTTCGCCTGACGCACTCGTCAAGGCATTCGACGAATGGGACCGCACCGTCGGTGTCGGAAAGTACACGACGAAATAAATCATGACAATCTCAGCCTCCGCTTTCGATTCCCTCCAACTGAAGAATGTTGGGCGCAGTTTCGGTGGGCAGGATGCGCTGGTTGACCTCAACCTGACGATCCGGGCGGGCGAATTCATCGCCCTGCTCGGACCGTCGGGCTGCGGCAAGTCGACCGCGCTGAACTGCCTCGCCGGCCTGCTGCCCCTCACTCACGGCCAGATTCTTATCGATGACAAGCGCATCGACGTGCTTCCCGCAGAGAAGCGCGACTTCGGAATGGTCTTTCAGAACTATGCGCTGTTCCCGCACCTCTCGGTGCAGAAGAACATCGCCTTCGGCCTGCAGATGCGCGGCGTGCCGCGCCCCGAGGTCACCCGACGCGTCGCCGAGGCGCTCGCCCTGGTAAAGCTCGAGCAGCATGCCAAAAAACTGCCCGGCCAGCTCTCGGGCGGCCAGCAGCAGCGCGTGGCGATAGCCCGCGCCGTGGTGCTCGAGCCTCGGCTCGTGCTCATGGACGAGCCGCTGTCGAACCTCGACGCCAAGCTGCGCCTGGAGATGCGCACCGAGATTCGACGGCTGCACCAGTCGCTCGGGCTCACCACCGTCTATGTCACGCACGACCAGGAGGAGGCGCTGTCTCTGGCGGATCGCCTCGTGGTGCTTCGTGACGGTCGGGTGCAGCAGGTCGGCACTCCCCAGGAACTGCACAACAACCCCGCCAACTGGCACGTCGCCGACTTCATGGGCTACCGCAACCTGCTCGATCTCACCGTCGACTCGGTGAACGGGGCCGAGGCGCGGGTCTCCGGTCGCGGGTTGAGTCTCACCGGTCACGTTGCTCATCACGCCAACGCGGGCGACGCCGTGCGGGTCGCGATTCGCCCGCATGACCTGGTTGTCGTGCCGCCCGGCGCATCCGCCCCCGCACTCAACACGATCGAGGCCACGGTCAACGTCGTCGAGTACCAGGGCCGCGAATTCGCGGTCGAGGTGGCGACGGATGCCGGGCAGAATCTGTTCGTGCACGCCGAGGTGGCTCCTGTGCCCGGGGATCGGGTCACGCTCGCGGTCGACGCTGCCCGGGTGCTCATCTACCAGGCCGACCTCGACGCCGAGACGCTTTCCGCGGATGCCGGCGCGCGGCCAGCGCTGACCACGGTGCCGTGATGACCTCGACCATCCAGAGCCGCTCGGGCACGAAGAGCACCGCGAGTCTGGCGCACCGACTGGCCGAGCGTGGCATCGACAGCAGGCTGTGGCTGCTTGTGCCGGCCGTGGTGTTCATTCTCGCGCTGTTCGTGTACCCGTTCGCCTACGGCATCGGGCTCACCTTTCAGCCCATCGAGCGCACAGCAACCCAGTGGGGTGGCGGCGCGTTCGCGAACTACGTGGCGTTCTTCAAGGATCCGTTCACCTTCGAATCGGTGTGGCTCACGATGCGGCTCGCGCTGCCTGCCGCGTTGTTCAACGTGATCATCTCGATCCCGCTGGCGTTCAAGCTGCGCCACAAGTTTCGGGGCAAACGCTTCCTCTCCACGCTGCTCGTGCTGCCGATCACGCTGGGCACGGTGCTCACCGCGCAGGGTCTGTTGATCTTTGCCGGGCGGCAGGGCTGGCTCAACCGCTTCCTGCTCGATGCGCACATCATCGACCAGCCGCTTCAGCTCGTGAACAACTACCTCGGCGTGATGTTCTCGCTCATCATCTCGGGGTTTCCGTTCGCGTTCCTGCTGGTCTCCTCCTATCTCTCCGGCATCGACCCGTCGCTCGAGGCGGCGGCGAAGACACTCGGGGCGAACTGGAAGCAGCGGTTCCGGCGGGTCACGCTTCCGCTGCTGGCGCCGGGGCTGGCGACCACCTTCATCCTCACCTTCGTGCTCGCGTTCAGCGTGTTTCCGTCGGCCAGGCTCGTCGGTGACCCCGGCGGTGCCACGCGTGTGATGGCGCTCATGGCGTATCGCTCGTTCGGTGAGCAGCAGAACTACAGCATGGCATCCACCATCGCGATCATGATGGGGGTGGTCGAGCTCATCGTCATCGCGGTGGTGCTGCTCGGGCGCTCCTTCCTCTATAAGGGTTCAACGGGAGGGAAGGGCTGATGGCCGATACAACACTCACCGACAATCGACTGGCCATTGCTGCAGACCAGTTGCCGCACGCGCCCGGTCGCAAGCCGAAGAAGAAGCGCCCCGACAGGCTGCCGGGGGAGAAGGCGCTCGTCGCCTCGCCGGGAACCTGGTTCGTCTGGGCCGGAATCGTGGTGTTCTTCCTCTTCCTGTTCGGCATTCTCATCAGCGTGCTGGTGGACTCCTTCGGCAAGTCGTGGTTCACGACCTGGCTGCCGCAGGAATTCTCCGCCGACTGGTACTCGCAGGCGTGGAACAGCTTCGACCTCGGCCACGTGATAGGCGTGACGCTGCTCGTGGCGTTCAGCGTCGTGATCATCTCGATAGTGGTGGGGGTGCCCGCCTCGTACGTGCTCGCCCGCAGCAACTTTCCGTTCAAGCGACTGGTCATGGGCCTGTTCCTACTGCCCGTGCTGATTCCGCCGATCACCTTCGGCATTCCGCTGGCGACGGTCATGTACAACTTCGGGCTCGGGCGCACGGTGCTCGCCGTCATCCTGGTGAACCTGGTGCCGTCCGTGCCGTTCGTGATCATCACCATGACGCCGTTCATCGAGCAGATCAATCCCTCCATCGAGAACGCGGCACGCATGTGCGGTGCGGGCATGCGCCAGGTATTCGTGCGGGTTCTCGGCCCGTTGCTGGTTCCCGGTATTCTGGCCGCGGGCATCCTCGTGCTGGTGCGCACCGTCGGCATGTTCGACCTGACGTTCCTCGTCTCCGGGCCGCCATCTGACACGCTGGTTGTGGCGATCTACCGGGCCATGACCTCGGCCGGCGGGGCGGAGCCGCGGGCGCTGGTATCGGCGATGGCCGTGATGTACACGGTCATGATGCTGATCATTCTCATCATTGCCCTGCGGTTCATCAATCCAACCCAGCTCGTCGCCCGCGTGAAGGATTCCAAGGACGACTGAATGGAGCATCACCTGTGAGCACCCCACGCCTGTCGGCGGCCACGCTTGCCGACATGTCGGTTGAGGAGAGGTCGAGGAACGAGGCCTCGTCTCGAAACCCGCAGAAGTCCGGCCCACTCGTCGATCCTGCGGCGCTCTCGATCGGCATCGTGCACTTCGGCATCGGGGCGTTCCACCGCGCCCACCAGGCCGTGTTCACGGAAGACGCGGCAGCGGCATCCGGTGACACCCGCTGGGGAATCCTGGGCGTCACGGGCCGCAGCGACACGGTCGTGCGCCAGTTGCAGCCGCAGGACTGTCTCTACGGCGTGCTCGAGCGGGGGGCGGATGCGACGAGCCTGCGTCTCATCGGATCGGTGCGCGATGTCGCGTGGCCCGGTCGCGACTCGGAGCGCGTGGTTGAGCAACTCGCCAGCCCGACCACGCACGTGGCGACCCTCACCATTACGGAGAAGGGATACTTGCGCGGGGCAGACGGCGAGCTCGACCTGAGCCTGGGCTCGGTGCGCCACGATGTTGCGGTTCTCGGGCGGGAGCTGGCGGGGGAGAGCGAACTGCCGGCGTCGCTGACCCCGCTGGGTCTGCTGGTGCGCGGGCTGGCGCGACGCTTCCGCAGTGGCGGTGAGCCGTTCACCGTCGTGGCCTGCGACAACCTCGTCGACAACGGCCCCACCACGCGCCGCCTCGTGCAGGGCTTCGCCGCCGCGGCCACGCCGGTTGAGGAGGATGCGACCAAGGAGCATCCGTCTCGAAACCAGCACCAGCACCCCTTCGCAGCCTGGCTCGCGGCATCCGTCACCTTCCCTTCCACGATGGTCGATCGCATCGCGCCGGCCACCACCGAAGGCGATCGCGCGCTCGCCGAAGAGATCCTCGGGCTGCGCGATGAGGCGCTCGTGGTCGCCGAGCCCTTCAAGCAGTGGGTGATCGAAGACGACTTCGCCGGCCCGCGCCCCGCCTGGGAGCAGGCCGGGGCCATCCTGACCTCCGATGTCGCCGCGTACGAACGCGTCAAGCTGCGCGTGCTCAACGGAACGCACTCGATGCTCGCCTATCTGGGTGCGCTCAAGGGCCATGACACGATCGCCCAGGCGGTGACGGATGTCGCGCTTCACGATGCCGTTCTGCGGGTGCTCAACGACGACATCCTGCCGACGCTTCAGGCGCCACCCGGTCTCGATCTTGAGCAGTACCGCGACTCGGTGCTGCAGCGCTTCGCCAACCCGAACCTCGCACACACCACCGGCCAGGTGGGCATGGACGGCTCGCAGAAGCTGCCGTTCCGCTTCGTGTCGACCGCCGCCGACCGGATGGCCGCCGGGCACCTTCCCGAGGGGCTGGCGTTCGCGCTCGCCGCGTGGATCAGCTACATCGCCTCCACCTCGGATGCCGGCGGCCCGGTTCTCGACGATCCGCTCGCGACGCGGTTGCAGGCGGCGATCGGCACCTCGGTGAGCCTCGCGGAGCATCCGGATGCCGCCGTCGACCGCCTCTTCGCAATAAACGAGGTCTTCACCGCCGAGGTGCGCGCGTCCTCCGCCTTCCGCGCCGCCGTCGTCGCTGCCCTCCCGCAGGTGCGCGCCCTCACCCGTCCCGCTGGTTGAGGAGGCGCGCGAAGCCGCCGTCTCGAAACCGCCCCGCGCGGCCCTGGTTTCGAGACGTCGCCTCGTTCCTCGACGACTCCTCAACCAGCGAACAGGTGAGAAAGCTGGGTTATACCCCAGAATCGGGATGCGGTCAACATTTAAGTAGACACGGCGCGCCCTGCGGCATATAGTTGATCTTTGCGCTCCCTCATACAATCACGCCTTCATATTGCGGTCGGCTCGTGTGCCCGGGCCCGGTTTCGAACTATCGAAACGGGTCATATATCGGCACCATCTGCGGGAGTTCGTTCACAACAGTTCCCCATACTGATCACAAGTAACTTAAGGCCCGACGGGGCCCACGGAGGTTATTTCCTTGGCTGCTGCGCGCAACGCAACCACCACGCATTCATCAAAATCCGAACCAAAGAACGGGCGCAACCACTCGCGTCTTTCGTTCGCAAAGATCACAGACACCCTGACCGTTCCCGATCTGCTTGCTTTGCAGACCGAGAGCTTTGACTGGCTCGTCGGAAACGACGCCTGGAAGGCGCGCGTTGCCGAGGGCGAGGCGCAGGGTCGCCAGGACCTTCCGAGCAACACCGGTCTGGAGGAGATCTTCGAGGAGATCTCTCCGATCGAGGACCTCGGCGAGACCATGCAGCTGTCGTTCACGAACCCGTTCCTCGAAGAGAAGAAGTACTCGATAGACGAGTGCAAGGAGAAGGGCAAGACCTACTCCGCTCCTCTCTACGTCGAGGCCGAGTTCATGAATCACCTCACGGGTGAGATCAAGACGCAGACCGTCTTCATGGGTGACTTCCCGCTCATGACCGAGAAGGGCACCTTCGTCATCAACGGCACCGAGCGTGTCGTCGTGTCGCAGCTGGTTCGCTCCCCCGGTGTCTACTTCGACCGCACGCCCGAGAAGACCTCCGACAAGGACATCTACTCCGCACGTGTCATCCCCAGCCGTGGCGCCTGGCTCGAGTTCGAGATCGACAAGCGCGACCAGGTCGGTGTGCGCATCGACCGCAAGCGCAAGCAGTCCGTCACCGTGTTCCTCAAGGCACTCGGCCTGACGAGCGAAGACATCCTCGAGGAGTTCAAGGGCTTCGATTCGATAGCCCTCACCCTCGAGAAGGATGCCATCCTCACCAAGGAAGAGGCGCTCAAGGACATCTACCGCAAGCTGCGCCCGGGCGAGCAGGTTGCCGCCGAGGCCGCGCGTGCGCTGCTCGACAACTTCTACTTCAACCCGAAGCGTTATGACCTGGCCAAGGTTGGTCGCTACAAGATCAACCGCAAGCTCGGTATCGACGCTCCCCTGAGCGACTCGGTGCTGACCACCAAGGACATCATCGCGACGATCAAGTACCTGGTCTCGCTGCACGACAACCAGACCACGTTCAAGGGCGTGCGCGACGGCAAGAGTGTCGACATCCGCCTCGACGTCGATGACATCGACCACTTCGGCAACCGTCGCATCCGCGCGGTCGGCGAGCTCATTCAGAACCAGGTTCGCACCGGTCTCTCCCGCATGGAGCGCGTCGTTCGCGAGCGCATGACCACGCAGGACATCGAGGCGATCACCCCGCAGACCCTGATCAACGTGCGCCCCGTCGTCGCCGCGATCAAGGAGTTCTTCGGAACCAGCCAGTTGAGCCAGTTCATGGACCAGAACAACCCGCTCGCGGGCCTGACCCACAAGCGCCGCCTGTCGGCACTGGGCCCGGGTGGTCTGAGCCGTGAGCGCGCAGGCGTCGAGGTGCGAGACGTTCACCCGTCGCACTACGGCCGCATGTGCCCCATCGAGACGCCTGAAGGCCCCAACATCGGCCTGATCGGTTCGCTCGCATCGTTCGCGCGCATCAACTCGTTCGGGTTCATCGAGACCCCGTACCGCCGCGTCGTCAAGGGCAAGGTCACCACGACCATCGACTACCTCACCGCAAGTGAGGAAGACGACTTCATCGTGGCCCAGGCCAACGCCCCGCTCACGAAGGACAGCACCTTCGCCGAGGAGCGCGTGCTCGCCCGCAAGAAGGGCGGCGAGGTCGACCTGATGCCGCACGACGAGATCGGCTACATGGATGTCTCCCCGCGCCAGATGGTGTCGGTCGCGACCTCTCTTATTCCGTTCCTCGAGCACGACGACGCCAACCGCGCCCTCATGGGCGCGAACATGCAGCGTCAGGCCGTGCCGCTGGTGCGCAGCGAGTCCCCGCTGGTGGGAACCGGCATGGAGGGCTACGCGGCCATCGACGCCGGTGACGTGCTGACGGCGGATGCTGCCGGTGTCGTCTCCGAGGTCTCTGCGGATGCTGTCACGGTTCAGCTCGACGAGGGCGGAACGCAGACCTACTACCTGCGCAAGTTCGACCGCTCCAACCAGGGCACCTCGTACAACCACCGTGTTGTCGTGAACGAGGGCGACCGCATCGAGGCAGGCGAGGTCGTCGCAGACGGTCCGGCCACCGAGAACGGTGAGCTCGCGCTCGGCAAGAACCTGCTCGTGGCATTCATGCCGTGGGAGGGCTACAACTACGAAGACGCGATCATCCTCAGCCAGAACCTGGTGAAGGACGACACGCTCTCCTCGATTCACATCGAGGAGTACGAGGTCGACGCCCGCGACACCAAGCTCGGTAAGGAAGAGATCACCCGCGATCTGCCGAACGTCAGCCCGGATCTTCTGGCCGACCTCGACGAGCGCGGCATCATCCGCATCGGTGCAGAGGTTCGCCCCGGCGACATTCTGGTCGGAAAGGTCACGCCGAAGGGCGAGACCGAGCTTTCCGCCGAGGAGCGCCTGCTGCGCGCCATCTTCAACGAGAAGAGCCGCGAGGTTCGCGACACGAGCCTCAAGGTTCCCCACGGTGAGCAGGGCACGATCATCGGCGTCAAGGTGTTCGACGCGCAAGACGGAGACGACGAGCTCGGCTCGGGCGTCAACCAGCGCGTTGTCGTCTACATCGCCCAGAAGCGCAAGATCACCGCGGGTGACAAGCTCGCCGGCCGTCACGGCAACAAGGGTGTCATTTCGCGCATCCTGCCCGTCGAAGACATGCCGTTCCTCGCGGATGGTACGCCGGTCGACATCATCCTCAACCCGCTGGGTGTTCCCGGTCGCATGAACTTCGGCCAGGTGCTGGAGATTCACCTGGGCTGGATCGCCAAGCAGGGCTGGAACGTCGAGGGCAAGCCCACCTGGGCCAAGAAGCTGCCCGCCGCCGCTCACTCGGCCGAGCCGAACACCAAGGTTGCGACCCCGGTGTTCGACGGTGCCCGTGAGGAGGAGATCGCGGGTCTGCTCGACTCCACGATCCCCACGCGTGACGGCGAGCGCCTGATCGACTCCACCGGCAAGACGCAGCTGTTCGACGGCCGCAGCGGTGAGCCGTACCCGTACCCGATCTCGGTCGGCTACATGTACATCCTCAAGCTGCACCACCTCGTCGACGACAAGATCCACGCACGTTCGACCGGACCGTACTCCATGATCACGCAGCAGCCGCTGGGTGGTAAGGCACAGTTTGGTGGTCAGCGCTTCGGTGAGATGGAGGTGTGGGCGCTCGAGGCATATGGCGCCGCATACGCCCTGCAGGAGCTGCTGACCATCAAGTCGGACGACATCCTCGGCCGGGTCAAGGTCTACGAGGCCATCGTCAAGGGTGAGAACATCCAGGAGCCGGGCATCCCGGAATCCTTCAAGGTTCTGATCAAGGAAATGCAGTCGCTCTGCTTGAACGTCGAGGTGCTCTCGGCCGACGGCACAGCGGTGAGCCTGCGCGACACGGACGATGAAGCGTTCCGTGCCGCCGAGGAGCTCGGCATCAACCTTTCCTCGCGCTTCGAGTCGTCGTCTGTCGACGAGATCTAAGCGCAGCCAGACCCTACTGACGAATCTTCACAAGGAGAGAGTAAAAATTGCTCGACGTTACAACTTTTGACGAGCTTCGCATTGGCCTGGCTACCGCCGACGACATCCGTCGTTGGTCGCACGGTGAGGTCAAGAAGCCTGAAACAATCAACTACCGCACCCTCAAGCCCGAGAAGGACGGTCTGTTCGGTGAGCAGATCTTCGGTCCTTCCCGCGACTGGGAGTGCTCCTGCGGCAAGTACAAGCGCGTGCGCTTCAAGGGCATCGTCTGTGAGCGCTGTGGCGTAGAGGTCACGAAGTCGTCGGTGCGCCGTGAGCGCATGGGCCACATCGAACTCGCCGCCCCTGTCACCCACATCTGGTACTTCAAGGGTGTTCCTTCGCGCCTGGGCTACCTGCTCGACATGGCGCCGAAGGACCTGGAGAAGGTCATCTACTTCGCCGCGTACATGGTGATCGAGGTAGACGAAGACGGCCGTCACGCCGACATGCCGGGCCTGGAGAACGAGCTGCGTCTCGAGATCAAGACCCTCAGCGACCAGCGCGACTCGCGCATCGCCGACCGCCTCACCAAGCTCGAGGGCGACCTCGCGGCTCTGGAGGCCGAGGGTGCGAAGGCCGACCAGAAGCGTCGTACCAAGGACGGCGCCGAGAAGGAGATGAACCAGATTCGCAAGTCCTTTGACGAGGACATTGCGCGTCTGGAGCGTGTCTGGGATTCCTTCCGCAACCTCAAGGTGGGCGACCTCAAGCCTGAGGACGCCGACTTCAACGAGCTCTCCGACCGCTTCGGCCTGTACTTCGAGGCTTACATGGGCGCCGAGGCGATCAAGAAGCGTCTCGAGTCGTTCGACCTGGCCGCCGAGGCCGAGGTTCTGCACGACCAGATCGCCAACGGCAAGGGCCAGAAGAAGATCCGCGCCATCAAGCGTCTGCGCGTGGTCAACTCCTTCATCCAGACCGGCAACTCGCCGGCCGCGATGGTGCTCGATGTCGTTCCGGTGATCCCGCCCGAGCTGCGCCCGATGGTGCAACTGGATGGTGGCCGCTTCGCGACATCCGACCTCAACGACCTCTACCGTCGTGTGATCAACCGCAACAACCGCCTGCGTCGCCTGCTTGACCTCGGTGCCCCCGAGATCATCGTGAACAACGAGAAGCGCATGCTGCAGGAGGCCGTTGACGCGCTGTTCGACAACGGCCGTCGTGGTCGCCCCGTCACGGGTACCGGCAACCGCGCCCTCAAGTCCCTGAGCGACATGCTCAAGGGCAAGCAGGGTCGTTTCCGCCAGAACCTGCTTGGCAAGCGCGTGGACTACTCGGGCCGTTCGGTCATCATCGTCGGACCGCAGCTCAAGCTGCACCAGTGTGGTCTGCCGAAGGACATGGCTCTCGAGCTGTTCAAGCCGTTCGTGATCAAGCGCCTGATCGACCTGAGCCACGCTCAGAACATCAAGGCCGCCAAGCGCATGGTCGAGCGCGCACGCCCGCAGGTCTGGGACGTGCTCGAGGAGATCATCCGTGAGCGCCCCGTGCTGCTGAACCGCGCACCAACCCTGCACCGCCTGGGCATCCAGGCCTTCGAGCCTCAGCTCGTCGAGGGTAAGGCCATTCAGTTGCACCCGCTCGTGTGTGCCGCGTTCAACGCCGACTTCGACGGTGACCAGATGGCAGTGCACCTGCCGCTGTCCGTCGAGGCGCAGGCCGAGGCGCGCATCCTGATGCTCGCATCCAACAACATCCTGAAGCCGTCAGACGGCCGCCCGGTGACCCTGCCCTCACAGGACATGATCATCGGTCTGCACCACCTGACCACGCTCAAGGAGGGTGCCGTCGGTGAGGGCCGCGCGTTCTCGACGATCGCCGAGGCGATTCTCGCGCACGACCAGCACTCGCTCGACCTCAACGCCAAGGTGCGCATTCGCCTCTTCGACGTTGTCTTCGCCGAGGGTACCGGCCCGCAGAACATCGAAGAGGGCAAGCCTGTTCTCGTCGAGACCACGCTGGGTCGCGCGATCTTCAACGAGGCGCTGCCTGCCGACTACCCCTTCGTTGAAGAGGTTGCCGACAAGGGTGTGATCTCCGGCATCGTGAACAACCTTGCCGAGCGTTACCCCAAGGTCGAGGTTGCCACCGCGCTGGACAACATCAAGGATGCGGGCTTCTACTGGGCCTCGCGTTCCGGTTCCACCGTCGCGCTTTCCGACATCCTGACCCCGCCCTCGAAGCCGCAGATCATCGCGGGCTACGAGAAGAAGGCGGCCAAGGTTCAGGGCGAGTTCGACAAGGGTCTCACGACCGAGAACGAGCGCCGTCAGGAACTGGTCAAGATCTGGACGGATGCCACCAACGAGGTCGCCCAGGCGATGCAGGACAACTTCCCGAAGGACAACACGATTTACCGCATGGTCACCTCCGGTGCCCGTGGTAACTGGCTGCAGGTGCGCAACATCGCCGGTATGCGAGGCCTCGTGAACAACCCGAAGGGTGACATCATCCCGCGCCCGATCATCTCCTCGTACCGCGAGGGGCTGAGTGTGGCCGAGTACTTCATCGCGACACACGGTGCCCGCAAGGGTCTGGCTGACACGGCTCTGCGTACCGCAGACTCGGGTTACCTGACGCGTCGTCTCGTGGATGTCTCGCAGGACGTCATCATTCGTGAAGACGACTGTGGCACCTCGCGTGGTCTTGACACCGTCATCGCCGCACCGGATTCGACCGGCACGCTGGTTCGCGACGTCAACGTCGAGAACTCCGTGTTCGCGCGTTCGCTCGCTGCGGATGCCGTGGACTCGAAGGGCACCGTCATCGCCCCCGCGGGCAGCGACATCGGTGACGTGCTCATCGACAAGCTGGTCGAGGCCGGCGTGGAGAACATCAAGGTGCGTTCGGTGCTCACGTGTGAGTCTGCCGTCGGTGTGTGCGCGGTCTGCTACGGCCGTTCGCTCGCGACCGGCAAGCTCGTCGACATCGGCGAGGCCGTCGGCATCATCGCGGCCCAGTCGATCGGTGAGCCCGGCACGCAGCTGACGATGCGTACCTTCCACACCGGTGGTTCGGCATCCGCTGATGACATCACGCAGGGTCTGCCCCGCGTGACCGAGCTCTTCGAGGCGCGCACCCCCAAGGGTGCGTCGCCCATCGTCGAGTCCGCCGGTCGCGTCGTGATCGAAGACACGGATCGCAGCCGCAAGGTGATCCTCACGCCCGACAACGGCGACGAGCCGATCGCATACCCGGTGCTCAAGCGTTCGACCCTTCTCGTTGAGGACGGCCAGCACGTTGAGCTCGGCCAGCAGATCATCGTCGGTGCCGTCGACCCGAAGGAGGTGTTGCGCGTCAAGGGTGTTCGTGCCGTGCAGCAGCACCTCGTCGGTGGCGTGCAGGGCGTCTACCGCTCGCAGGGTGTGCCGATTCACGACAAGCACATCGAGGTCATCGTGCGCCAGATGCTGCGCAAGGTCACGGTTGTCGACCACGGCGACACGGATCTGCTGCCCGGTGAGCTGGTCGACCGCTCGAAGTACAACGAGCTGAACCGCGCCGCGCTGACCGAGGGCAAGAAGACCGCCTCGGCCCGTCAGGAGGTCATGGGTATCACCAAGGCGTCACTGGCGACCGAGTCGTGGCTGTCGGCCGCGTCGTTCCAGGAGACCACGCGTGTTCTCACGCAGGCCGCCATGGAAGGCAAGAGCGACCCGCTGATCGGCCTGAAGGAAAACGTGATCATCGGAAAGCTGATCCCGGCCGGAACCGGTCTGCCGCGCTACCGCAACGTGACCGTCGAGGCCACCGAGGAAGCAAAGGCGGAGCGTTACCCGAACCGCATCTTCACGGATGACGCCACCTTCGCCGAGAACGACCTGAGCTTCGTCGACTTCGACAGCTTCAGTTCGGACGACTACACGCCCGGCACCTACAACTAGGTTCGAGCGCAGTACACGAGGGGCCCCGGCTAACGCCGGGGCCCCTTCGTCGTGTCCTGCTACCCGCTGGTTGAGGAGCGAGGAACGAGCGTCTCGAAACCGGCCCGCCCGGCCCTGGTTTCGAGACGGGCCCTCCTTCGTCGAGCCCTCCTCAACCAGCGGAACGGCGCGACCACCGAACGGGTGGCCCCATATTTGGGTGATGTGCTCAGCATCCGCTCGGCGATAGCGTGACAGGGCTTATCCATATGCCCACCCGCTCTCTCTGTGCGCACCCGAAACGCCGCAGTCCCAGCTCTGTCGAGGAGGTACCCGTGGCATCCATGACCGAAATTCTGATTCTGCACGGGCTGCTGCCGATCGAGCAGCTCGATGCCCTCGAACACAGTCAGGCCGAAGAAGAGGCCGCCATTCGCGACCTCGTCAACAAGGGCGTCATCAACGAGGTGCAGCTCGCCACCGCGCGGGCCGCGCAGGCCAATCTGCCCTTCGTCGAACTGCTGGACTACCCCGTCGATCGCACCGCCGTCTCTCTCGTTGCCCCCGGCATCTGCCGCAGGCACAACGTTCTTCCCATCGCCGTGACCAACAACCGTGTGGTGCTGGCGATGGTCGACCCGGGCAATGTCTTCGCGATAGACGATGTGCGCGCGGCGACGCGCATGCAGGTCGACTCCGTTGTGGCCGAACGCAGCGACCTGCTGGCCGCCATCGATCGCTATCTGCGTGCCGACGGCGAGCTCAGCGACCTCACCACCACGCTCGAGGAGGAGAGCGCGCCGGCGGATGCCGCGACGCTGAGCATCGGCGATGCCGGTGACGACGACGCGCCCATCGTGCGTTTCGTGAACCTGCTGGTGAGCCAGGCGATCCAGGATGCGGCATCCGATATTCACATCGAACCGGGCGAGCACGAGGTGCGGGTTCGCTACCGCATCGACGGCGTGCTGCATGAGATGCAGCCGGCGCCCAAGAGCATCCAGAACGGCGTCATCTCCCGCCTGAAGATCATGAGCGACATCGACATCGCCGAGCGGCGCAAGCCGCAGGACGGTCGCATGTCTGTCAGCCACGGCGGCCGTCAGATCGACCTGCGCGTGGCCACGCTTCCCACGGTGTGGGGCGAGAAGATCGTCATGCGTATTCTCGACAACACCAACACGAGTCTCGATGTGCGCGACCTGGCCATGCTCGACCGCAACTTCGAGGTCTTCCGCACCTCGTATTCCAAGCCGTACGGCATGATCCTGGTCACCGGCCCCACCGGTTCGGGCAAGTCGACGACGCTGTACACGACCCTCGGCGCGGTGGCGAAGCCCGAGATCAACGTGATCACCGTCGAAGACCCGGTGGAGTACCGCATGGCGGGCATCAACCAGGTGCAGGTGAACCCGAAGGCGGGGCTCACCTTTGCCAGCGCGCTGCGCTCCATTCTGCGCAGCGACCCGGATGTCGTTCTGCTCGGTGAAATTCGCGACCACGAGACCGCGCAGATTGCCATCGAGGCCTCGCTCACCGGCCACCTGGTGCTGTCGACCCTGCACACCAACGACGCACCGAGCGCGGTCACCCGGCTCACCGAGATGGACATCGAACCGTTCCTGGTGGGATCCGCCCTCGATTCGGTCGTGGCCCAGCGGCTGGCCCGGCGCCTGTGCGAGCGCTGCAAGGCACCCGCCCCGATCGACCCGCAGCGGTTGCTGCAGCTGAACTTCACACTCGACCCCACCCGGGAGATGCCCGTCATCTACCAGCCCGTCGGATGCGCCAGCTGCTCGAACACCGGCTATCGCGGGCGGCTCGCCATTCACGAGGTGATGGTGGTGACCGAGGACATCGAGCGACTCGCCGTCGGGCGCGCGTCCAGCGCAGAGATCGGCCGCCTGGCCAGAGCCCAGGGCATGCTCACGCTGCGCGAAGACGGCTGGGCCAAGGTGCAGCTGGGCATGACGTCGATTGACGAGATCTTGCGGGTGGTCGCCTAGTGCGCCCCGGCATTCGGTGCGAAGGCGCGCTTGCGCCGACCCGCACGCGGGAGAAGGGCAATGAGCATGGATGACTCTATCTACGAGATTCCGGTGATTCCGCCGGACCCCGGCACCGGCAGCTGGAGTCTCACCGGCTTGGGCTCTGAGCAGGGCGGTGCGAAGCCGGATGCGGTCCAGCCGCTGCTGCGCCCGCGTTCCGCAGACCGGGCGGCGGTGCCCGGCGTAGCGCTTCCGCAGCCCGTTCCTGCGCCGACCGGCCAGCCCGCGGCAGCCGCGCCTCCCGTGCAGGCACAGCCTGCGCAGCCGCAGCCGCAGCCGCAACAGCCGCAGCCGCAGCCCGTGGCAGCAGCGCAGCCTGCACCCCCCGCCGCCGACTCACCCGCAGATGCGCGCCGCGTCTCCCGCCAGAGTGCCGACCCCGAACTCATCGCCGCGCTGCAGGAGGTCGTCTACAGTCGCGCATCCGACCTGCACATCACCGCGAATGCGGCACCGATGATCCGCGTCGACGGAGGCCTGCGGCCCGTGCCCGGTGGGCAGGTGTGGGATCGCGAGCGAGTCGCATCCGCCCTGCAGAGCATCATCAGCGAGCAGCAGCGCACCCAGTTCGGGCGCGAGCTCGAGCTCGATTTTGCCTACACGGTGTCGGCGAACGCCCGCTTTCGCGTCAACTACTACCAGCAGCGCGACTCGATCGGCGCGGCTTTTCGGCTCATCCCCACCGAGATCAAGCAACTCAAAGACCTCGGCGTGCCCGAGTCAATCGGCCGCTTCGCGACCCTGCCGCGTGGTCTCGTGCTCGTGACAGGCCCCACCGGCTCCGGAAAGTCCACCACGCTGGCCGCGCTCGTGGACTTGGTGAACTCCACGCGCACCGACCACATCGTGACCGTCGAAGACCCCATCGAGTTTCTGCACGCGCACAAGAAGTCCATCGTGAACCAGCGCGAGGTCGGCCACGATACCCACAGCTTCGCCTCGGCCCTCAAGCATGTGCTGCGTCAGGACCCGGATGTGATTCTCATCGGCGAGCTGCGCGACCTCGAGACCATCTCGGTAGCGCTCACCGCCGCCGAGACGGGCCACCTGGTCTTCGCCACCCTGCACACGCAGGATGCCCCGCAGACGATCGACCGCATGATCGACGTGTTCCCGCCCCACCAGCAGGGCCAGGTGCGCGCACAGCTCGCCGCGACGCTGCAGGGCGTGGTCTGTCAGACTCTCGTGGCCCGGGCCACGGGTGAGGGCCGGGCCGTGGCCACCGAGATCATGATCACGACCCCGGCCATCGGCAACCTCATTCGCGAGGGCAAGACGTACCAGATCGCCTCGGCCATGCAAGCCGGCCGCGATCTGGGCATGCACACCATGGACCAACACCTGGCCGAGCTGGTGAACACCGGCAAGGTGACGCACGCCGCGGCACTCGAGAAGGTGCACGACCCGGCCGGCTTCGACAGGCTCATCGACCGCGTGGAGTCGCCCACGGAGGCATCCGCTCGAGCTCTCTCGGTGGGCGGCATTGACTTCGGCGATTCATTCTCGGGAGGGGCGCGCTGATGTCCACCAGCACACAGACATTCGCTTACACCGGCAGAAACTCCGCCGGGAAGCTGGTGAAGGGCCACGTGGATGCCACAACCGAGGGCGCCGTCGCCACCCGACTGCGCACCATGGGGCTCTCGCCCGTCTCGATCGAAGAATCCGCTGGCGGCACGGGGCTGAACCGGGAGATCTCTATCCCCGGCTTCACCAAGGGCGTCGGTCTGAAGGACCTCGCCGTGATGAGTCGCCAGATGGCGACGATGATCGGGGCAGGGCTCTCGCTGCTGCGCACGCTCAACATCCTGGCGGAGCAGACCGAGAACAAGACGCTCGCCAAACAGCTGGCCACCATCAGCAAGGACGTGGAGTCGGGCACCTCGTTGTCGGATGCGATGCGCCGGCACGATGAGACATTCCCCCCGCTCATGATCAATATGGTGCGGGCGGGAGAGACCGGTGGCTTTCTCGACAACGCGCTGACATCGATCGCCGAGAACTTCGAGAAGGAAGCGAAGCTGCGCGGCACTATCAAGTCGGCCATGACCTATCCCGTGGTAGTACTCATCATCTCCGGCATTGCCGTGATAGCGATGCTGATCTTCATCGTTCCAGTCTTCGACAACATGTTCAAAAGCCTGGGCGGCCAGTTGCCGCTGCCCACCGAGCTGCTTGTGCAGCTCTCCCATGCAATGGTGTGGCTGGGACCCGTGATTGTCGTGGCGGTGATCGTCTTCTGGATCTGGTGGCGCAAGAACAAGCACACCGAGGCCGTGCGGCGGCGCCTGGACCCGATCAAGCTCAAATTGCCGGTCTTCGGTGCGCTGCTGAAGAAGATCGCCGTGGCGCGCTTCAGCCGCAACTTCGCCAATATGATCAGCGCCGGCGTGCCCATTTTGCAGGCGCTGCATATCGTGGGGGAGACCTCTGGCAACTGGGTGATCGAGCGCGCGTTGCAGCGCGTCTCTGAGTCGGTGCGTCAGGGCAAATCGATTGCCGGGCCGCTGGGCGATGAGCCGGCGTTTCCCGACATGGTCACCCAGATGATCGCCGTGGGCGAGGACTCTGGGTCGATGGAGACCATGCTCGAGAAGATCGCCGAGTTCTACGACGCGGAGGTGGAGGCGACCACTGAGGCGCTGACCTCGCTCATCGAGCCTCTGCTCATCGTCTTCCTTGGCGTGATTATCGGGGGCATGATCGTGGCTCTGTATTTGCCGATCTTCAACATCGCCACGCTGATCAAGTAGCTTTTGCCCCTCCCTCTGGGGTCAGAAATCCCTGATAAACCCCCCAATCGCGGGCTGCACCTGAGAAAATCCTGCGAATAGCATCAGTTCTGCCGGACCAGCTCGTCAGGCTCCCGAACCGCCTGTAGTACCCGAATGATTGGAAAGATTCTTATGCTCTCACGCGTCATGAATGCGCTCTCGCGCAAACGTTCCGCCCTCAACGAGAACGAGAAGGGCTTCACCCTGATCGAGCTTCTCGTCGTCGTGATCATCATCGGCATCCTCGCCGCGATCGCGATCCCCGTCTACCTCGGCATCCAGAACAACGCCAAAGACAGCGCGACGAAGTCCGATCTGACGAACTGGAAGACGGGTGTTATCGCTGCGCAGACTACGGCCAACGGCACGCTGCCTGCGGACAAGGCTGCCGCTGGTATCTCCGATACCACCGGCTCGACCGCAACGGTCTACACAACGGACGGCAGCACCACATTCTGCATCCAGGCAACGAGTGGCTCTTCAAAGACTTTCAAGATCACTGATTCGGCTGCCGCTGTAGAAGGCACTTGCTCTTAAGCCGCTTGGCTACGCAATATTTGCGGAACCATTCAGGGTGGGGTGCTGCTGACGTGGCACCCCACCTCACCCTTTTCCCCCGGCATGAAACGGACCCGACCGTGAAGAACGCCAGCGACGCAATCGCACATCCCGACAAACTTGAGCAAGGCTTCGGCCTCATCGAGATCATTGTCTCGATGTTTCTTCTCGCGCTGCTCGCCGTGGCCTTCCTTCCCGTGCTCATCCAGTCGATGAAGGTCACGGCAACGAACGTCACGATCGCCGCGGCGACACAGCTTGTGAGTCAGGATATTGAGGATGCACGCACCAAAGGCAGTGTGTGCGCGAATCTCGAGGCTTATGTCGCCGAGACGATTCCCCCGGTGATCGACGGGCGTGGTGTCTCCATCCAGGTGCACCGGCAGCCCGTCGTCTGCCCCTCAGCGGCCGCTGGCTATCCGACATCGGTTCGGTTATCCGTCTACGCAACGAGAACCGGCGACGCAACCCAGCTCGCCGGTGCGACGACACTTGTTTCCGTGAGCGCCCGATCATGATCACTCGTATCCGGCACTGCGTCAAAGAACGCGAGTCCGGCATGTCCCTCATCGAACTCATGGTGTATATGGGGCTCGCGGTCATCGTGCTTGGTGTCGTTGGCGGTTTTCTGGTGAACTCGCTGCGTACAGGCAACGACGTCCGCACCACCACGGCGGCAACGACGGCTGCACAACTGATCTCATCATCTATCCAGACCGGTGTGCGGAACGCGTCAGGGATCCACGAAGTCGACGAGGGAGCCGACGGAAGCCAACTTGTCGTAGTTCGCACCGCAACGAAAACGTCGACGGCCGGCTGGCGTTGCCAGGCTTGGTATTACAGCGCCGCCGATCAGGCTGTCTACACAACGATTACCGGCGCTACTGCGCCGATTACCGTTCCCTCCGGAGGGCCCAAGGGGGCATGGACGCTGCTCAGCGATGGCGTGTCGCCCGCAAATGGCGCAAGCCAGGTCTTCCAAGTGACGAGCTACTCTGTGGCCCTCAGCTTCGGCGTAGCAACGACCGGGGGCAGCCCCGTCCGCATCGACAACACCGCGTTCATGCGCACAGCCAACCCGGAGGGGGCGCCATGTTTCTGAGTCGTCTGAAGTTCGCCTATGAAGATCGAGAAGAGGGCAGTGCGCTCATTGCCGTTCTGGGCTTGATCGGCGTCGCCGCAATCATCGGGCTTCTGGTCTCAAGCGCGACAGTATCGGCCATGGGGTTCACCAGCGCCACCCGAGCGGGTGTGCAGTCGCAGGCGGCGGCAGAGGCTGGGATTGATTTCGCGCAGGTCAGCCTGGCGACGGGAAGTTGTCAACCGAGTTATACCTCGAGTGTGGCGCCCTCGTTTACTGCAACGCTCTACTACTCTCTCCAGAGCCTCGGTGATTCCTGGGCGACCGGATGCCCCAACGGCGCACCCGCGCAGCGCATCAAGATCGTGTCGACAGGTCTGGCAACATCTGTGGGCGTCGCTGGGAACACACGCGGCAATGCGAGTGCAGTGGAGGCGATCTACCCCGCAATAGTGACGGACACGTCGATCACCGCTACCGGTCCCGCTGTCTATGCATTCTCGGCGACGGGGTTTTCCGGGTCTGGGACGTTGCTGCCGGTCAGCGGCAGCCTGCCCAGCGTGCGGATCAAGCACGGAAACGTGACTTGCGATGGTGGGAGCGCGGTGGCCGGTGACATGGTTGCAGCCGACGGCTCGCTCACGATCGGCGGTTCCTGCAGCGTCGGCGGCAGCGTTTGGTCTTCGCAAGCATTGACGATCTCCGGCGGTGGAATGACGGTTGGCGGTGACGCGACCGCCTCCTCCATCAGCCTCGCCGGAGTCGAGGTCAAGGGCAACGCCTGGGCATCGAACGCGATCAAGGTAAATTGGGGGTCGACCATTGACGGGCGCGCAACCGGTGGGAGCCTCAATTTCGCGGGTGGAAACATCAAGGGCGCGTCCTGGACCAACGGCGCAGCCGCTTTTACCGTCGGCGGCTCCTCGATAGACGGCTCACTCACGGCGCGGTCGCTAACAGGAACTGGAACCGTAAAGGGCGGCAAGACGATCGTGCCGACCGGACCCGGTGCCGGACCGGCGGCGCCGGCGACCCCGGTGGTGCCGAACTGGGTCGACTTCGTTTTCAAGCCCAGCGACTGGGTCGGTTTCACGGTCGTCACGCTCCCCGCAGGTACCTGCAGTTGGGCCCAGTTCCAGGCTGCCGCAGCCACATTGGGGACCAGCGCCGGTGTGATCAATGCGCAGGGCTGCACGAATACCATCACGCTTTCGACGGGGAGCGAGAAGTTGCCCGTGAACAATGACCTGGCGATCATCGGTAAGACCTTCAGTTTCGGCGGCAGCGGTGGTTTCTCGGCGACAAGCGCGCATCGCCTGTGGCTGATCTCACCCGATGCGACAGCAGATAGCCAGCCCACGTGCCCCGCAGGCGGCGGATTCACCGTCGCGGGTGGATTCACGCTCGATCCAAAGCTCAGTGTCATGATCTACAACCCGTGCCACGTTGACATCACCTCGGGCATCAACTGGCGCGGCCAGATCTTCGCCGGGTCAGTGACGATCAACGGCGCGGCAACGCTCAGCTACGCACCGGTAGGGCTCCCCGGCTTCGATCTCGACCTGGGAAATCCGACGAATGCGGGTGCGCCTGGTGCCAGCATGATCGGAACTCAGACCTCCATCCGTGATGTCGGCGTCGGAGGGTGATCGTCGTGGCCATCGTTATTGGAGTTTTTGGATCGTTGATCGGTTCGTTTCTCAACGTGGTCGTCTACCGCGTTCCGTTGAAGCAATCGATAGTCTCGCCGCCAAGCGCGTGCCCGCGCTGTGGTGCGCTCATTCGCGGTTATGACAACATTCCGATGCTGTCGTGGTTGCTTCTGCGCGGGCGATGCCGCAGCTGTTCGGCACCCATTTCTCGTCGGTACCCGCTGGTCGAACTCGGCACGGCGCTGTTCTTCGCCGCGGTCGCGTGGTGGTGGCTCGGTGCCGATCTGGTAGGCGCTTCGGGAGAATCGGCAAGCGGAGGGACATTCGCGGCGCGCATCCTCGTGTTGGTGGCATTCCTGTATCTGGCGGCAGTGAGCGTTGCCCTCGCGCTCATCGACATCGATACGCACACCCTGCCCAACCGGCTTGTGTTGCCCAGCTACATCGTCGGGGCCGCCCTTCTGGCCGCGGCAGGGATAGTAGTCGGCAATTTCGGCGCCCTGATTTCTGCCGGCATCGGATGCGCGGCGCTCTTCGTGCTCTACGCGATACTCGCCATCGTGCGTCCCGGTGGAATGGGCCTCGGCGATGTGAAGCTTGCGGGTGTGCTCGGCCTGTTTCTCGAGTTTCTCGGATGGCCGCAGCTCGTTGTCGGCGCATTCGCCGCCTTTCTGCTCGGTGGCCTCTACGCCATCGCGCTGCTCGCGCTGCGCCGAGCGAAGCGCGGCAGCGGAATTCCATTCGGCCCGTGGATGCTTGGCGGCGCGTGGGTAGGCATCTTCTTCGGAAACATCATCATGAACGGCTATCTGTCGCTCGTTGGATTGGCTTAGCGGTTCGCACGGCGCGAATCGTGAGGGGGTATGAATAGTGGCTAACACTGTCGTCGGCGTCGATATCGGCAGCAGTTCACTGCGCGCTGTCGAAGTGAGCGATGCAGACAAGGCGCGACCGACGGTGCTGCGTGTCTACGAGGCGGCCCTTCCCGAGGGCGCCGTGAGCAGGGGCGAGGTGCTCGAGGCCAACACGGTGGCTTCGGTGCTCAAGCAGGTATGGTCCAAGGGCGGCTTCAAGAGCAAGAACGTGGTGCTCGGCATGGGCAACCAGAGGGTGCTCTCTCGGGATCTGACGGTTCCCAAGATGTCGCTGCGGCGCATCCGGGAATCGTTGCCGTTTCAGGTTCAGGACCTCCTGCCGGTGCCCGTCGCGGACGCGCTGCTCGATTTTTACCCCGTCTCCGAATCTGAAGGAGAGAATGGCCCCGTCGTTCACGGCCTGCTGATTGCCGCGGTCAAAGATGCCGTGCTCGGCAACGTGAAGGCCGTTCAGCTTGCGGGTCTGTCGCCGGTGGAAGTCGATCTCATTCCCTTTGCCCTCTGCCGAGTGCTTCTTACCCGGCCCAAGGTCGAGACCACTACCGCGCTGATCGATGTCGGTGCAAGCACCACCACCGTGGTGGTCGCCACCAACGGAGTACCGCAGTTCGTGCGCATCATTCCGAGCGGAAGCGACGATCTCACGCAGGCACTCGTGACGAGGCTCGAACTCACCCCCCAGGATGCCGCCACGACCAAGATCTCGCTCGGACGCGCCACTCAGGTCAGCTCGGTCGAAGAACAGCGAGCCGTCGAGGTCATCTACGAGGTGACGAACGAGCTGTTGGTGAGCCTGCGCAACACCGTGAACTACTTTGCGAATACCAGGCCGCAGGATCCGGTGCGTCAGGTCGTGCTGACCGGCGGCGGTGCCGCCACCCAGGGTTTTGCTCATGCATTGGGCGAGATGGTGCGTATTCCGGTCGTGATGGGTGATCCTTTTCAATCGGTGGCGCTGTCGCGCAGCCTCAAGGCAGACGAACTGCGTTCCAGCGCGTCGGCCATGACCGTTGCCCTCGGCCTGGCATTGGGGAGCAACGTATGAGCAAGAAGACCCCCACCGATGCGTTGATCCTCGGTGCAGAGCCGCGGGCAGACCTGCTGCCGGTCGAGGTTCACGGCCAGATCAAGGCGCGGGGAACCCGACGGCTGCTTCTCTACGTGCTCGTCGGCGTTCTGGTGATCACCGTTGCCGGAATAGCCGCTGCCGCCTACTCTGCCGGCGACGCGCAACGGCAGCTGGCCGCGGAACAAGCACACACGCAGGATCTACTGGCCATGCAGAGCAAATACGTCAAGGTGCGCAGCGTGCAGGCGGATGTTGCGGCAGCCCAGGCGGCGCAGCAGGTCGGAGCATCCACCGAGATCGATTGGAAGCCGTATCTCGACAAGGTTCAGGCGACGCTTCCGTCGGGATCGACGCTGACGGTCGTCACCATCGACTCTGAGTCGCCGCTTCTGCCGTATGGGCAGGCCGCGGCCCCCTTGCAGCCCACACGAATCGCGACTCTCACCCTGACGGTCGCCAGCCCAACCCTCCCCGATGTCGTCGCGTGGCTGGAAGCGCTGCACACCTTGCCCGGATTCGCGGACGCGGTTCCTGGTGCGACGACTCAGATTCCGAATGGGTACACCGTGAACGTGACCATGCACATCAACGAAGAAGCGTTTTCGAAGCGCTTCGCTGAGATTGCGAAGTAGGGACTATGAGCAGCAACAGACTCTGGATGATCGGCCTGGCCGTGGCTATCGTTGCCGTTCTCGGACTCGGCTGGCTGGTCGGTGTGGCACCCCAACTCGCGGCGGTTGACGCGGCGAATGCGCAACGGCAGACGGTGCAACAGCAAAACGAGCAGGCGACAACCGCGCTGGCAAAACTGAAGAGCGACTATGCCGGTATCGACGACCTTAAAGCCAAGCTGGCAACGCTGCAGCAGTCGGTGCCGGGCTCCGCAGAATTGAACACGTTCGTCAAGCAGCTCATCTCGGCTTCGAGCACATCACAGGCCACGGTATCGAGCATCACCATCAGCGACGCTCAGCCATACGCACCGCCCGCCCCCGCTGCGGCTGCTGCTCCGGCGGCCAGTGCCTCGACGGCCACGCCGACACCCGCACCGACGGCGGCGCCCACCGCTGCGCCGGCTGCAGCGGCTCCGCCAGCCCCGCTCCCTCCTCAGCTGAAAACAAACCCGAAGGTCACTGGAGCGAACTTCATTGCGATTCCGGTAGCCGTCGGGCTCAAAGGAAGCTACTCGAACGTGCTCGCTTTCACGAAGGCTGCACAAAGCGGCTCGCGCCTTTTTCTGGTCAATAAATTCACGAGCACGGCGAGCACGGCTTCTGCCGCGACGAAACCGCCGGCCGGAACCGATGCGACCAATGCGCAGGATGCTTCCTCGTCCGTCACAGCCACTCTGAGCGGCTTCGTCTACGTTTTCCTCTATTCCGACAGCGCGACGTCGACGCCCGCGCCCGCCGGCTGACACGCCGCGTGACGGATGCCTCCCCGCGCGACTGCGGGGAGGCATCCGGTCGTTCGGGCTCCCGATTGCTACAGTGTCAGCAGTAAGCATGCCCGCGCGGGCCGAACGAGGAGTGACACCATGAGCAACACCACGCCTGAGTCACCGCTAAACGACCCTGCGAACGAGAGCAGTCCCGACACTGCTGCGGGCTCCGTTCCTGCCGAACCCGAGTGGGCGAAGGAGGCCGACGCGTCTGAAAGCGCAGCGAGCGAAGACACGTTCACCGGTGAGGTCAACGTTCCGGCAGAACCGCGATCGGCCAGCGGGCACGTGAGTGCGCCGGCAACGGGGGAGACCCAGGCGAGCGACGAGGCCGCCACGCGGCGTTCCGACGACACCGCCGCGACCGAGACGTACGCAGCGGCGCCTGCTGCCGCTGCCGCGCCGGCCGCACAGAACGCCTGGACCGCCGAGCCGACCACAACAGACTCGGCCGCAACCGGGCCGACCACAACCAAGCCCGCAACCGTCGCCGCACCCGCCGCGAGCACCGTCTACGTCTCCACCCCGACGCCGCCGAAGAACAAGGGCAATCGTGGCGCCGGAATACTCATCGCCGTGCTCGCCACCGTCGTCTTCGCCGTGGTGTACGCGCTGGTCGTCACCGGCATCTTTGCGCTCAACCGCCAGGGCGATGTGTTCAACGACCTCACGAGATACGTGGTCACACCGGCATTCTGGGCCACGGCGATAGTCTTCTTCCTCGCGTTCATCCTCCTCATCGCCATCGCCAACCGCGGCGGCTGGTGGTGGTACGTGATCGGCGGATTCTTCGTGGGCGTCATCGTGTACTTCGGCTACATCGGCGCAACCCTGCTCACGAACGCGTGGGACCTGGCGCCGTCGGAGGTGGGTCGGTTTGTGGGGCAGTTGTGGGCGCATCCGCTTACCCTCGCTGCAGCAATTGTGGCCCGCGAAGTGACCGTGTGGTTCGGCGCCTGGATCGCAGCCCGTGGCCGCAAGGTGCGTGCGCGCAACATTGAGGCGCGCGAGGCCTACGACCGCGAGGTCGCCGAGGGGCCGCAGTATCGGCAGCCCGTCGCCGGCCGACCGTGACTCTGACGCACAACATATGACGGCCGGCGCATGAAGGCCACATCATGAGCGACTTTCGTCGTTATGCCGCGGTTGTCGCCGTCTTTGCGACGGTGCTTTACCTCGCGCTGCTCATCGCGGTGTTCGGCCAGATCAGCCTGTACACCAACCTCGAGGTGATCCCCGAAGCGGATGCCGGCTTCGTGGTCGGGCCTGTTATGAGCGGCATCGCCACGCTCATCGTGCTCTTCGCTCTGCTGTCCATAGGCCTGCGCATCCCGGTCGAGAAGCAGCGCGTCTCGGTGCCGGGTGCGCTCGGAATCGGCATTGCGGCCTACCTCGGGTACACCCTGCTGGGTGGCGCCATCTACGCGGCCGGGCGTGGTGACCCCTTCGGCTTCATCCTGTTCGTCGGCCGGTCGTTCCTCTCGCCTTTTCCGGCCGCGGTCGGGCTGCTCGCCTTTCTGGTGACGCTCGCGTACATGCTCGTGCTGGCATCCAGGGTGGGTGAGAAGGGCCCGCCGAAGTGGCCGTGGGAGCGGCCGAGGCGGCCTCGGCGCTAGCCGGCGCATCCGGCGAAGAATATTGCGCGGGGTATGCAGTCTGTAGGGTGTCTTTCGGGGCCGTGAGCGCGCGGCCGCGAAGGGGGAGGAATGCGCCTCAAGCTCACGCTGTCCAGGCCGTCGGGTCAGGCAGACGACATCGTCGTCACCACGGATGCCGCGGCATCCATCGCTGATATCGCCACCAGCATCAAACGCCTTGACCCCACCGGCGACGCAGCCCCCGCCTACGTGGACGATCGTGGCCTCACCCTTGCGGCCACGCTTCCCGGGCAGCCCGAGGCGCTGATTCTGCCCCCGGATGCCCCCGTCGGCGAGGCCTGGATCGGCAGCGGGGCCACCGTCGCACTCGCCGATGCGGGTGTCTACTACTCCCCGAACGCCACGGGCAAAGCCCCCACCGCCGCCACGCTGAAGGTGCTCACCGGTCCGGATGCCGGCGCCGAGTTCGCCCTCGCCCCCGGCACCACGGTGCTCGGCAGAGAGGCATCCTGCGACATCGTGCTGCAGGACAAGCTCGTCTCCAAGCGCCACGTGCGCTTCGAGGTCTCGAACGTTGTGGAGGTGGTCGACCTCGGCTCTGCCAACGGCGTTGTCGTCGACGGCGGCATCGTCACCCGGCTGCGCATCGAGAAATCGGAGACGTTGCTCATTGGTGACTCGCAGGTGCTTGTCACTGTCGTGAGCACCGTTGCCCAGACCGGCGCTGCGCCGAAGGCCGGCCCCATCTTCTTCAACCGCTCACCCAAGGTGGAACAGCGCTACGCGGGCAAGGAATACCCCGGCCCCGATGTGCCGGCAGAGAAGGAAGAGCCGCCGTTTCCGCTGCTGGCCATGATCACGCCGTTCCTCATGGGCGGCGCCATGTTCTTCATCATGGGCAATCCATCGACGCTGCTCTTCTGCCTCATGTCGCCGCTCATGATGATCGGCAACTTCGCCACGCAGAAGAAACGCGAGAAGCGTCGACTCAAGAAGGCGATAGTCAAGTTCGACAGCCGCCTCGAGGTGCTCACCGCCCAGCTGGCGGAAGAGCGTGAGACCGAATATCGGCTGCGGCTCGGCGAGTCGCCGTCGACGAAAGACGCCTACGACCACGCCATTCGCCGTGGCCCGCTGCTCTGGACGCGCCGGCCCGAGCACTGGTCGTTCCTGAACGTGCGACTCGGCATCGGCACCATGAAGTCGCGCAACACGGTGCAGAGCGGGGGCAGCGGCGACATGCTGCCCGAGTACCAGGAGCGCCTGGACGCCGTGATCGACGAGCACAAATACATCGCCGGGGTGCCGCTCATCGACAACCTCTTCGAGTCGGGGGCGCTCGGTGTCGCCGGTTCGCCCGCGCAGGCGATGGGCTCGATCAACTCGATCCTGGTGCAGCTCACCGCGCTGCATTCGCCGGCCGAACTCGTGGTGGCCTCGCTCGTCACGCCGCGCTGGTCGCGCGAACTCGAGTGGCTCAAGTGGATTCCGCATACCTCCTCGCCACACAGCCCCATCGAGGGCAGTCACCTGGCCGACAGCGCCACCAGCGGTTCCACGGTGCTCTCCGCCATCGAGGGCGTGATCGAGCAGCGCTTTGCCACGGCCCAGGCGACCGCCCAGCGTCGTGGCGCCATGGTGCAGGACGATGCGGCCATCGAGCGCGGATCCGAGGTGGGCGCAGCCAAGACCGTGCAGGGAACGCCCTCCCCGATTCCCGCCATAGTCGTGCTCATCTCCGACGACGTGGCCGTCGACCGCGCCCGGCTCGTGCAGCTGGCCGAGATGGCAGCGGATGCCGGGGTCTACCCGATCTGGATCGCTCCCGACGTTGCCGCCCTCCCCGCCGTCTGCCGCACCTATCTCGAACTCGGCAGCGAGTCTGAAGGCGGGGAGCCGGGAACGGCAACGGTCGGTTTCGTGCGGCTCGGCGAAACCATCACCGATGTGGTGACGGAGCAGGTCGACTCCGAGGTGGCGCTCGACTTCGCCAAGCGCATGGCTCCCGTGATCGACGCCGGTGCTCTCGTGGCCGACTCCAGCGATCTGCCGCGCTCGGTCTCGATGATCGCCCTGCTGGGCCACGAGATGATCGAGGCGAGCGATGCGGTGATTGACCGGTGGCGGCAGAACGCATCCATTCACGACCGCTCGGGTGGGCCGCTCAAGCCGCGCAGGGCCGGCAAGCTGCGCGCCATCATCGGATCCTCCGGCGTCGATGCCATGCACCTCGACCTGCGTACGCAGGGGCCGCACGCCCTCGTGGGCGGCACCACCGGCGCCGGTAAGAGCGAGTTTCTGCAGGCGTGGGTGCTCGGCATGGCCGCCGAGTATAGCTCCGACCGGGTCACCTTTCTCTTCGTCGACTACAAGGGCGGCTCGGCCTTCGCCGACTGCGTCACCCTGCCGCACTGCGTGGGTCTGGTCACCGACCTCAGCCCGCACCTGGTGCGCCGCGCCCTCACCAGCCTGCGTGCTGAACTGCACTACCGCGAGCACCTGCTCAACCGTAAGAAGGCCAAGGACCTGCTCGAGCTGGAGAAGCGCGGCGACCCCGAGAGCCCGCCCGCCCTCGTGCTCGTGATCGACGAGTTCGCGGCGCTCGCCGGTGAGGTGCCGGAGTTCGTCGACGGCGTGGTCGACATCGCCCAGCGCGGTCGTTCGCTCGGCATCCACCTCATCATGGCCACGCAGCGCCCCGCCGGTGTCATCAAGGACAATCTGCGCGCCAACACCAATATGCGCATCGCACTGCGGATGGCCGATGAGTCGGACAGCCAAGACGTGGTGGGCATCAAAGACGCCGCGCACTTCGACCCGGGCATTCCCGGTCGCGGCGTGGCCAAGACCGGCCCCGGCCGTCTCGTGCAGTTCCAGTCCGGCTACGCCGGCGGCTGGACCAGCCGTGAACCCGAGCGCGCCGACATCGAAGTGGCAGAGCTGCGCTTCGGTGGCGAGAACCGCTGGGAGGAACCCGGCCGGCCCGATGTGGAGGAGATCAAAGATCTCGGCCCGACCGACCAGCAGAAGCTCGTGGCATCCATCATCGGTGCCCAGAAACTCGCGAGCATTCCCGCGCCGCGCCGACCGTGGCTCGACGAGCTGGCCAGCGCATACGACCTCGGTCTGCTGCGCCAGCGCACCGACTCCGAGCTGCTGCTCGGCGTCAGCGACATCGCCGAGCGCCAGCAACAAGTGCCGGTGTATTTCCAGCCGGATGTCGACGGCAACATCTCCATTTTCGGCACCGGCGGTAGTGGCAAGTCGGCCGTGCTGCGCACGCTCGCCAGCGCCGCGGCCATCACGCCGCGCGGCGGCCCCGTGCAGGTGTACGGTCTCGATTTCGGCTCCGGCAGCCTGCGGATGCTTGAGCAGCTCCCACACGTCGGCTCCATCATCAACGGCGACGACGCGGAACGCATCATCCGGCTGTTCCGCATGCTGCAGGGCGTGCTCGACGACCGCAAGCCCCGCTACGCAGAGGCCAACGCCTCGAGCATCAGCGAATACCGAACGCTGGCCGGCAAGCCGGCCGAGCCGCGCATCCTGCTGCTCATCGACGGGTTCCCGAACTTCCGCAACGACTTCGAGATTCCCGCGGGGCGCTCGATCTGGTACGACGTGTTCAAGGACATCCTCTCCGACGGCCGCCAGCTGGGCATGCACATCGCACTCACGGCCGACCGGGCCGGCGCCGTGCCCGCCTCGATCTCTTCGACCATCCAGCGCAAGGTGGTGCTGCGGCTCGCGGACGACGGTTACGGCATGCTCGACGTGCCCGGCGACATCCTGAGCACGAAGTCACCCGCCGGTCGCGCCATCGTCGACGGCGCCGAGACGCAGATCGCGATTCTCGGCGGTTCGTCGTCGGTCTCCGACCAGTCGACCGCGACGCGCAAGCTTGCCGAGGCGATGCGCCGCGCGAACGTTCCGGAGGCACCGGCGATCGGCTCGCTGCCCAAGGAATACGCGGCGACGAACCTGCCCGATTCGGTCAAGGAATTCCCGGTGCTGGGCATCAGCGATCTTGACCTCGGGCCGTTCGGTTTCGACCCGACCGGCACAATGCTGCTCGCGGGCCCACCCGCGAGCGGGCGCACGACGGCGCTGCGGGCCATCGCCGAATCGATGCGTCGCTTCGACCCCGAGGTACGCATGTACTACTTCGGCAACGCGCGCTCGCCGCTGACCAAGCTCGTCGACTGGACGGAGGCGGCCGTCACGGTCGAGGCAGTGGCGGCTCTCGCCAAAGATCTGGCCGCGGCCGTCTCCGACCAGGACACCGAGGGTCGCATCGCCGTCTTCATCGAGGCCATCGGCGACTTTCTGCAGACCCCGGCCGACTCGGCGATCGTCGAGCTCACCAAGGCCACCCGCCGCAGCGATCACTTCCTCATCGCCGAGAACGAGACGAGCGCGTGGGGTTCCTCGTGGCCGCTGCTCGGCGAGGTGAAGAACGGTCGCCGCGGACTGCTGCTGCAGCCCGATTCGATCGAGGGCGATATTCTGCTCAAAACCCCGCTGCCGCGCCTGAACCGTTCCGAGTTTCCGCCCGGTCGCGGCGTGTACATCGCCAAGGGCCAGTTCGCCCGGGTGCAGCTGCCGCTCCCCGACGGCGCGTGAGCCCCTGCCCGCTCAGCGCCAAAGCCCCACCGCATGGGCAGTGCTCCCCATCGTGCACAACGGGGCCCACCCAGTACCGTGTTTCTTAGCCAGTTATCACTGCCGCCACACCGACCGGTCGGCGTAAAACCACATGGGGGACATCCGTGAGCGATCTCAAACTCGATCTGCAGCTCCTGACCCAGCTCAAGGACGACCTTGACGCTGTTGTTGCCGAGTTCAAGAATGCCGACGACTTCAGCGACAGCGTCGCGGATGCCACCGGTCACGACGGACTACACGGTCACGTGCGCGACTTCGCTCATAAGTGGAACGACAAGCGGCAGAAGATGACAGACAATGTCGCGGCCCTGCAGCAGCAGGTCAAGGCCATCTCTGACGGCTTCACCCAGGTGGATGCCGGGCTGGCGAAGGCACTGGAGGATGCGGCCAAAGAGGGCGCGGAGAAATACCCGGCCCCGAAGCCGAAGAATGCCAAATAGGCCGAGCGAGCGAAGGACTTGAGACGATGAGCGACAACGAATTCGAGCCGCTGAAGGGTGAGCCCGACCACCTCGCCACGAAGGCCCAGCACTACCTCAACATTGCTGACGCCATTGCGCGCTCGGTGACGACCCTGAACAAGATTCACGACGTCGACACGATGAAGAGCCAGGCTACCGACAAGCTGCGCGACAAGGCCGAGGAAGTCGCCAAGGACATCAACAAGGCGCACGACCGCTACCACCAGACGGCGACCGCTCTCATCACATACTCTTCTGTGCTGCGCACCGCGCAGGACGAGGCCGATGCCGCCATCAAGAAGATCGGCACGAAGCAGGAGCAGGCCGACCATGCCAGCCGAGCGGATGCCACGGCCAAGCAGACAGCGGAGAGCTCGACGGCAGACAGCAAGGATGCCGACCAGACCGCGGCGAACAAGGCCCACGACGATGCCGTTCAGGCAGGCAAAGAGCTGGGCGCCGCCCACGACGAGTGGCGCACCGCGCGGGACAAGAAGAACACCGCGGCAGACGCCGCCATCAAGTCCATCGTCGAGGTCGTCGACGGCAAGAAGAACCACGGCCTGAAGGACAGCTGGTGGGACAACTGGGGTTCCAAGCTGTACGACGCGTTCAAGACGATCTGCAAGTGGGCGGGCGTCCTGGCCATCTTCCTGAGCTGGGTTCCGATTCTCGGCCAGGTTCTCATCGTGCTCGCGGCGATCGGCGCCGTGCTCGAACTCGTCGACTCGATCGTTGCCGTGATTGCCGGCGACGGCAGCTGGGGCGATGTACTCATGGCAGCGGGTGGAGTCGTGCTCACCTTCTTCGGCGGCGCTCTCATCAGCCACCTTGCCAAGCTCGGCAAGTCCGCCGTGATCATGAAGACCGTGCCGAGCCTTGTGGGAGATTCGGCGAAACTCAACCGCATGAAGGGCATCCTGAAGCTCAAGAACGGCGAGAGCATCGCCCCCGAACTCGTTTCGGCGAGCAAGCGGATGCGCATGGGATTCAAAGACCTCTTCAAGGAACCGTTCAAGGCGCTTGTTCCCAAGGGAATCATCAACGATGCGAGCGAGTTCACGAAGGCGAACTTCATCAAGATGCTCAAGGAGGCCGGCCCAGGCAACCCGATCAAGAACGCCCTGAAGATCAACAGCGACACGCTCGCAACGTGGAAGCTCGTCGGAATGAATCCTTCGGTGTTGCGTGATCCGATGACGCTCGCTCGTGTCGCCATTCCCACGACGGTGCAGGCCGTTCAGACGGGCAACGCTGTCAGCAACATCGTGAGTGACCCGGGCGGCTACGCGAGTGATCCGACGAACTATCTCGGTGGACCGACCGTCGACGCCATCAAGAGCACCGCGGGCACGGTTCACCACATCACCGGAAACTAGTCCGTTGGCAGCTCGGCGGCAGCGCCGCTGCGTGTGTCTAAAGTAGTACCGTCGGCCGACACCACAACGGGGGGAACCACCTAGCTCATGTTCGATGCCAACCGTCGCGATCGGGTCATCGCAGATTACGATATCGGCCTGCCAGAGAGCTGGTACCAGGTAGATCTCGAGGCCGCACCGGGTGTGGTCTGGGCCCGCGGCCTTGCACAGCAGCTCGCGGCCACCGCCTCGGCACGCACCTCGCTGACCGAGCGGCTGCAGGCGGTGCACGGTTCGCTGGTGCGCATACAGGACCCGTCGATGACGGCTGCGGTGTGGATCAGGGACCCTGACTCGGGCCGCGTGGATTCAGTGCTGGGCTTTCGATTGACGGATCTCGCCGAGGGACAGGACGAGGAGACCTACCTCGCGGAGCTCGCCGAAGACGACGGACGCATTGAGCCCGGAACGCGTTACCAGGCCGTGCAGACCTGGACCGTTCCGGTCGCCGCCGGCCTGGCGGTGGGGGCATACAACCTCATCTCCCACACCGAGCTCGGCGATGAGGAGACCCAGCTCGAGGAACGCACCGTGATAGGCGTGTTCCCGCCGCACAGCACACAATTCGTCGAATGCATCTTCACGGCCGAGACGCCGGGGACATATGAGGACATCATTCAAGACACCATGAAAATCGCCGCATCCATCTCCGTCGAATTGGTCAAGGCATGACCGAGACCAGGCAGGTGCGCATGGGCGCCGGAGACTTCAGTCTGATTCTGCCCGGCACGTGGGCGTCGATTCCGTTGAACGACTCGGATGCGATGAAGAAGCGCATCAGCGCGCTCGTCAAGCAGCAGCTCGGTGCCGATGACCGCCTCGCGCGCCGTCGCATCCAGCTGAGGAATGAGCTCGTCGAGACGGCCGAGAAGGCGGCCGCAGAGGGCGCGCTTTCGTTCTCGCTCTCGATCGAATTGCTGCCCGGCGCCCCGTTCCCGGCGGCGCTGATGGCCAAGCGCCGCTCCTGGCCGAACGAGGTGAAGGATGCGACGGCGCTTGCTGCAGCGGAACGGCTCGCGAAGGGATTTCCCACCGCGGAGATCCTGAGTCTCGACTCGGGCGATGTGATGGCACGCATCGCGACGACGGAGCAGCAGCGTTATGTCGCCGAGACGACGCCGTCTCTGATGGCGGAGTACTGGACACCCGCCCCCGACGCCGACGAGCTGCTCTACATCACGATCTCGGCCCCGATGGTTCCGCAGTCCGGGCTGTTCATCGAGCTCTTCGACACGATGATCGCTTCCCTCGTGTGGAACTTCGACGTCGCCCAGGCCGTTTTCGCCGTGCAGAGGTCGCTCGATGGCGACTAAGTCTGCAACGAGCGCTCGCGTGGGTCGGGTGCTTCTGGTGATCGGCATCGTCATCGCGGTGGTGGCGGTAGCATCCGTCGTCGTTCTGATGTGGTATTTCAGCTTGCCCATCGATCACGGTTCGCTCTCGAATGACACCAAGGTGCGCGGAGGGCTGCTGCTGACCGAAGACACCGTGAGCGAAGGCGGAGTGTTTCTCGCGATTCCAGCCGGTATTCTGCTCGTGGCCAGCTGCTTTCTGTTTCCCGGCTATTTCATGAGCCGGGGCCGCATGGGCCTCTCCACCTCCAACCGCGTGGGCGGCAGCATCGTCGCGAATTATGCGGTCGTTCCCGCGCGCACCCACGTGCTGTGGTTGCTGGTTGCCGTTCTGTTCTGGATTCTGCTGCTGGTCGTTCCGCTGATCAGCGCGGGGGCAGGAGGCTGGCCGATGGGCGTCGAATCGGATGCGCGCGACTACGTCTTCGTTCTCTGCGGAATGTATGGGGGGCTCGCGGCTGGAATCGCCGGGCTCATGGCGGTATCGCTCGTCAAGAAGCAGCATTACCTCTCGATGCAGCGCAGCAATGACCCGCGTCTTCAGGGCGCCGAGGCGGCCAGCCCGTTCTGGCGCTGGTTCAGCTACCGCTGGCGCATCGATGGCTGGCTTGCCATGATCGGCGGTGGTCTCGCAGGGGTGAGCGTGATACCGGCCCTGCTGGGCAGCCCGCTGATCTGCGCGATCCTTCTCGTGATAGCCCTGGCCCTGCTCGTGGCGGCGGTGGCCGCGGCTCGCCAGTACTGGCGAGCCGGGGAGGGGCTGGGCTCCGCGGAGGGCTTCGCCTGATTCGGGGCATGGGCAGTCCTGCCCATTCCGCCCACCGTGGCCTGCCTATAGCGTTGACGTAGTTGGTTGGCCTGAGGGGGTCGGCCCCTCAATGTAAGAAAAGGAGTACTACCTCATGGCGAACATGAATGTGACTTATGGCGAGATGACGGATGCCGCCAACCGTTTGACGACGGGTAAGGATGACATCACCTCGAAGCTGCACGAGCTGCAGTCGTTGGTGAATGGTCTGGTTCAGGGTGGCTTTGTGACGGATGCGGCGTCGGGTGCTTTTCACGGCTCGTACGAGCAGTTCACGAAGGGCACAACGGAGGCCGTGAATGGTCTTGATGGGATGTCGCAGTTCCTGACGAAGGCTGCGGATGCTCTGCAGAACGTGGACAGCGAGCTGGCCAAGGGCATCGGCGGCTAATCACCGCACCACACGCACACCGGAAGGGGGCGTGGTCGGGTTCCGTTTTGGGGCTCGGCCACGCCCCCTCTGGCTCAGGGCACCGATCGATGTGAAAGGAACGAAAGATGTACGGGAACACGGCCGTGCTGCTTGAGAAGGCGCAGTCGGCGCGAGTTTCACGGGCGATCTCGAAGCGATCTTCGACTACACGCTTGCACAGGCGTGGTCGGTCACCACGAAGAAGCCGACCACGAGCGTCTACATCGCCTTCTCCCGTGCCCGAACTGCCCGCCTCTCTCGCTCAGACGACCAAATAGGGCTTGCGGCTAGGTCCGCCTACTCGTCCTGCCGGTACCATTGAAGGGTTGCGGCGGCCCGTTCGACCCCCAGCGGCAGCAGAGGGAGCTTGCGCATGGCGGCACGGATCCGTTCCTCTTGGACGATCGTCGTGCCGATCCTCGCCGCCATAGCCCTCATCGCGACTTGGCAACGCAGCCTGACCCTTGTCATCGTGATTCTGGTCGGCGCCGTTCTCATCGCGGCCGTGCTCGCCGCCGTGCACCACGCCGAGGTTGTGGCACACCGGGTGGGTGAGCCGTTCGGATCCCTGGTGCTGGCTGTCGCGGTCACGATCATCGAGGTCGCTCTCATCGTCACGCTGATGGCATCCGGTAAGCCGGGAACAGACACTCTCGCCCGTGACACCGTCTTCGCCGCCGTGATCATCACGTGCAACGGCATCGTGGGAATCTCCTTGCTGCTCGGCTCGATACGGCACAACCTGCCGCGGTTCAATCCGGAGGGAACGGGGGCGGCCCTCGGTATCGTTGCCACGCTGACCACCATCACCCTGGTGTTGCCGACCTTCACCGTCAGCGAGCCCGGCCCGCAGTTCACGCCGTCCCAGCTCGGTTTCGTCGCCGTTGCCGCGCTCGCCCTCTACGCCGCGTTCGTGCTCACGCAGACCAGACGGCACCGGGAATTCTTCCTCCCTGTCTCCACGTCGGGGGAGGCGATCGACGGCAACGAGCATGCGCCGACGCCGACGCTGAAGGCCACCATGCTCAGCCTCGGCCTGCTGCTGGTATCGCTCATCGCGGTCGTGGGGCTCGCGAAGGCCGTGTCGCCGGCACTGGAGGCGGGCGTCGAGGCTGCGGGCATCCCGAACTCGTTCGTCGGCGTCGTGATTGCACTGCTCGTGCTGCTGCCTGAAGGCATCGCGGCATCCAGGGCGGCGCTGCAGAATCGCATCCAGACCAGCCTGAATCTTGCTTTTGGATCTGCCATGGCCAGCATCGGGCTGACCATCCCCGTGCTCGCCGTGCTCAGCATTTGGCTACCCGGGCCCCTCACCCTCGGGCTCGGCCCGCTGCAGATCGTTCTGCTCGTGCTCACCGTCGCCGTCGCGACGCTCACGGTCATTCCGGGGCGGGCAACCAGGCTGCAGGGGCTCGTGCATCTCATCATCTTCGCGTCGTTCGTTTTTCTGGCGATCAGTCCCTGAGAGCGGATGCCGCGGCGGATGCCGGGCGCAGCATCCGTCATTTGACCGGCGGCCCGCAGAAGACTAGTATTCTTCGGGTGTGCGCTTTGCCGTGCGCTCGTGTTGTGCCTGAAAGTACAACGGAGTTCACGTCCACGCCACTGATCCATGTAGGGCCGTTCAATACGACCCCCACGGCATATCTGCCAGCGAATCAGAATCCATTTCCTGTGTGTTCTGTGCCGCCGTCAGGTCCAGTAAAAGCTACACAGCAACATCTGTCACCGTGCAGTACATATAAGGAGTAACTCAGTGCCAACCATTCAGCAGTTGGTTCGGAAGGGCCGCAGCCCCAAGGTCACCAAGACCAAGGCGCCCGCCCTGAAGTCCAACCCCCAGCAGCGCGGCGTGTGCACCCGCGTTTACACGACCACCCCCAAGAAGCCGAACTCGGCTCTGCGCAAGGTGGCCCGTGTCAAGCTCTCCAACGGCACAGAGGTCACCGCCTACATTCCTGGCGAGGGTCACAACCTGCAGGAGCACTCGATGGTGCTCGTCCGCGGCGGTCGCGTGAAGGACCTCCCCGGTGTTCGTTACAAGATCGTTCGCGGCGCACTGGACACCCAGGCCGTGAAGAACCGCAAGCAGGCTCGCAGCCGTTACGGCGCGAAGATGGAGAAGAAGTAATGCCTCGCAAGGGTCCAGCCCCCAAGCGCCCCGTTGTCGCCGATCCCGTATACGGCGCCCCCATCGTCAGCCAGCTCGTCAACAAGATTCTGCTTGACGGCAAGAAGGGCCTCGCCGAGCGCATCGTCTACGACGCACTCGAGGGCGTTGCCGCCAAGAATGGACAGGATGCCGTTGTCACGCTGAAGAAGGCGCTCGACAATGTGCGCCCCACCATCGAGGTCAAGAGCCGCCGCGTCGGTGGCTCCACCTACCAGGTTCCGATCGAGGTCAAGCCGCACCGTGCCAACACGCTCGCGCTGCGCTGGCTCACCAGCTACGCCAAGGGTCGTCGCGAGAAGACCATGACGGAGCGCCTCACGAACGAGATTCTGGATGCATCCAACGGTCTCGGCGCCGCCGTCAAGCGTCGCGAAGACACGCACAAGATGGCCGAGTCGAACAAGGCCTTCGCGCACTACCGCTGGTAACAGTTCTTTTTTATCCGTTGGTTGAGGAGGTCGCGAAGCGACCGTCTCGAAACCGCGCCCTGTGGTTTCGAGACCCTCGTTCCTCGCTCCTCAACCGGCGGAGATACCCAATACAACCCCTTTCGGAGGAACCCCGTGGCACTTGACGTGCTCACCGACCTGAACAAGGTCCGCAATATCGGCATCATGGCTCACATCGATGCCGGCAAGACAACGACGACCGAGCGCATCCTGTTTTACACGGGCATCACGCACAAGATCGGTGAGACGCACGACGGCGCCTCGCAGATGGACTGGATGGCGCAGGAGCAGGAGCGTGGCATCACCATCACGTCCGCCGCGACGACGTGTTTCTGGGACAAGAACCAGATCAACATCATCGACACCCCGGGCCACGTCGACTTCACCGTGGAGGTGGAGCGCTCGCTTCGCGTGCTCGATGGCGCCGTTGCCGTCTTCGATGGCAAGGAGGGCGTTGAGCCCCAGAGTGAGACCGTGTGGCGCCAGGCCGACAAGTACGACGTTCCGCGCATCTGCTTTGTCAACAAGATGGACAAGCTCGGCGCAGACTTCTACTACACGGTCGACACCATCGTGAGCCGTCTCGGCGCCAAGCCGCTGGTTCTGCAGCTTCCGATCGGCAGCGAGTCCAACTTCGAGGGTGTCGTCGATCTGGTCGAGATGCGTGCGCTCACGTGGCGTGGTGACTCCAAGGGTGACGTCGAGATGGGCGCGCACTACGCGATCGAAGAGATTCCGGCCGACCTCGTCGACAAGGCCAAGGAGTACCGCACCGCGCTGCTCGAGACCGTCGCCGAGACCGACGACGCGCTGCTCGAGAAGTTCTTCGGTGGCGAGGAGCTCACGGTCAAGGAGATCAAGGGCGCCATCCGCAAGCTCACCGTCAACAGCGAGATCTACCCCGTGCTGTGCGGTTCGGCGTTCAAGAACCGCGGCGTTCAGCCCATGCTCGACGCCGTTGTGGATTACCTGCCGTCGCCGCTCGACGTTCCCGCCATCGAGGCGCACGACGTTCGCGATGAAGAGAAGATCATCCTTCGCCACGCGGATGCCACGGAGCCGTTCGCCGCTCTCGCGTTCAAGGTTGCTGTGCACCCGTTCTTCGGTCGCCTCACCTACGTTCGCGTGTATTCGGGCCGTCTCGACAGCGGTGCCCAGGTCATCAACTCGACCAAGGGCAAGAAGGAGCGCATCGGCAAGATCTTCCAGATGCACGCCAACAAGGAGAACCCGGTGGACTTCGTGACCGCCGGTCACATCTACGCGGTCATCGGCCTCAAGGACACGACCACAGGTGACACGCTGTGTGACCCGAACAGCCAGGTCGTGCTCGAGTCGATGACGTTCCCGGCGCCGGTGATCGAGGTCGCCATCGAGCCGAAGACGAAGGCCGACCAGGAGAAGCTGGGTGTCGCCATCCAGAAGCTCGCCGAGGAAGACCCCACGTTCCGCACGGAGCAGAACCAGGAGACCGGTCAGACGGTCATCAAGGGAATGGGTGAGCTTCACCTCGACATCCTCGTCGACCGCATGAAGCGGGAATTCAACGTCGAGGCGAACGTCGGCAAGCCGCAGGTCGCGTACCGCGAGACCATCAAGCGCGCCGTCGAGAAGCACGACTACACGCACAAGAAGCAGACCGGTGGATCCGGCCAGTTCGCGAAGATTCAGATCGCGATCGAGCCGATGGAGATCACGCCGGACAAGAGCTACGAATTCCAGAACAAGGTCACCGGAGGTCGCGTGCCCAGGGAGTACATTCCCTCGGTCGACGCGGGCATCCAGGATGCCCTGCAGGTCGGTGTACTTGCGGGCTACCCAATGGTCGGCGTCAGGGCAAGCTTGCTTGATGGCGCCGCACACGACGTCGACTCCTCGGAGATGGCGTTCAAGATCGCCGGCTCGATGGGCTTCAAGGAAGCCGCTCGGAAGGCGAATCCGGTTCTGCTCGAGCCGTTGATGGCCGTGGAGGTGCGCACCCCTGAGGAATACATGGGTGATGTCATCGGCGACCTCAACTCGCGTCGTGGTCAGATCCAGTCCATGGAGGACGCCAGCGGAGTCAAGGTGATTCGCGCGCACGTCCCGCTGTCGGAGATGTTCGGTTACATTGGCGACCTGAGGTCGAAAACCTCGGGACGTGCGGTGTACTCGATGACCTTTGAGAGCTATGCGGAGGTTCCGAAGGCTGTGGCCGACGAGATCATCCAGAAGAACAAGGGCGAATAACGCCCGCAACTATGCGATCCAGCCGGTTCGCGTAACATAGGTACACACTCCAAACCCGCAGTGCACTCGGAAGATGAATCCGCGTGCCTGCACCAGAGTCCCGAGGAGGACCCACAGTGGCCAAGGCCAAGTTCGAGCGGACCAAGCCGCACGTAAACATCGGAACGATCGGTCACGTCGACCACGGCAAGACCACGCTCACGGCAGCGATCTCGAAGGTACTTGCTGACAAGTACCCGTCGGCGGTCAACGTGCAGCGCGACTTCGCATCGATCGACTCCGCTCCCGAGGAGCGCCAGCGCGGCATCACGATCAACATCTCGCACGTCGAGTACGAGACCCCGAAGCGTCACTACGCGCACGTCGACGCTCCCGGTCACGCTGACTACATCAAGAACATGATCACCGGCGCCGCTCAGATGGACGGTGCGATCCTCGTGGTCGCCGCCACCGACGGCCCGATGGCTCAGACCCGTGAGCACGTTCTGCTCGCCAAGCAGGTCGGCGTGCCGTACCTGCTGGTCGCGCTGAACAAGGCCGACATGGTCGATGACGAAGAGATCATGGAGCTCGTCGAGCTTGAGGTCCGTGAGCTGCTTTCGAGCCAGGGCTTCGATGGCGACAACGC